>NZ_JAJVKW010000006.1:0-336206 GCF_024198255.1 Myxococcus guangdongensis
CGTTTGAACTGCTCCCACCGTCGGTTCTTCGGTCGGTCCTCGAAGGGGCCGGCCACCAGCCTGCACTTCTCTTCCTCGGTCATCTCTCGCTGCTGCCCGTTCTGCTCTGCCATGTCCTGCCCCCTTGGTATCGCTGTGCTTCGAGACGTCCTCGCTGGCCACCCAGCTCGCGCCCGCCCAGCCCCGCTCTCCCTCCCGGGAGCCCCATCCGTCCGTCGAATCAACGAAGCGGAAGATATGATGACGAATTTGGTTTCGCAATCGAAAACGTAAACGTTTACGAAATTGACTTGTGGGTCTATACGCTTGCGTAAGCGTTGACCCTACTGAGGGCGACCGCCTAGAGAGCGAGGAAGAATCGTGACTGCTGCACGAAAGGTGGGAGCTGTGGCGCAAGTACCCGACAGAGAAGCCCCCAAAGAGTCGATGGCCGTCAGGGTCGAGCCCGAACTCAAGGCGAAGCTCGAGCAGGCCCACGAGATCGAGCGGAATGGGCCACCACCCCGGCCAACCCTGAAGGTTGGCCGGACTCACGAGTACGCTCTTGGCCTCGGTCTTGACCTCTACTTCGCCTTCGACTCCCTCGGAGCCAAGAGGATGACCGAGTTCATGAAGTGGCACGGCGGAGAGCGCCAAGATGCGCTGACGGACCTGCTGCGCCGTGGCCTTGAGTCGGTCGAGCGCGAGATGGGGACGCCGGGGAAGCCTGGAAAGAAGTGAGGAGCAGCACCCGAAGCGGACTACCGTCCTGTCATTGCCGCAGACCGAGCAGGCACCCGTGGAGAACAGCATGCGAGCAGGCGTGAATAGTCGGCCCGATGGTACGTCGGAGCCGGCGCGCGCAGGTGGGCGAGTGGAGAAGAGAAGTCCGCGCGAACAGTCCGACCGGCCGACGGACCGGGTTGGGCCGTACCATCTTGGTCGGTGTATCGAGAGAGGCACGCAGCACGGCGACCTGTACCTCGCTCGTCACGTGAAGTCGGGAGAGGCGGCCTATTTGGCGCGTCCGATACTTGAGGAGGCGATGCTCCTCCCCACCACGCCGCTTGAGGTGGTGGACCAGTTCCCGAGTGCGACGGTTGAGGTGGCGTTCCAGTGCTCGGACTCTCCCGCCTACCGGGCCATGGTGGTACGTCCAGCTCGCGGCGCGTTACCGGCTCGGCTCAATGAGGAGCTGACCGCTGTGAGCGAAGAGCTACCGAAGATGATGGAGCACGCGATGTCGCGTGCTGATGTGAGGGAGCACCTGCTCTCTCCCCGGGTCACGGCTGCGCAGCGATGGAAGGGCCGTATTCGGAGGCAAGCTGCTCAGGCCCGAAGAGTCGCAGTGCTGCGATGGAAGGATGCTGCCCTTGTGGTGGCCGTCGCCGGGTTCCTTGGGGTGCTCCTTCAGCGCTCGCCCAGGGCAGAGCCTGAGTCTGTGCCCATGGCGGCTCCCAGTGGGCAGCAGGAACTCGCGACCAGTCTTGCGGAGGCCGCAATCGAGGAACTCGTTCCTGCCGTGCCGTTCTTCGAGAACGCAGGGGCTATTGCCCGAGACATGCCCGGTGCGGCGTTCGAGGGGCAGAAGAAGCCTCCGTGCACCGGCGAGCACGAAGAGCTCGTTGGCGGGTGTTGGGTCGCCATCAAGAAGGCTCCTCCGTGTGGCGACAGCTACTACGAGAAGGGCGACACCTGTTACGCGCCTGTCTGGGTCGTCAAGGTCGACGGGAAGAAGAAGCCTCCTGCTCCTGCTCCGTGAGGCCTTGATATTCTCTCGCTGTACCGGTACTGACTGACTTGTAGTTTCCGCAGTCCCCGCTGTGCTCTGAGCGGCGGGTCTACTTCATAGTCTTCTTCAAGATGCGCCGGCTGGTCGTCATGGGCTCGCCGTCGCTAGGGCCCTGCAAACGCGTGATGGCGTGCGGGTGTGTCCGCGGGTTCTCGCTGGTGCCTCAGAGCCACCAGCGCGACCCGTCTTTGGAGGCGCCATGGAGTCGGGTCTCGCCACGTTGAAGTCGCTCCTGCTCCTGGATGCTGTGCTCCTCGCAGCACTCGTTGTGCCTCCTCTCCAGTGGACTGTGGGTCCGCCGAACGAGCCCCTTCGGACTTCGTGCCGGACTGCTGGCCGCACCCTCGTCGCATGTTGGTCCTGCCGCGTAGGACCTACTTCGTGGTTGCTGCAGCGGACCGCCGGCCCTCCTTGAATTGGCGCGGCAGTTGCTTCGTGTACGTGTAGCTCGGCTCATGTGGTTGAGCGGGAGCTTCTCGGGCACTCTGGTTACCTATTGGGTTGTTGATCAGGGTTCATACCTAATTTTTGTTCAGCGACGCCTGAGCGAGGGAAGTGATGAACGAGTGCAGCACCGTTGGTTCGGAACAGCAGGCGGTTTCCAGTGAGGGAGGTCCGCCGCGGAAGAAGTTCGCCCGGCGCATGCCGGTTCCGCTGGAGGAGTTGCCGAAGGATATGTGGCTGGTCGAGCACGTAGCCAAGGCGTTGGGCCGCTCGGAGTCGTGGGTCTACAAGCGTGTTGCGGAGGGAGTGCTGCCGCACACGAAGCGGACAGGGGGCTTGGTCTTCATCCCGGCCCACGTGATGACCTGGCTCACGGCGGAGGACGACTCGCCGAAGGCGTCACGGCGGACCACTCGCGCCAAGTCCGCGCGTTCGAGGGCGTGACCAGTGGCGTCCGTCCGCAAAATTGGAAAGAAGTGGTACGCGACGTGGAAGTACGCCGATGGGAAGGCGCGGGAGAAGGTAACCCCCGCCAGGACCAAGGCGGAGGCGATGCTCCTCGCGAACGAGAAGGAGTTGAATGCCTGGAAGGACGCCCAGGGCATCACCGCTTCCCCGGTCGAAATCACGCTACAGGAGGCGTACGACACCCAATTCAAGGCCGTCGTCCTTTCGCATGCCAGCGGCGACACCATCAACGGGCGGTGGCAGAACCACATCCTCCCGGAGCTGGGGGCGAAGCTCATCCACATCATCCGGCCGGCGGACATCAGCGTGCTCCTCCGGTCCAAGCTGCGGGACGACGAGGACAACAACGATGACGCTGATGGTGAGGAGGACGAAGAGGGACTCGCTCCTCAGACGGTGAAGGCCATCAGGAGCCATCTCCAGGCCTTCTTCACCTGGGCGAAGAAGGAAGCGCAGATTTTCAGCGGAGAGAATCCAGCTGCGCTCTCGTGGGACCCGGAACTCCCGGAGCCGGAGCCTCGAGTGCTCGACCTGTCCGAGGCGGAGGTCATCGCCCGGCACTCCACGAACCAGGACATCGAGGACTTCATCCTGGTGGGGCTCTACACGGGGATGCGGCGCGGGGAGATTATCGGTTGCCCCAAGAAAAACGTGCACTTGGAGGACCGCACCCTTCTTCTTTCTCGTTCGGGCTCGCGGAAGCGTACGAAGACGAAGCGCATCCGGCAGGTACCCATTCCCCTCGCCCTCGTCCCGGTCCTTGCCCGGCGCCTCGCGGATCCGCAGAGCGAGTGGCTCTTCTGGGGCCGCGACGGGAAGCGGCTCAAGAAGGACTACAAGATCTGCAGCCGGTTCCGCACGGCCATGAAGCGCGCCGGCATCGTGGAGGGCTACAGGTTCACCTGCACCGCGCCGAAGACACGGGCACCTGGGGAGCGGAACGGCCGGGCCAAGCTGACGGCAGACCAAGTGGCCGACCTCCGAAAGCGGGCTGCTGCGGGGACGACCCAGGCCGAGCTCTCTCGGCAGTTCGGCGTGGCGGCCAGAACGGTTGGGATGATTGTCCGCGGAGAACTCTGGGGCAGGGGGACGAACAAGCACGGAGGGTGTGGGTTCTCCGCTCTCCATCCGGACGAGGCGCCTCGGAACTGCCCCACCTGCGCGGCACCTATGAAGGTGGAGGTCGTCCCGGCAGACCACATCTTCAAGGACCTCCGTGCGTCCTATTTGACCCACGTCGTGGAGCGCACCGGAGACGTCAAGGTGACCCGGGACCTCGGTGGCCACACCGGAGAGCGGACCACGATGCGCCACTACCTCGCCCGAAGGATGGCGCACCTCAAGGCCAAGGTGGACGAGGCGTTCGCGGGAATGGGCGCCTCCGACTCCTCTTCCGGTCCGTTTCCGATCGGAAACGGAGAAGAGGTGCCAGTTGCTGTCAGAAGCTGGAGTCAGCCGGCGTACGAAGGAGGAACGGTGCTAGTAACTGCGAATAGTTACGGAAATTGGGCGGGGAGTTACCAAGTCGGAGGTCGACCTTCTAAGTCGGGGGTCGCAGGTTCGAGTCCTGCCTGGGGCGCCATGCTGGCCGGTGTGTCTGTTGTGATTTGGGCCTTGAACTGGCCCGGCTTTCCACGGTAGGGAAGCCCCCGCTTCAAACGCCGTAGCGGTAACGGCGGCCATAGCTCAACTGGTTAGAGCGCTGGACTGTGACTCCAGAGGTTGCCGGTTCGACCCCGGTTGGCCGCCCACCTTTTCCCCCTGTTCGTAGGTTGCGCTCGTAGCTCAACTGGATAGAGCACTGGGCTTCGAACCCAGGGGTTGGGGGTTCAAGTCCCTCCGAGCGCGCTCTCCTCTTCTTCCGCAGGCCCCGGACTCCTTCGTGGAAGTCCCGCGTGGCGCCGCGAAGAAGGCCCCCGCCGGAAGATGTCCGACGGAGGCACGCTTCACTTCATCGCATCCGCCGTGACTCAGGCGTGGGACGCGCCGTTGCTCTTGTCCGCCGTGGACGGGACTCGGCAGCGCAGCTCCGTCTCCGCCTCCAGCGCGAGCAGGTTCTCCCGCATCGCCTTGGCCCAACGCGCGCGGGGTTGCTCCATCAGCTTCTCGTTCGCCAGCTCGATGGTCTCCGTGAGCTCCTCGTCCGAGAGCTCCGAGGCCGTCTTGCCCTTGTACGGGCCGAACGCCACCAACACCGCGCTCGCCTTGGGCGGCGGGGGCGCCGCCTCCACTTCCTTCGGGGGGAGCGGGGCCAGCGGCAGGTCCACGTCCAGCTTCGCGGGGGCCGGCTTCTCCTCCTTCGCGGGCGCGGTGGCCAGCGGGGTGGGGAAGGACGCCTTCACCGGGCCGGTTCTTGCGCCCAGCACCTCGTAGGCGCCGCTCGCGGGGGCGGGCTCGGGGTGGGCCGAGGACGAATCGAAGTCCTCCGCTGGCATCTCCTCCCGGACGTACAGTCCGCCGAAGGCTTCGGGGTACGCCTTGCGCAGGGCCGCCACCCGGGCGCACTTCTCGATCATCGTCGTGGGAATCTTGGCCCACAGCGGCGTCTGCTGGACGTAGCCGCTGAAGTCCAGCCACACCACCACGGGCAGCTTCCCGTCGCGCACCACCCGCGACCAGGCGCCCACCAGCGCGCCCTTGCGCTTGGCCGGGTTGAACCGGTGCACCACTTCTCCCCGGCCCTGGTCCACCACGATGTCGTCCTCGGCGAACACGGCGCTCGCCTGGATGCCCTTGAAGTCCGGGAAGCGCTCCGCGCGCGCGAGCATGCCGGCCTCGGAGGGCTGGAACTCGTACTTCGTCACCCAGTTGGGGCGCTCCCGGTTGCCGATGTTCTGCCTCCGCGCGACGCAGAAGGCTTCCTTGAGCAGTGGATCCAACCCGCTGCGCTTGCACTGCTCGATGAAGAGGGCGAACTCGTCCTCGCTGATGCCCCGGGGGCAGATGGTGCGCCGAATCAACTCCATGCGCTCCCGGCTCCAGCCGCCGAGCGCCGAGCCGGTGTCTTCCACCTTGGGGGGGATGTTGGCTTCCGTCACTGTCGTCTCCTGCATACGTCCTGCGCGAAAAGGGCGGACGACCTCCGTCCGCCCGCCTGTGCCTCGGCGGTTCACGTGCTCAGAGTCCCGAATGGGGGCGCGTGCGAGTCCCGTGCGCCCGAGCACTTCGGACACACGGGTCGCCGTGGCCACGTTCAACAGTGGGCCCGTGGCTCTGTTTCATGCGGGAGGGAGCCATTCCCCGCGCCAGCCCGTCGGGCGGGCGGCGTGGCGTCCCATCCCGGACTGCGCGTCCGCGTGGAGATCGCCGTGCGTGGGGAATGCAGGGGAGACAAAAATACTTTTGACAGCGCGGGCGGCCTTCTGTAATTACCGCCGCCACTTGGACGTCACGCAGCCGACGGGCCAAGCGCAGTGCCGGGAGCGTAGCTCAATTGGCAGAGCAATGGACTCTTAATCCATAGGTTGTGGGTTCGATTCCCTCCGCTCTCATACGGGGTCTCTCCAGCGATGGAGAGACCCCGTTTGTTTTTCCGCATCACGCGTCGGCCGGGTGACGCGCGGCGGACGTTTCGCGGTATGTACGGCAGAAGGCACGCGGCGCATCCGGGCGGGTGGCGAAACTGGTAGACGCACCAGACTTAGGATCTGGTACCGCAAGGTGTGAGGGTTCGAGTCCCTCCTCGCCCATTTCGCGTTGACCCGTTCGTGCCTATCCCCTAAAGGCGCACGTCCCACTTAACCGGCGCCGCTCGGGACGACTGTCCGAGAAGGCGGCGAGCGAGGCCCGTATGAAGGTCCAGGTCGAAGAGCTCTCTCCCATCGAGAAGAAGCTCTCCATCGAGGTCGAGTCCGCCCGCGTGGCGGAAGAGCTGAACCGCGCTTACTCCAAGCTTGGCCAGCAGGTGCGGTTGCCGGGCTTCCGACAGGGCAAGGTGCCCCGCCGCATCCTCGAGCAGCGCTTCAAGGACCAGGTCGAGGACGAGGTCATCCAGCGCGTGGTGCAGACGGCCTACCTGGACGCGGTGCGCGAGCACAACGTGGAGGTGGTGGCCAGCCCGCAGGTGACCAACCAGGGTCTCAAGGCCAACGCGCCCTTCAGCTTCGAGGCCCGGGTGGAGGTCAAGCCCAAGGTCGAGGCGAAGGAGTACGCGGAGCTGCCGCTGACCAAGGCGGACACCACCGTCACCGACGAGCAGATCAACGAGCAGCTCGGCCGCATGCGCCAGTCGCTGAGCCGGCTGGAGCCCGTGACGGACCGCGACTCGGCGGCCTCGGGTGACTATGCGACGGTGGACTACGACGCCACCGTGGACGGCCAGCCGTTCGCCGGCGGCAAGGCCGAGGGCATCACCGTCCAGGTGCAGCCCGGTGAGCTGGTCGAGTCGAAGATCGCCGCCCTCGAGGGCGTGAAGGTGGGCGAGTCCAAGGACGTCGACTACGTCTTCCCCGCCGACTACCGGGTGGAGGAGGTGCGGGGGAAGACGGGCCGCTTCCACGTCACCTTGAAGGAGATCAAGAAGGAGATCTCCCCCGAGCTCAACGACGAGCTCGCGAAGGAGACGGGCATCGCGCAGACGCTCGAGGAGCTGCGCGCCAAGCTGCGCACCGACATGGAGCGCGCGCGTCGTTCGCAAGCGGACAACGACGACCGCGAGGCGGTGATGAAGGGCCTCGTGGAGCGCAACCCGTTCGAGGTCCCCCGCGCCATGGTGGAGCGCGCGATGGACTCCATGCTGCGCGGCGCCCTGCAGCAGCTGCAGCGCTCGGGCGTGGACCCCAGCCGTCTGAACCTGGACTTCAACCGCCTGCGCGAGGAGATGCGCGAGAAGGCGACCCAGGAGGTGAAGGGGACGCTGCTGCTGGAGGCCATCGCCCTCAAGGAGGGCATCCAGGCGAGCGACGCGGACGTGGACGCTCGCATCGAGCAGCTCGCCGTGGAGGCGGGCCAGCCGGTGGAGGCCGTGAAGCGCTACTTCAAGGGTCCGGACGAGCGCCTCGGGTTGTCTCTGCGACTGCGCGAGGAAAAGACGATTGAATTCCTGAAGGGCCGGGCGAAGTATTCCTGAGGTTCTCCGTCCCTAGCGCCGTCTATCCGAGCCTTCTCTCGAGGTCGCCATGCCCTTCATGCCCGTTCCCTACGTCATCGAGCAGACGCACCGCGGTGAGCGCTCGTACGACATCTACAGCCGGCTCCTGAAGGACCGCATCATCATGCTGGGCACCGAAATCGACGATGACGTGGCCAACGTCATCGTCGCCCAGCTGCTGTTCCTCGAGTCCGAGGACCCGGACAAGGACATCAACATCTACATCAACTCGCCGGGCGGCTCCGTCACGGCGGGCATGGCCATCTACGACACGATGCAGTACGTCAAGCCGCCGGTCTCCACCATCTGCGTGGGGCAGGCGGCGTCGATGGGGGCCGTGCTGCTGCTCGCCGGGACGAAGGGCAAGCGCTACGCCCTGCCGTCCAGCCGCATCATGATCCACCAGCCGCTGGGTGGGGTGCGGGGCCAGGCGACGGACATCGAAATCCAGGCCCGCGAAATCCTGCGGATGAAGGCGAAGCTCAACGAGCTCATCGTCAAGCACACCGGGCAGTCCATCGAGCGCGTGGAGAAGGACACGGACCGCGACTACTTCATGGGCGCCACGGAGGCGAAGGCCTACGGAATCATCGATGAAATCCAGAACCCCCGCAAAGTGGTGGGCCTGGGCAAGGACGAGAAGAAGTAGACGTTTGCCGGGGCTCGACGCCTCGGCCGGTGGCCGGAGCCGCGGGAATTCGCCCCCGCGACTCCGGCTTTCTGCTTTCTGCGCCGACCCACTCCCCCTGTTAAGTACAGGGAAGGCGCGTGGACGTCCCTGATGGGGGCTGACTAGATTGGCCTGGAGCCGAGGCGGGTGGCGCTCGGGGCGGGCGGCTTTACAGGCGCAGCGAGGGATTTCATGGCGGGCAAGAACGTGGAGAAGCGAGACAACCAGACCCTCTGCTGCTCCTTCTGCGGCAAGTCGCAGAAGGAGGTGAAGAAGCTCATCGCGGGGCCGACGGTCTACATCTGCGACGAGTGCATCGGGCTGTGCAACGACATCATCGCGGAGGAGATCGACCGCGAGGAGACCAAGGACACCAAGCTGCGCATCCCGCGGCCCTCCGAAATCAAGGCCGTGCTCGACGAGTACGTCATCGGCCAGGAGCGCGCGAAGAAGACGCTGTCGGTGGCCGTGCACAACCACTACAAGCGCATCGAGTCCAAGGTCGCGCTCGAGGACGTGGAGCTCCAGAAGAGCAACATCCTCCTGCTCGGCCCGACGGGCAGCGGCAAGACGCTGCTGGCCCAGACGCTGGCGCGCATCCTCAACGTCCCCTTCACCATTGCCGACGCCACGTGCCTCACCGAGGCCGGCTACGTGGGCGAGGACGTGGAGAACATCATCGTCAACCTGCTGCAGGCCGCCGACCATGACATCGAGCGGGCCCAGCGCGGCATCGTCTACATCGACGAAATCGACAAGATCGCCCGCAAGTCGGAGAACCCCTCCATCACCCGCGACGTCAGCGGCGAGGGCGTCCAGCAGGCGCTGCTCAAAATCATCGAAGGTACGGTGGCCAACGTTCCGCCCAAGGGTGGCCGCAAGCACCCGCAGCAGGAGTTCCTGCAGGTGGACACCACCAACATCCTGTTCATCTGCGGCGGCGCGTTCGGCGGGCTGGATCAGGTCATCGAGCGGCGCCTGGGTGGCCGCAGCCTGGGCTTCGGCGCGGACATCCAGTCGAAGAAGCAGCGCAACCTGTCGGAGCTGCTCAAGCACGTGGAGCCGGAGGACCTGCTCAAGTTCGGCATGATTCCGGAGTTCATCGGCCGTCTGCCCATCATCACCGCGCTGGAGGAGCTGGATGAGCCCGCGCTCATCAACATCCTCAACCAGCCGAAGAACGCGCTGACCAAGCAGTACAAGAAGCTCTTCGAGCTGGACGGCGTGGCGCTGAAGTTCACCGACGGCGCGCTCAAGGCCATCGCCAGCGAGGCCATCCGCCGCAAGGCGGGCGCCCGCGGCCTGCGCTCCATCCTCGAGTCGGCCATGCTGGACGTGATGTACGAAATCCCGTCCCGCAAGACGGTCCGCGAGGTGCTCATCTCCGAGGAGGTCATCCTCAAGAAGAGCGAGCCCGTCGTGCTCCACGCGGCGCCGGAGAAGGAGCCCGCCGAGCCGAAGAAGGAATCCGCGTAAGTCGCGGACTCTTCCGGGCCGCTCCTCTGGATGGGGCGGCCCCTGGGATGTGACGGAGCGCGTCAAGGGCCCTGCGACGGCTCCGACGCGCTCCTCGCATTCAGGGCGGGCGGGGTGGCGCAGGCCTGTAGCCCACGGTTTTTGTGGGACGGGCGAGGGCGTTTCTGTATGTGCTGGCTCCATGAGACAGCTCCCCGTGCCTGCCTTGTTGATGCTCGTTGCCTGTGCTGGCTCGACGCCGGCGAAACGGGAGGTGCCCGTGGAGGCGCCGGCCCAGGAGGAACACGCGCGCATGGCTTACCCGGCGACTCGGGTGGACGCGGTGGTGGACACGGTGCACGGGGTGCAGGTGCCGGACGCCTTCCGCTGGCTGGAGGACGAGAAGGCCCCGGACGTCCAGGCGTGGATGAAGGCGCAGGACGTGCTCACGCGCGACGCGCTGGCGAAGTCGCCCGTGCGTGACGCGCTGGCCAAGCGCTTCCGCGAGCTGTTCTACGTGGACTCCATCTCCATGCCGGCGCGCCGCGCGGGCCGCTACTTCTACGTGCGCACGCACAAGGACAAGGAGAAGGCGGTCCTCTACTGGCGTGACGGCGAGCAGGGCCAGGAGAAGGTGCTCCTGGACCCGAACGGCTGGAGCCAGGACGGCTCGGTGTCGCTGGGCACGTGGTCGCCGTCGTGGGACGGCAAGAAGCTGGTCTTCGCGCAGAAGCCCAACGCGGCCGACGAGGCCGTGCTGCACGTGGTGGACGTGGACTCGGGTGAGTGGTCCAAGGTCGACGTCATCGAGGGCGCCAAGTACGCGCAGCCCAAGTGGACGCCGGACGGCAAGGGCTTCTATTACGAGTGGCTGCCCACCGACGCGGCCATCCCCGTGGACGCGCGCCCGGGCTACACCAGCTTGCGTTTCCACAAGCTGGGGGAGGCGCCCTCCAAGGACGCGGAGATCCACCCGCGCACGGGAGACCCGTCCACCTTCCTGCAGGGTGACTTGAGCCGGGACGGCCAGTTCCTGTTCGTCTCCATCCTGCGGGGCTGGATTGAGAACGACGTCTACTGGAAGCGGCCGGGGGAGAAGGACTTCCGCCTGCTGGTGAAGGGGCAGGGCGCCAAGTACAGCGTGCAGGCCTGGAAGGGCCGCTTCTACGTCACCACGGACGAGGGCGCCCCGCGCCAGCGCGTCTTCGAGGTGGACCCGGCGAAGCCCGCGCGCGCCCAGTGGAAGGAAATCGTCCCGCAGGACCCGGTGGCCGCGCTCCAGTCGGTGAACATCGTCGGTGAGCACCTGGCGCTGGAGTACATGAAGGACGCGACGACGCTCGTCCGCGTGGCCACCCTGAAGGGCAAGCCCGTGCGCGAGGTGGCGCTGCCCGGCGTGGGCGCGGCCTCCAACCTGACGGGCCTGGAGGACCAGGACGAGGCGTACTTCGTCTTCACGTCCTTCACCACGCCCCGGCGCGTCTACAAGACGTCCGTCAAGACGGGCGAGTCCACGCTGTGGGCGCAGGTGGAGGTGCCCATGGACCCGGCGGCCTACACCGTGGACCAGGTCTTCTACCCGTCCAAGGACGGCACCCGCGTGCCCATGTTCCTGGTGCACAAGAAGGACCTGAAGCGCGACGGCAACGCGCCCACGCTGCTCTACGGGTACGGCGGCTTCAACGTGAACATGGAGGCCACCTTCCGTGGCAGCATCCTGCCCTGGCTGGACGCCGGCGGCGTCTACGCGGTGGCCAACCTGCGGGGTGGGGGCGAGTACGGCGCCGAGTGGCACGAGGCGGGCCGCATGGCGAAGAAGCAGAACGTCTTCGACGACTTCCACGCCGCCGCCGAGTACCTCGTGCGTGAGAAGTACACCCAGCCCCGCCGCCTGGCCATCCAGGGAGGCAGCAACGGAGGGCTCCTGGTGGGGGCGGCCATGACTCAGCGCCCGGAGCTGTACGGGGCGGTGGTGTGCCAGGTGCCCCTCTTGGACATGGTGCGCTACCACCTCTTCGGGAGCGGCCGGACGTGGATTCCCGAGTACGGGACGGCGGAGAAGGCCGAGGACTTCCAGGTGCTGCACGCCTACTCGCCCTACCACCACGTCAAGCCGGACGTGACCTACCCGGCGCTCCTGATGATGTCCGCGGACCACGATGACCGGGTGGACCCCATGCACGCTCGCAAGTTCGTGGCGGCGGTGCAGCAGGCGGCGGGCAACCGGGCCAAGGCGCTGCTGCGCATCGAAATGAACGCAGGACACAGTGGCGCGGACCAGGTGGCCAAGAGCATTGAATCCAGCGCGGACCTGTATGCGTTCCTTTTCGAGGCGTTGGAGGTTGGTGGGCTACAGGGTGGGGAGGCAGCGCAGGCCCGCTGACACCGGGAGGGAACGTCCGAGGAAGCTTCGGGTGTTCCCTTGATGGCAGCAGGTGGTTCCCCAATCTTGAGGCGGGGAACGGCACCTGAAACCGACGTGTTATAGACGTGCTTCACCCCGGGTGTGCGCTCGCCGGACGAGCAACCGGGCAACTCTTCAGGGGCCTACCCTCCCGGTAGGCCAGCAGGTGGCGGATACATGTTCTTCGGACGTGACGACAAGAAGGAAGCCCAGAAGCGGGGACTCACCGTCCCGCTCTTGCCCCTTCGGGACATCATCGTGTTCCCGCACATGGTGGTTCCGCTGTTCGTCGGCCGGGAGAAGTCCATCGCGGCGTTGAAGGACGCGATGGCTCACAAGGGGCCGGACGACAAGGCCGTCATCCTGCTGGCCGCCCAGAAGAAGGCCAAGACGAACGACCCCTCTCCCGACGACATCTTCCACTTCGGCACCATGGGGCACGTCATCCAGCTCCTGCCGCTGCCGGACGGCACCGTGAAGGTGCTGGTGGAAGGGGTGAAGCGCGCGAAGGTGAAGAAGTTCCACCCGAACGACGCCTTCTTCATGGTGGAGGTGGAGGAGGTCGAGGAGCAGACGGAGAAGAGCGTGGAGCTGGAGGCGCTCGTGCGCTCCGTGCACTCCGTGTTCGAGGCCTTCGTCAAGCTCAACAAGCGCATCCCGCCCGAGATGCTGATGCAGGTGGCCAGCATCGATGACCCGGCGCGGCTCGCGGACACCATCGTCGCGCACCTGTCGCTCAAGCTGAACGACAAGCAGGCGCTGCTCGAGACCGAGTCTCCCGCGAAGCGGCTGGAGAAGCTCTACGAGCTGATGCAGGGGGAGATCGAGATTCTCCAGGTGGAGAAGAAGATCCGCACCCGCGTCAAGAAGCAGATGGAGAAGACCCAGAAGGAGTACTACCTGAATGAGCAGATGCAGGCCATTCAGAAGGAGCTGGGTGAGCGCGACGAGTTCAAGAACGAGATCCAGGAGATTGAAGAGAAGCTGAAGAACAAGCGGATGAGCAAGGAGGCCACGCTCAAGGTCAAGAAGGAGCTCAAGAAGCTCCGGATGATGAGCCCGATGAGCGCCGAGGCCACCGTCGTCCGCAACTACATCGACTGGATCATCAGCCTGCCCTGGTACGACGAGACCCAGGACCGGCTGGACGTGACGGAAGCGGAGACGGTGCTCAACGAGGACCACTACGGCTTGAAGAAGCCGAAGGAGCGCATCCTCGAGTACCTGGCCGTGCAGCAGTTGGTGAAGAAGCTCAAGGGCCCCGTGCTGTGCTTCGTGGGGCCTCCGGGCGTGGGCAAGACGTCGCTGGCGCGCTCGATTGCGCGGGCCACGGGCCGCAAGTTCGTGCGCCTGTCCCTGGGCGGCGTGCGTGACGAGGCGGAGATTCGCGGCCACCGGCGCACGTACATCGGCGCGATGCCGGGCAAGCTCATCCAGTCGCTGAAGAAGGCGGGCAGCAACAACCCGGTCTTCCTGCTCGACGAAATCGACAAGATGTCCACGGACTTCCGTGGCGACCCGAGCGCGGCGCTGCTGGAGGTGCTGGACCCCGAGCAGAACCACAACTTCAACGACCACTACCTGGACCTCGACTACGACCTGTCCAAGGTGATGTTCATCTGCACCGCGAACACGATGCACAACATCCCCGGTCCGCTGCAGGACCGCATGGAGGTGATTCGCATCGCGGGGTACACCGAGCCGGAGAAGCTCTCCATCGCCCGGCGCTACCTCATCCCGAAGGAGCAGGAGGCCAACGGGCTGACGGACGTGAAGGTGGACTTCAGCCACGAGGCGCTGCGCACCATCATCCACCGCTACACGCGCGAGTCGGGTGTTCGTTCGCTCGAGCGTGAGATTGGCGGCGTGTTCCGCAAGATTGCCCGCGACGTGCTGAAGAACGGCAAGCGGGACATCGAGGTGGACCGCAAGACGGCGATGAAGTTCCTGGGCACGCCCCGCTACCGCTACGGCGTGGCGGAGCGCGAGGACCAGGTGGGCATCGTCACGGGTCTGGCGTGGACGGAACTGGGCGGTGAAATCCTCACCACCGAGGCCACCGTGATGCCGGGCAAGGGCAAGCTCATCATCACCGGCAAGCTGGGTGAGGTGATGCAGGAGTCCGCGCAGGCGGCCATGTCGTACGTACGCAGCCGGGCCGACCGCTTCGGCATCGACCGCAAGGTGTTCGAGAACTACGACATCCACGTGCACCTGCCCGAGGGCGCGATTCCCAAGGACGGCCCCTCCGCGGGCGTCACCATCTGCACGGCGCTGGTGAGCGCGCTCACGCGCGTGCTCATCCGTCGCGACGTGGCGATGACGGGTGAAATCACGCTGCGTGGGCGGGTGCTGCCCATCGGCGGCCTGAAGGAGAAGACGCTGGCCGCGCACCGCGCGGGCATCAAGACGGTCCTCATCCCGAAGGCGAACAAGAAGGACCTGAAGGACATCCCGCTGAAGATTCGCAAGCAGCTGCGCATCGTCCCGGTGGAGTTCGTGGACGACGTGCTGCGCGAGGCGCTGGTGCTGGAGAAGCCCGAGGAGTTCGGCCGCGGCAAGCCCGTCTCCGATGGGCTCAAGAGCCCCTCGGCCTCCGACGCCCCGTCGGCGCCGGCCTCGGCTCCGGTGTAGCGAGTCGGGGGTGACAGGGGAGGGCTTCGGCCCTCCTTGAAGTGCTCGAAGCCAGGACGTCCGTCGACCCACGAGGTCGCCGGGCTCCTGGCTTCTCTCTTTTCTGGCGGGCAGACGGGGCGTCTGGCTTCTGTTGCCGGGCGTCCCTGGCTTCGGGGTACAACGGGGCCCGGTGGCTCCTCGCGCTCGACTCGCCTGGTGGTGTCTGTTGCTGGCCTGGGTGACCGGGGCCTGCGGGCCGTGCGGCTTCCAGCCGGAGTCGGGCGTCAAGGTGGTGGTGCCCGCGATGCCCACCACGCTGGATTGGAGCCATTCGGACCCGGAGAGCTGGGCGAACTACCCGGTGATGCTGGCGACGCAGAAGGGGCTGACGCTGCTGGGCGCGGACCACTCGGTGCGGCCGGGGTTGGCGGAGCGGTGGGAACGCGCTCGCGACGAGAAGGGCCGCGAGGTCTACGTCTTCCACCTGCGGGGGGATGTGCGGTGGTCGGATGGCGCTCCGCTCGTGGCCCGAGACTTCGTCGTGGGGTGGCGGCGCGCGCTGCGGGGACGTGAGCGCGGGGAGATGGCGGACCTGGAGGGTGCGTCGGAGGTGCTGGCGCTGCAGGACCGCATGGCGCCCGAGGCGGACATCCGCGCGGCGCTGGAGCACGTGGGCGTGGAGGCGGTGGACACGCGGACGCTCCGGGTGACGCTGGCGCATCCGCGCAGCTACTTCCTGGCCCGCATCGCGAACGTCTACATCTTCTACCCGGCGCCCTCGGCGGATTTGGAGGGGCGCTCGGATGAGGAGGTCCGTGACTATTTCGACCGGCCTCGTGATGGTCGGCCGCTGGCCTTGGGGCCGTATCGCGTGGAGAGCTGGGACCGGGCGGGGGAGCGGGTGCGGTTGGTCTACAACCCGCGCTCGGCATTTCCTCCGCCCATGGCTCCGGGCGAGGTGCCCGTGCCCGTCATCACGTTGATGAAGTCGGAGATTGGTCCCGCGCTGTATGAGCGGGACCGGGTGGACTTCGTCTTCGTGGACAGCGCCGCGGCGCTGCGTGTGAAGCGTCCCGAGGACCTCCAGCGCGAGCCGCTGTTGTCGACGTACTACCTGGCGTTCAACACGGAGCGCGCGCCGTTGGACAGGCCCGAGGTCCGTCGCGCGCTGTCACGGGCGTTGGACCGTGAGGCGTTGATGGCGGGGTTGCTGCCGGCCGCGCGGCCGTCTCATGTGTTGCTGCCTCCGGAGCTGCCGGGGGCGGCGTCGGCCGAGGAGGCGCTGCGGCTGCCGCACTACGAGCCCGAGCGCGCGAAGGCGGACCTGGCGTCGGTGGTCGGGATGGAGCGGCCGTTGAGGCTGGTGTACCGCTCGGGGGACAACTTCGTGCCGGAGGTGGCGATCGCCGAGCGCGTGGCGGCGCAGCTGGCCCGGGTGGGCGTGAAGGTGGAGCTGGAGGCGCGCTCCGACTTCACGGCGGAGATTTCGCGGCGCACGGCGCAGGGGCCTCGCGCGTATGACTTGTACCTGCGCCGGTTGGGCGGGGACTACGCGCACCCGAACACGTTCTTCACGCTCTTCGAGCGCTCGGGCAATCACCAGACGGGCTGGGAGACGCAGGGCGGTGGCGAGCCCATGGCGCGCTTCGAGCGACTGCTGGAGGCCGGGGACGGCGAGGCGGACGAGGCGCGCGCGCGGACGATGTACGTGCAGGCGCAGGAGGTGCTGGTGGGGGAGCAGGCGGTGATTGCGCCGCTGTACCACCCGGACCGCTACTTCCGAGCGCGCGACACGTTGCGCGGCCTGGATGTGGACCCGTTCAACTTCCTGGCACTGCGCACGCTGCGCAGGGCCGCGCCGCCGGTGGCGCCCACCGAGGTGGCGCGATGATGGCCGTGGTCCAGAAGCTCGCGCGGCAGTTGGTGCTGGTGCCCGTGGTCGCGGTGGCCTCTTACTTCCTCATGGCCATGTTGCCGCTCACCACGGAGAGCGACGCCAAGCGGCAGGCCTCCCCGGAGCTGATGGCGTCGTATCGACGGGACCTCGGCCTCGGTGAGCCGCTCGGCTTCCTGCGTCCCTGGGAGAAGCTGTGGCGCGGTGAGCGGCTGGGCACGAGCGCGCAGGGCATCACCGGCGACGAGCTGGCGCGCAAGCTGTCGGGCAGCGTGGGCGTGGGGTTGCTCGCGCTTCCCCTGGCCCTGACGTGGGCGCTGGGCTTCGCGCTGGTGCGCACGCGCTGGCGGCGAGGTCGGTGGTCCGCGCTGGGGGACGTCGTGCCGGCGCTGGCCTTCGGTACGCCCGTGTTCATCCCCGCGCTGTTGCTCGCGCCCGCGGTGGTGGAGCGTGGGCACATGCTGCCGGAGCTGTGCGCGGCGCTCGTCACGTCCATCTGGCCGGGCATCTTCCTGGGCACGCTGGTGGGGGACTCGCTGGAGACGGAGCTGTCGCGCGACTATGTGCGCACCGCGCTGGGCAAGGGGCTGTCGCAGGGCACGGTGCTGCGTCGCCATGTGCTTCCGAACGTGCTGCCCGCGCTGCTCGATGCCGTGGGGCCGGTGGCCACGGCGCTGCTCGCCGGCTCGTTCGCGGCCGAGCGCGTGCTGGGGCTGCCTTACTTCGGACAGCTCTACGTGCTCGCGGTGCTCAACAAGCAGGTCGCCGTCGTCGTGGTGGCGACCACCACGTTCGCCTCGCTGCTCGTCGTCGTGAGCCTCGCGGTGGAGGTGGCCCGCTACGTCGTGGACCCGCGCTCGCGTGAGGCCCGCGCATGAGCCTCCCTTCGAGGATGCATCCCGCGGACTGTCTCGGCATCGCGCCGTGCGACCTGGCCGACGTGCTCTGTGTCGCGGCGGTGAAGTGTCCTCGTGAGGCCCGCGCATGAGCCGCATCCCCGCGCGTGCCCGCTTCGGACTCGTGCTCCTCGTCGGGCTCGGTGTCCTCAGTCTCGTCGCCGGGCGGCTGTTCCCGGACGTGCTCGCGAACACGTGCCCGTTGGGTGTGGACCCGACGCGTCCGGACCGTACCGTGTGCGAGCTGGCCTTCGGTGGCCTCTGGGTCTCCCTCGCCGTGGGCCTGTGCGCTGGAGGGCTCTCCACGCTCATCGGCCTCGTCGTCGCCGCGGTGGCGCGGCTCGCGGGTGGTGCGTGGGAGCAGGCCCTGCTTCGCGGCGTGGACGCGGTCTTCGCCCTGCCCGATGTGCTCGTGGTGATGGTGCTCCAGCTCGCCGGCCAGTCGCTCGCGGACGCGGGGCTCGGCGGTGGACTGGGGCCCTTCGGGTTGATGGTGATGTCGCTCGCGCTGGTCGGGTGGGCCGGGCCCGCGCGCATGTTCCGCAACCGGCTGGCCACGCTCGAGGGGCAGGAGTACGTTGCCGCGGCGCGCGCGCTCGGCGGTGGCGGCACCCATGTCCTGCGCGTCCACTTGTGGCCCGCGCTCAGGCCCTTCGCGCTCGCCGTGTTCCTGAGCCGACTGCCCACCGCCATCCTCACCGAGTCCACCGTCAGCTTCTTCGGCATCGCTCGCATGGAGCCGATGTCCCTGGGCCGCTACCTGGGCACCAGCTACGCCGCGCTCATCTACGAGGGCGGCGCGCGCGTGGTGCTCCCCGCGTGGGCGCTGTTGGTGATGCTGGTGCTCGGCGCGTCGCTCGCCTCCCAGGCGCTCTCGGCGGGCCCTCGCAAGGCCTCCTGAGGAGCAGGCGCCGTGGGCGTGTCCGCTTGGAATTCCCACCGAGGAAATGTGGGTTCCCATCACACGGAAACCTTTTGCCCAACCGGTGCCCTCATGTCCCTGCCCACCACTGAAGAGTTGATCCCCGTGCTCGGCCCCGACGCGAAGGAGCGCACTGAGCGCAGTGACGAGTTGAAGGTGGAGCCCGTGCGCAGCGCGGTGCTCGTCGTGGAGGACGACCCGTCCCACCGCGAAATCCTCGTGGAGATGCTGGCCGGTTGGGGCTACGAGCCCCTGCCCGTGGGCAGCGCCGAGGAGGCGGAGTTCGCCGTGCGCAACAAGCGCATGGACGCCGCCATCGTCGACGTGTTCCTGCCTGGCCGCAGCGGTGCCACGCTGATGTCACGGCTTCGCGAGCGCTTCCCTCAGGCCGTGCTCATCGGCGTGAGCGCGATGAGCGACTCGGCCATGGCGCGCAAGTGCAAGGGCCTGGGCGCGGACCTGTTCATCGGCAAGCCGCTCAACCCCGAGCGCCTGTCCGAGGCGCTCCAGTCGAAGCACACCAGCTGGCACTGAACCGAGGGCGCAGCGGGGCGCCCGGCACCCGTCTTCCCAGGGCGGTTGCCGGTTGCGCCGCTCGCTCGAACGGTTGATGCTCGTCTCGTGAAGAACCTCGCTCCCGGCTTCCTGCTGGCCATGCCTCAGCTCGGGGACCCGAACTTCTACCGCTCGGTCGTCTTGATGATCGAGCACGGGGAGTCCGGCTCCATGGGGCTCGTCGTCAACCGGGGCGCGCCCTTGACGCTGGGCGAGCTGGCCCGTGGTCAGAAGCTCGACATCCACGCGGACCGCTCCAGCCACCCCGTGTACCTGGGCGGCCCGGTGGAGCCCCAGCGTGGCTTCGTGCTGCACGACGATGGTGGGGTGCTGGAGAAGCACTCCGTGCTGCCGGGCCTGTTCCTCAGCGTGACGCTGGACGCGCTGGGCCCGCTGTTGGAGCGCAGCGCGCCCCGGCTTCGCTTCTGCCTGGGGTATGCGGGCTGGGGTCCCAAGCAGTTGGAGAGTGAAATCGCCGCCGGCTCGTGGCTCTTCACGGAGGCCTCGAGCGAGGCGGTGCTGGGCCTGGAGCCTGGCAAGTTGTGGGAGACCACGTTGCGTGGCATGGGCGTGGACCCGGCCATGCTGGTGATGGGAAGGGGAATGAACTGATGCTCGACGCAGAATTCGTCCGCAGCCGCATCCTGGAGGCCCTGCCGGGCTCCGAGGTGGAGGTCCATGACACCACCGGGACGGGGGACCATTTCGAGGCCCGCGTCGTCAGCGCGGACTTCGCCGGCAAGATGATGGTGCAGCAGCACCAGCTCGTGTATGCGCCGCTCCAGCAGTGGCTCAAGTCGGGCGAGCTGCATGCGCTCGCACTCAAGACCTATTCACCCGAGCAGTGGAAGAAGCTCGGGAACCGCTAAGGAGACACCCCCATGAACCCCGACCTCAAGGCCCGGTTCGACAGCATCACGCAGTCGCACCCCATCGTCCTCTTCATGAAGGGCAACGCCCTGTTCCCCCAGTGCGGCTTCTCCGCGCGGGCGCTGCAGATCCTGCAGCCCCACGGTGAGGTCTTCACGGTGGACGTGCTGGCGGACCCCGAGGTGCGCCAGGGCATCAAGGACTACACGAACTGGCCCACCATTCCGCAGATCTTCATCAAGGGGCAGTTCGTCGGCGGCGTCGACATCCTGACCGGGCTGGCCGAGAGCGGCGAGCTGGCGGACCTGGTCGCGGGCAAGTCCCCGGCCTGAGCCGGGTGCCTCGGGGGGAGGGGAGACCCGCTCCCCTCGAAGGGGCTAGAATGGGAGGCCGCTACCGCGAGGAAACACCGTGGTCACCGCTACTCCGCCCAACACCTCCCAGAAGAACGAAGAGACCTCCGAGCCGTCGGGTGCCCCGGCGCCGGAGGCAGTCGTCCCCGCCAACGTCGTCGTGACGGAGGCCGCCCCGGGTGTCGTCGTGCCCGTCGCGGTGGACCCCGATGACCTGGTGGACACGGCGAAGACGCCCACGCTGATGGAGAAGGTGCAGGCGTTCCGTACGCGGCACGAGAAGTGGGAGATGGCCGCGTTCTTCTTCGGCGGCTTCCTCTACGACATCATCTCGCTCAGCCGCATCGACGACACGCTGACGCTGGTGCAGAGCTTCGCGTACCTGCTCGTCCTGGCGACGCTGCTGCTGCTCGAGCAGCGCTACCCGGAGGGGGTGGAGCCGCCGAAGCTCCTGGAGAAGGTGTGGCGTTGGCGCGAGGACGCCATCCACTTCTTCTTCGGCAGCCTGCTCAGCGTCTTCATGCTGCTCTTGTTCAAGAGCACGTCGGGCTTCACGCCCTACCTCTTCGTCATCGGCATGTTCGCGCTGCTGGTGGCCAACGAGCTGCCGCTGTTCCGCAAGATGGGCCCGGTGGTGCGCGTCTCGCTGCTGAGCCTGTGCGTGACGATGTACTTCGCGTGCCTGTTGCCGGTGGTCATCGGGCGCATCGGCTTCTGGGTGTTCCTGCTGGCGATGGCGCTGGGCTGCGCGAGCATGTACGGGCTGATGCGGCTGATGGCGCGCTGGCGTCCGGACATGCACTATCTGGTGCGCAACGTCGCGGTGCCGGGCTTCGGTGTGCAGGTGGCGCTGCTGGCCTGCTACCTGGTGGGCATCATCCCGCCCATCCCGCTCGCGGTGCAGTACTCGGGCATCTTCCACGACGTGAAGCGCGTCAGCCCGGGCGTGTACCAGCTGACGTCAGTGGATGACTCGGTCTGGTTCAAGCCGTGGACGTGGTTCGGTCCGGACTTCGTCATCCGGCCCGGCGACAAGCCGTACTATTTCTTCCGCATCTTCGCGCCGAAGAACTTCGCGCCCTACAAGGTGCGGGTGCGCTGGTTCTACGACCACCCGGAGAAGGGGTGGACGACGAACGGCAGCGGCTTCGTCGCCAACGTCAGCAGCAACGGGACGGATGGCGGCTATCGCTACTACGCGACGACGTCCAACCTGAAGCCGGGCAACTGGCGGGTGGTGTTGGAGACGGAGGACGGGCACGAGATCAACCGCCTGTCCTTCACCGCGGGGGCGGACACCCGCACCGAGCCTCGTGAACTGGAGGTGAAGTACTCCACGCTCAAGGAGCTCCTCCCGCTGTCGACCGAGGAGTGGGAGAAGACGCGGAAGACGCCGGCCGCGCCCGCGGGTGGGTCGGTGCCCGGGACGGCGCCGGCTCCGGCCGATGAGGTTGCCCCGCAGGTGGCTCCCGCTCCGACGCCTTGATGCGTGTGTCCGGGGGCCTCGCTCGCGGCGAGGCTCCCGATGCGCTCGGCAGACGGAGACGGGCCCTCGGGTGGACCTGTCACATCGCTCCGTGTCCGGCCCTTCGAAGGGGCTGCCTACATACCTGACATATCGCTGTCACGCCCGGTCGTCATGGTGCGTCTCACGAAGCCGCCGAGCTGTGCCGGACTCGCGAGGACCCACGCCCCATGCTCCCCATTCCCCTGATGTTCCTTCCGTTTCCCTTCGTGCCCGTGGACGGGCAGCGCGCGAAGGCGCAGGGGCCGAACGAGGAGGGTGCTCGTCCCCGGCTGGTGGCGGTTCCTCGCGGCGCTGTGGAAGAGTTAATGTCGTCGCGCCGTGAGTCTCCGCCTGCCTCGCAGGGCTCGGCGCTTCGTGCTGCCGGGGAGGAAGCCGTGCCGTCGCGCCGCAAGTCACCATCTGCCTCGGCGGGCTCGGCGCCTCCTGGTGCTGTGGAACAGTCCGTGTCGTCGCGCCGCGAGTCACGGTCTGCCTCGCGCGGCTCGGCGCCTCGAGACGCTGTGGAGGAAGCCGTGTCGTCGCGCCGCAAGTCACCATCTGCCTCGGCGGGCTCGGCGCCTCATGCTGCCGTGGAGGAGTCCGTGCCTTCGCGCCGCCGCGAGTCACGGTCTGCCTCGCGCGGCTCGACGCCTCGGGACGCTGTGGAGGATGCCGTGCCGTCGCGACGCAAGCAGCCGTCGGCCTCGCAGAACTCGGCGCCTCGTGCTGCCGGGAAGGAGTCCGTGCCGTCGCGACGTAAGCAGCCGTCCTCCTCGCGCGCTTTGACTCCTCGTGATGCGGTGCCGTCACCGCGCAAGCGTTCCTCCCCCACGCTGCGGAGCGCTGAGAAGTCGGTGCTGGCATCCGTGCTGACGACGCGCGAGCTGAACCGGGCATTGCTCGCGCGCCAGTTCCTGCTGCGACGGACCCGTGAGTCCGTGCTCCATGTTCTCGAGCATCTGGTGGGACTCCAGGCCCAGGCCGGCAATGCGCCCTATCTGGGCCTGTGGACGCGGATGGAGGACTTCCAGCTCGCGGACCTCACCCGGCGCTACGAGCAACGGGAGGTGGTGCGGGCGACGCTGCTGCGCTCCACGCAGCACCTGGTCACCGCGCGGGACTACCAGTCGCTGCGCCCCGCGCTCCAGCCCGTGTTGGACCGGATGTTCAGCCACAGCGCCTATCCGCGAGAGCTCGCGGGGCTGGACATGGACGCGCTGCTCGCCGAGGGACGCCAGCTCCTCTCGCGTGAGCCCCTGAGCTCGGTGGAGTTGGGGCGGCGACTCCAGGCTCGCTGGCCGGAGCGGGATGCCCAGTCCCTGGCGTTCGTGGTGCGTGTCGCCGAGTCACTCGTCACGGTGCCTCCGTTCGGCACCTGGGGCGTGGGCGGGGAGGTGGAGTTCACTCCGTCGGAGTCGTGGCTCGGTGCACCCTTGCAGCCCGCGCTCGCGCTGGAGTCACTGGTGCGGCGCTACCTGGGCGCCTTCGGTCCCGCGAGTGTGAAAGACATGCAGCACTGGTCCGGCTTCGTGCGACTGGGCGAAGTCTTCGAGCGGATGCGCGCCGAGCTGCGCGTGTTCCGCGACGAGCAGGGCGTCGAGCTGTTCGACCTGCCCGACGCTCCCCGGCCCGACGGTGACACGCCGGTGCCCGTGCGCTTCGTGCCCGAGTTCGACAACCTGCTGCTGTCCCACTCGGACCGCGCGCGCATCATCTCCGAGCCGCATCGCAAGCGCGTCTTCACCGTCAACGGCATCATCCGTCCGACGGTGCTCATGGACGGCTTCGTGCGCGGCATGTGGAAGCTGAAGTGGGAGAAGACGCGCGTCACGCTGCACGTCTCGCCCTTCGCGCGACTGTCCGGTGGCGACCGCGAGGCGCTGACTCAAGAGGGGCTGCGTCTGCTCGCCTTCGCGGCGGCGGATGCCTCGACCCACGACGTGCGCTTCGCTCCGGTGTCCTGAACGCGTCAACCGCCCGGCCCTCGCCTCCAGCGTGGCGGGGCCGGGGAGGTGACACGGACTACTTGCGCTTGCCGGCCTTCGCCTTCTTCGCGGCGGGGGCCTTGGCCTTCTTCGCGGGGGCCTTCTTGCCCTTGGGCGCGGCGGACGTCTTCTCGGCGCTCCACACGCCGCTCATCCACGCCTCGATGTCCTTCACCGTGCGCGGGATGTTGCCGGACAGCACCTTGCAGCCGCGCGCGGTGACGACCAGGTCGTCCTCGATGCGCACGCCGATGCCGCGGTAGCGCGCGGGCACCGTGAGGTCGTCCTTCTGGAAGTACAGGCCCGGCTCCACCGTGAGCACCATGCCCGCCTGCAGCTTGCCGTACTTGTACGCCTCCTGCCGCGCCTGCGCGCAGTCATGCACGTCCAACCCCAGCATGTGGCTGACGTTGTGCAACGAGTAGCGCTTGTAGAACTGGTGCTCGTCCTTGAGCGCCTCGGCGGCGTCCTCGAGGATGCCCAGCTTCTCCAGGCCCTCGGCCAGCACCCGCATGGCGGCGCGGTTGGGCTCCATGAAGTCGTTGCCCGGCTTCACCGCCGCGAACGCGGCCTCCTGCGACGCGTACACCAGCTCGTAGATGGCCTTCTGCTCCGGCGAGAAGCGGCCCGTGATGGGCAGCGTCCGCGTGATGTCCGCCGTGTAGAGCGTGTGGCCCTCGACGCCCGCGTCCAGGAGCAGCAGGTCCCCGGGGACGAGCGGACCATCATTGCGGTTCCAGTGCAGCACGCACGCGTGCGAGCCGCTGGCGACGATGCTGTTGTAGCCCGTGTCGTTGCCCTCCACCCGCGCGCGCAGGTTGAAGATGCCCTCCACGTAGCGCTCCGTCTTCGCCACCTTCAGGCTGCGGATGACGTCCTCGAAGCCGCGCTGCGTGGCGTCGATGGAGATCTGCAGCTCGCGCAGCTCCTGCGCGTCCTTGATGAGCCGCATCTCCGACAGGAACGTGGCCAGCGCCTTGTCGCGCTCGCCGCCCTCGGCCACCTCGGCGTCCACCTTGGCCGAGTGTCCGCGCAACACGCGCGTGGTCTTCGCCGAGCCCTTCAGGCCCTTGAGGTACGCGTTCAGCGTGTCCAGTCCCCGCGCCTCGTCGACGTCATGGCGCGCGCGGCTCTCCGGTACGCCCAGGCGCGGGCCCACCCACAGCTCGCCCTTCACCCGGTCCGTGAAGAACGTCGCGTCCGAGCGGCCCGGGTTGGGCTCCACGAAGAGGAGGTCCGTGTGGCCGCCGCCGTCCTTCGGCTCCAGCACCAGCACGCAGTCCGCCTCCATGTTGCCGGTGAGGTAGTAGAAGTCCGTGCCCGGGCGGAAGCGGTAGTACGTGTCGTTCGCGCGCACCTTCTCGTGGCCGGTGGGGATGACAATCGTCTCGCCGGGGAAGGCCTGCGACAGCGCCTTGCGACGGGCCTTGAAGGCCTCCGCGTACTTGATCTTCGGCGGCAGCTTCCCCGACGCGGGCTTCCACTTCTCCAGCATGAAGTCGAGCAGCGCCTGGGGCGGCAGCGAGTCGTGGCTCGCGGGCTTCGCCGCTGGAGCTTGCGGCTCGGACGTGACGAGGGACTGCTGCTCACCGACCGCGGGCTGCGTGCTGTCGGAAGCGACCGAGGACGAAGGGATGGACGTGGCCATGGCCGATAACTCTCGGACAGCGGCCCACCCCCTTCAAGTGCCACCTGCATCGTGACGCGGAGCAGTGTCTTCCGCGAGAAGGGCTACTTGCCCGACGAGCACGGGAACCGCCGTCTCCACGCGGAGAATCCGGGGCCCGAGCGAGAACGGGCGGAAGCCGTGGGATTCCAACAATTGGGCCTCGAACGACACCCAACCTCCGTCGGGGCCGATGGCGAGCACGGAGCGTTGGCCGGGGGCCGCGGCCACCTGGCGCAGGGGCTGGGTCGCCGGAGGGTGGGGGAGCAGGCGGACGGCGCTGGTGGGGAAGACGCTGTCGAGCTCGTCCTCGACGAAGGGGCGGAAGCGCTCGCGGACGAGGACCTCCGGGAGGTGGGTGTCGCGCGCCTGTTCCAGGCCCTGGAGGAGCAGCTCCCGCACGAACGCGCCGTCGAGCACCTTGGAGTCGAAGTAGCTCTTCTCCACGCGGGCGGCGTTGACCAGGACGATGCGGTCCACGCCCAGCGAGGCCACGGCCGGGAGGACCTTCTTGAGGGCCTTGGGCCGGGGGATGGCGAGCAGCAGGTCGATGCCCGCACGGGGCGGTGGCGGCTCGGTGAGGGACACGCGCAGGTGGAGGACGCCGGCGCTGTTCTCCAGCACCTCTCCCGTGCCCGTCAGCCCGCCCAGGCGTCCCACGCGCAGGGATTCCCCAGGCTCGGCGCGCAGCACCTCCCGGGCGTGTTGGGCGCGGCGGCCGGTGAGCCGGGCGGTGCCGTCCGGCAGGAAGTCCTCGTCCAAGAGCAGCAGCAGGTTCACGGGGGACCTGTGTACCCCGGCTGGAGGGGGCGTGGGGGGCTTCTTCCCCGCGGGAGCGCCTGGCGCCCTGGCTGGCGGAGGGCCCCTGTACCGGCAGTGCTTGCCCGGTTCCGGGCCGTGCCGTAAAGCCGGGCTGTGCGTTCCCTTTGTCTTCGCTGCCATCGCCCCGAGAGCGCTTGCTACTGCTCGCAACTGCCGCCCCGGCTGGACACGCGCACCCGCGTCGTCTTCCTCCAGCACCCCCGTGAGCGCCGGGTGGCCATCGGCACCGCGCGCATGGCGCACCTGGCGCTGGCCAACTCCGAGATTCATCAGGGCGTCGACTTCACGGGCCATGCCCGGCTGGAGGAGCTGGCGAAGGACCCGGACTCCGTCGCGGTGCTCTTCCCGGGGGAGGACGCCATCTCCGTGGAGGATGCGCGCGCGCGTCCGCCGAAGACGCTCATCGTCGTGGACGGGACGTGGCCGCAGGCGAAGAAGGTCGTGTCGCGCAACCCGGTGCTCGCGGGACTGCCGCGCATCGGCTTCGTGCCTCGGCGTCCGAGCAACTACCGCATCCGCGCGGAGCCGGCGGACCACTGTGTGTCCACCATCGAGGCGGTGGTGGAGATCCTCGGGCTGCTCGAGGGCCAGCCGGAGAAGTTCGACACGATGCTGCGCGCGTTCGAGTACATGGTCGACACGCAGCTGGGGCGTCAGTCGACGCGGACCTCGCCGAATCGTCGCCGCATCCACTACGGCCCGTGGCGTCCGCCGTTCGAGCTGCGCTCGCTGGCGCAGGCCTTCGAGAACCTGGTGGTGTTCTACGGCGAGGCCAACGCGCACCCGACGGGCGCGGACATCCCGGCGGAGTTGGTGCACATGGTCGCGTGCCGCCCTGCTTCAGGAGAGCGCTTCGAGGCCATCATCGCGCCGGAGCGGCCACTGGCTCGCAGCACGACGCTGCACGTGGAGCTGTCGGAAGAGGTGCTGCGCGCGGGCGAGTCTCGGGCCGCGGCGCTGGCTCGGTTCGAGCAATTCCTGCGGCCGGAGGATGAGCTGGCGGTGTGGACGACGTTCGCGCTCGACCTGCTGTGGGAGGGCGGGGTGGCGCGCAGGTCCGCGAGGAACGTGCGGTTGGCCACTGCGCGCGCGCTGGAGGGCAAGGCGGGCGGAGTGGAGCACGCGATGGAGTTGCTCTCGGGGCCAGATGTGCCGCGCTGGGCTCCGGGTCGCGCGGGGACACGCATCCGCGCGCTGGAGTCGGTGCTGCGCGTGCTGGTGGAGCGAGGCCAGGCGAGCGAGCCGATGAAGCGGGTGAAGCAGCGCACCGGCACCGAGGGCTGACGCAGGGCCGCGGTGGATTTCAGCCAGACACGGGCGCGAGCGATGCGCCTCCTGTGTCTGGTTTCGTTGGTGATGTATCGCCCCGGATGTGCCGTCACTCGTTCCGGGCGCGTGCCCGGGCATTGAAGCGACGCTCGGGGGGCTACGGCAGGATGGCCGCGCCCGCCTCACGTACGTAGCGGCCTCGCGGGAAGTCCTTCAGGTACTGACGATACTCATGCTTCGCGTCCTGTCCCTGGAGTCGCTGTTCGAAGCAGCGTGCGCGCAGGTATCGCGCCTGTTCGCGGTGCTTCTTGCGCGGGCTCTTGTCGGCGATCTCCTCCAGGCCGGCGAGGTAGTTCTCGCAGCTGCGCTGGCTGAGCTGGAGCCGCGCGTAACCGAGGAACCGCTCGTCCGCGTCCTTCGACAGCAGCGCCTTGGGCTGGTGCGCGTCCTTCTTCGTGGGCGCGGCCTCCGCGACCTTCGTGGGCTGCGGTGGGGCGGCGGGGCGGGTCAGCGGTGTTCGCGGTGGGTTCATCCGCTCCGTCACCGATGGGGCCGGATAGGGTGCGAAGTCCTGCGACGGGTCGAAGGGTGTGCTCGGCGCGGGGACCGCAGCGGGTGGAGGTTCGGCGGCGGCCATGGCGGCGGGCACCTCACCCTGGGGCGTGTCCTCGATGTCGGGGGGCACGGCCACGGAGTCAGGCAGCTCGGGCTCGGTGTTCCTCGCGCGCGACGGCGATAGCGACGCGACCACGAGCTGCTTCGACTGCGTCTTCCTCACCGGCGTCGTCGCGACGGCGGACTTCACCGCGTCCGGAGCCTGTGGCGCGTGGGCCACCGCGGGCAACACGTCCTGTGCTCGTGACGGAGGGTTCGCGGCGGTGGGCACCGTGGTGCCGACATCCTGGGTCGAGGACTCCGTCGGAGGCTCGAACACCTCCAGGGCTTCGCGGTCCGGCTGGGACAGCTTCTCCTGCCTCAGGGCCTTGTCGCTGGCGAGCAGTTCGATGCGCTCGCCCGCGCTCACCATGCGCGCGGGCTGTCCTTCCAGCTCCACTCGCACGCGGCCCTCGGACACCGCCACGGATGCGCCCAGCGCCGTGCGCTCCACGGTGAAGACCGTGCCGACCACGGACACGCGCAGGCCCGCGACGTCCACCCGGAAGCCGCGGCGCTCCACGTGCGACGCCTTCACCGACAAGCGGCCCTGATGCACCGTGAGGTGCACGTCGCTCGGCTCGGCTTTCGACAGCTCCACTTCGGAGCCTGCGGACACGCGGACCTGACTCGCATCCGGCAGGCGCAACATGGCGGAGGCCTTCGCGGGTGTCTTCACCGCGACGCCCGAGCGCAATCGCATCCCGGCGCGCAGCGCTCGCTCCTGGCCGCCTTGTTCCTTGAGCACCGCTCCCGGAACGCTTTCGGCCCACGCGGGGTTGCCGTCCATCGCGAGCGACTCCACCGCGCTCTCCGAAGAGGTCGTCAGCTCCGCGAGCGCGTCGCCCGTGGGGCCCGTCAGCGCCTCGCCTGTTGCTCTCGTCTGTCCCGCGAGCTCCTGACCCGTGCCCGCGGACCCGGTCGTCCGTCCCGCGAGCGCCTCGTCCGACGTCGAGGCCTTTCCCGCGAGCACCTCGCTCGAGGGCGTCCCCCGTGTCGCGGAGGTACTGACGAGGAAGAGCGCGAGCGCCACCGCACACGCCCCCGCGAGTGTCAGGGCCCACGGCCATCGCGCGTGCTGTGCCCCCGTGCTCGCGACCGCGTCGGTTCGCGCCCACGGCCATCGCGCGTGCTTCGCCTCCATGCTCGCGGCCGCCTTGGCTCGCAGGGCCGTGCCGACCGCGTCCCAGCGCACCACGGGCTCCACCTGCCGGGCCTCGTGCAACATCGCGCGGCTTGCGCGGACCTGCTCCCACTGACCCGTGCACGCGGGGCACTCGGACAGGTGCGCACGGATGCGCGCGGAGTCCTCGGCGGTCAGCTCGTCGGCCGCCAGTGACCACAGCACCCCTGCCTCAGGGTGAGCCATACGGGCCTCCAGGGCGGCGGGTGGCGAGCAGTCGCTGCATGGCCTCGTTGAACTCCAATCTCGCGTGATGCAGGCGGCTGCGGACGGTGTTGGGAGAGCTTCCCACGGCCTCGGCGATTTCGTCCGGGCTCATTCCGCACAGCTCGTAGTACACGAAGACGATTCGCTTCTTCGGCTTGAGCCGCTCCAGCGCCAGCTCCACCAGCCGGGCCGCCTGCCTGCGCTGCGCCGCGGCCTCCGGGTCCTCGCCCGTCGACTCACACTCCGGAGGCTCCGCGACCGAGTCCTCCGGCCGCCTTCGCTTCCACCGCAGATGCGACAGCGCCACGTTCGAGCACACCCGATAGAAGAACGTCCGGAACCGCGACTCGCCCCGATAGCCCTTCACCGCCGTGAGCAGCCGCAAGTACGTCTCCTGGAGCAGGTCCTCCACGTCCACGCGATTGCCCACCAGGTGCCGCAAGGTGCGCGCCGCGTCCACCTTCGTCAGCTCATAGAGACGCTCGAAGGCGGTGAGGTCCCCGTCCTGGAGCCGGCCCACGAGCAGCCGCAGCTGCGGCTCATCCGACGTGGGAGGTATGGCCGGACCCGGCCCAGGACGCTCCTCGGGCGAGGCCGCGGTCGCCAGTGCCTGGGCATCACGGAAAATCACTGGACGCTCTCCCTCCGGGACCCGCCGCGAGGTTCTCCCTTGCAGGAGCGCCCCACCGTCCATGTGAAAGGTCCAGGTCAGCACACTACCTCCGTGCCCCTGGGTCGCCGCGGCGGCGTGTGACGATCAAAAAAGATTTTTGATCAGCCGTCAGCGCCCCGGAGTCCAACGCGGGTGAAACCGGACAACCCACCCGGTGGCCGGACCGGTTCCCCGTAGCTCGGAGTCCCCGCTCATGAGGCACAACCCCCCGCGACGCCTGCTGGCGCCGCTGCTCGTGCTGTTCGCCTTCCTCCAAGGCTGCATCATCCACGAGCCCGATGACAGTTGGATGGACGACGAGGACGTCTGCTACTGCTCCACCAGCGCCGACTGTGACGGCGGCCAGTACTGCATCGGGGGCATCTGTCGCGACACCGGCCCCGGCACCCAGCGGTGTTCCTCCTCGCTCGAGTGTCCCGGCACGCAGATCTGCCTCGACAACGTCTGTGCCCAGCCCTGTGTCCGCAACGGCGAGTGCCCCAGCGGCCGCTGCGAGGGTGGCTTCTGCACGCCTTCCCCCACGCCGCGCCCCGACGCGGGGAGCGACGGCGGGATTCCTCGTCCGGATGGCGGGACGCGCCCCGACGGCGGTCCTCGCCCCGATGGCGGCATCGACGGCGGCCCCGCGACGGACGCGGGCCCCGGCCCCACGTGCTGGGTGAACGCGGATTGCGGCGCGGGCAACTACTGCATCAACAACCAGTGCGTGCGCGGCTGCTCGACGGACGCGCAGTGCTTCGGCGACGAGGCGTGCATCTCCGGCGTGTGCCGCCCGCGTCCGCCGGACCCGAACGCGTGCCGCTCGGCGCGTGATTGCTCGGACGGCAAGGACTGCGTGGACGGCCAGTGCCGTGCGCAGTGCGAGTCCACCACGCAGTGCCCCGAGGACTTCTCCTGCCAGATTGGCTACTGCCTGCCGATTCCCCACGGCGGTGAGTGCCGCGCCAACTGCGACTGCCCCTCGGGCCAGGTCTGCACCAACGGCCAGTGCCGCTCGCCGCAGCCGGAGCCGGGCCAGACGTGCATGGCCAACTGCGACTGCCCCTCCGGCCAGGTGTGCACCAGCGGTTACTGCCGCGCGCCGACCCCGCCGCCTCCGCCTCCCGACGCGGGGCCGGGCCCGTACTGCTCCGCCAACTGCGACTGCCCCTCCGGTCAGGTCTGCACCAACGGCGCCTGCCGCGCGCCCACGCCGCCTCCCCCCGACGCGGGCACCAGCAACGTCTGCCGCGCCAACTGCGAGTGCCCGGAGAACCACGCGTGCACCGACGGCGTGTGCAAGCCCGTCAACCGCGGCAGCGGCAAGGCCTGCGTGGCCAACTGCGAGTGCCCCGCGGGCGAGCGCTGCGTCGAGAACGCGTGCTGGCTGTAGTCGGGTGACGTCCCGGGTGGCGCCCTCGCTTCGTCAGGGCGCCACCATCCGCCAGCAGCGGTGGATGTCCTTGCGCTGGAAGTCCTCGGGGATGGAGCCGGGGGTGAGCTCCTCCACGGACTTCCAGCCGCGCGTCGCCTTGGCGTCCAGTTGGAAGCCGAGGAAGTTGTTGGAGAAGTAGAGGACGCCTCCGGGCGACAGCAGCGTCCGGAGCGCGTCCAGCATGCGCACGTGGTCGCGCTGCACGTTGAACGAGCCCGTCATCTTCTTCGAGGTGGAGAAGGAGGGCGGGTCGCAGACGATGACGTCGTAGCGCTCGGGGCCTCGGGCCTGGGCTTCCACCCAGGCCTTGGCGTCCCCGCGGACCAGCTCGTGGCGCGCGTTGGCGAGGCCATTGAGGTCCAGGTTGTCCTCGGCCCAGTCGAGGTACGTGTTGGACAGGTCCACCGTCACGGTGCTCGCGGCGCCGCCGGCCGCGGCGTAGACGGTGAACGCACCCGTGTACGCGAAGAGGTTGAGGAAGCGCTTGCCCCGGACCTCCTCGCGGACGCGCTGGCGCGTGTCGCGGTGGTCCATGAAGAGGCCGGTGTCCAGGTAGTCGCCCAGGTTGACCCAGAACTTCAGGCCGCGCTCCTCGACGACGAGCCGCCCGCTGCCCTCGCCCACGCGGCCGTACTGCGCGCGGCCCCAGGGCTGGGGTGTGTGCGTCTTCACGAACACGCGCTCGGCGGGTGTCTCAAGCACCTGCGTCACCGCGGCGAGGACCTCCTCGCGCTGCGTCTCGGCGGTGCCGGACTTGAGGGCCTTGCGGCGCGGGTACTCGGTGACGTGCACGCAGTCGCCGTAGAGGTCGATGGCATAGGGGTACTCGGGAATGTCCCGGTCATAGACGCGAAAGGCCGTCAGCCCCTGGGCGCGAGCCCACCTGCGGAAGTGCTTCGAGCCCTTGCGCAGCCGGTTGGCGAACATGCCGACCTCCGCCTGGGGTGCCGCGTCGTCGCCGCCGTTGCCGTGAATACCTTGTGGGTCAGCCATGCCCAAGCGTCCCTCCGTCCAGACCACCGCGGCCCCACTCATCCCTGAGTCTCCGACGTACGACAAGCTCCGAGAGGCCGCATCGGCCTGTCAGGCGTGTCCCTTGTGGAAGACGGGCACGCAAACCGTGTTCGGCGAGCCGGTGGGGAGGCCCGGTCCGGGCCCCAGGGTGATGCTGGTGGGGGAGCAGCCGGGAGACCAGGAGGACCGCGAGGGCAGGCCCTTCGTGGGGCCGTCCGGCAGGCTGCTGGACGAGGCGCTGGAGGAGGCCGGCATCGACCGCTCGCAGGTGTACGTCACCAACACGGTGAAGCACTTCAAGTGGACGGGGGAGGGCAAGCGCCGCATCCACGCGAAGCCGAACACGACGGAGGTGCGCGCGTGCCTGCCGTGGCTCGAGGCGGAGATCCAGGTGTTCCGCCCCGACCTCCTCGTGTGCCTGGGGGCCACCGCGGCGCAGGCGCTGCTCGGCAAGGACTTCCGCGTGACGCAGCAGCGGGGGCACCCGATTCCCTCTGATTGGGCGCCCATCGTCGTGGCCACGGTGCACCCATCCTCCATCCTGCGTGCGCCGGACCCGGAGGCCCGGGCGCGGCAGCGCGAGGCGTTCGTGGAGGACCTGCGCGCGGTGGCGCGGCTCATCCGTGAGGCGTCCTCGGGCAGGGCAGGGGAGGACGCGCACGCGCCGATGTGAGGGGCGCACACCAGGTCGAGGGTGGAGACGAGGGCGCGCCGAGGGGCCTGTCCGTCCACCCTCCGCGAGGAGCACCTGGGACGATGCGCATGCCCGCGTGAGGGCTTGCCCCCGCGTCGCCGGAGTGATTCATGGGGCTGAATGCCCGCGCGTCGTCGCGCCATGTTGCTCGGCATTGCGACCCATGCGCCAGCGGAGAAGACTCCGCGCCATGAGCGTGCGCACCGAGAAGAACGGCCCCGTCACCACCGTCGTCCTCCACCGCCCCGAGGTGCGCAACGCCGTGGACGGCGCCACCGCGCAGCTGCTCGCGGACGCCTTCCGCGCGTTCGACGCAGACACGGAGTCGCGAGTCGGCGTCCTCTACGGCGATGGAGGCACCTTCTGCGCGGGCGCGGACCTCAAGGCCGTCTCGGAAGGGCGCATGCCGCGCCTCCAGATGGACGGCGATGCCCCCATGGGGCCCTCGCGCATGGTGCTGAGCAAGCCCGTCATCGCGGCCATCAGCGGCCACGCCGTCGCCGGGGGCCTGGAGCTCGCGCTGTGGTGCGATTTGCGCGTCGTCGAGGAGGACGCGGTGCTCGGCGTCTTCTGTCGGCGCTGGGGCGTGCCGCTCATCGACGGCGGCACCGTGCGCCTGCCCCGGCTCATCGGGTTGTCCCGGGCCCTGGACCTCATCCTCACCGGGCGCCCCGTGTCCGCCCAGGAGGCGCTGGCCATGGGACTGGTCAACCGCGTGGTGCCCAAGGGCCACGCCCGTGAGGCCGCCGAGGCGCTCGCCCGGGAGGTGGCCGCCTTCCCCCAAGCCTGCATGAACGCGGACCGCGCCTCCGCCTACGCCCAGGGTGGGTTCCCCCAGGAAGAAGCACTGCGTCAGGAGTTCATCCGGGGCGTCAAGGTGCTGGAGTCCGAGTCCGTCCCGGGGGCCACCCGCTTCGCCCAGGGGGCCGGGCGGCACGGGAAGTTCGAGTAATGCGGAGGTGCTGATGCGCGGCCCGGGGGCCTGTGTTAGTCCCCCCGCCATGCGCTTCGACACCCTCGCCATTCATGCCGGCCAGGAGCCGGACCCCACGACGGGCGCCATCATGACCCCCGTCTACCTGACCTCCACCTACGTCCAGGACGGGCCGGGGGAACACAAGGGCTACGAGTACAGCCGTACGCAGAACCCCACCCGCAAGGCGCTCCAGGATTGTCTGGCCGCGCTCGAGGGCGCGAAGTACGGCGCCGCCTTCGCCTCCGGCCTCGCGGGCACCGACATGTTGATGCACATGTTGGATCACGGTGACCACGTCATCGTCTCCGACGACGTGTACGGCGGCACCTTCCGCCTGTTCGACAAGGTCTACAAGCGCTGCGGCTTGAACTTCTCCTTCGTCGACCTGTCCCAGCCGGGCGCCTTCGAGAAGGCGATTACGCCGAAGACGAAGATGGTGTGGGTGGAGACCCCCACCAACCCGATGTTGAAGCTCATCGACCTGGCCGCCATCGCGCAGGTCGCCAAGAAGCACAACATCCTCGCCGTCGCCGACAACACGTTCATGACGCCGTACTTCCAGCGCCCGCTGGACCTCGGCTTCGACGTGGTGGCGCACTCCACCACCAAGTACCTCAATGGACACAGCGACGTGGTGGGCGGCTTCGTCTGCACCAGCCGCGATGACGTGGCCGAGCGGATGTACTTCCTCCAGAACGCGGTGGGCGGCGTGTCCGGCGCCTTCGACAGCTTCCTCGTGCTGCGCGGCGTGAAGACGCTCCACGTCCGCATGGACCGCCACGCGCACAACGCGATGAAGGTGGCCCAGTACCTGGCCACGCACCCGAAGGTGAAGAAGGTCACCTACCCGGGCCTGGAGACGCACCCGCAGCACGCGCTCGCCAAGCAGCAGATGACGGGCTTCGGCGGCATGCTGACGTTCGACATCCACGGCGGCCTCGAGTCGGCGCGCACCTTCCTCAAGACGGTGAAGGTCTTCGCGTGCGCCGAGTCGCTCGGCGGCGTCGAGTCCCTCATCGAGCACCCGGCCATCATGACCCACGCCTCCGTGCCCAAGGAGACGCGCGAGAAGCTCGGCATCGCCGACGGCTTCATCCGCCTGTCCGTGGGCATCGAGGACTCGCGGGACCTCATCGATGACCTGGCCCAGGCGCTCGACGCGGCGAAGTAGTCCGCGCCTCCGTCCTGCAGGCCGCTGACCCAGGGCCTCCTTGCTCCCCCTGCTCGGGACGCATGGAGGCCCTTCGTCCGTGCGCGCCCTGGCGGCCTCGACTCGCGCTCGGCTGCCCAGCCGCCTGGGAGGGAGCGCGACTGTCGGGTATCGGAATGTTCAGCGGTGCGGGCCGATTGGGGGCCGACCATGAGCAACCGACCGAGTCTCTCCGCTTGCCTGCTGGGCGTGCTGTGTTCGGCCGCCTCCGGCTGTGACGAGCCCCTCTCCGCCAACGACAAGTCCGCCCCCGTCGAGACGCCCGCCCCCGAGGCCGCCGTCGTCGCGGGCACTCCGCTGACCGCGCCCGACTGCCGCATCCTCACCACGCAGCTCGCGACGGCGAGTGGCGATGACGGCGAGGGCAGCGTCGCCGCGAATTCTCAGGACGACGATGTGTCGACGCGCTGGAGCGGGCCGGGCGTAGGCGCGTTCCTCACGATGGACCTGGGCACCTCTCAGTCCATCGCGGGTGTCGCCGTGGCCTGGCACCGCGGCAACGAGCGACAGAACCACTTCGTCCTCTCCACGTCGATGGATGGCGTGAGCTTCACGCAGGCCCTCGCGGGCGACAGCGCGCTGAACACCCAGGCGCAGGCGTATGCGTTCAGCACGCGTCAGGCGCGCTACGTGCGCATCATCGTGAATGGGAACACGGTGAACGACTGGGCCTCCATCACCGAGGCGCGAGCGTGCGGTGAGCGCACGGTGCCGCCCGCGCCCATGGCGGACTCGGGGCCCGTGTTGCCGCGCCTGCCGTACCTCCAGAGCGTGGGCCCCACGAGCGCCCTCATCGCGTTCCGCTCGGGCGTGTCGTGCACGCCCTTCGTGCGCTTCGGTGACGGCTCGTTGCTGGCGCGCACGGCCACGGCCACCGTCGCGGGCTGGCGTCACGTGGTGAAGCTGGAGGGGCTGCAGCCGGGACAGTCCTATGGCTACAGCGTGGAGGCGTGTGGCTCCGTCACGGGACTTCGGACGTTCCGCACGGCGTCGGCTCCGGGGACGCCGCGCGTGCGCTTCACGACGATGGGCGACTTCGGCACGGGCGGCTCCGCGCAGTCGAAGGTGATGGCGGTGATGAACAAGCCCGAGTGGCGCGGGGAGCTCCTCGTCGCGCTGGGGGACAATGCCTACGCGTCCGGCACGGACCAGGAGTTCCAGGACCGGATGTTCAAGCCCATGGCGGCGCTGCTGCGCGAGGTGCCGGTGTTCCCCGTGCTGGGCAATCACGAGTACGTGACGGACCAGGGCCAGCCCTACCTGGACAACTTCTACCTGCCGGCGAACAACCCCGCGAAGAGCGAGCGCTACTACTCGTTCGACTGGGGCAACGTGCACTTCGTGGCGCTCGACTCCAACTGCGCCATCGGCATGGCGTCCTCGGACCGATGCTCGCCGTCGGCGCAGCAGGCGTGGGCGGAGCAGGACCTGTCGGCGAGCAAGCTGCCGTGGAAGGTCGTCTTCTTCCATCACCCGGCCTGGTCCAGCGGCGAGCACGGCTCACAGCTCACCGTGCGTCGCGCCTATGCGCCGATGTTCGAGAAGCACGGCGTGGACCTGGTGCTCATGGGGCATGACCACAACTACGAGCGCAGCAAGCCGATGAAGGGCGACGCGGTGGCGCCGTCGGGCACGCGCGGCATCCCCTACGTCGTGGTCGGCAGCGGTGGCGCGACGCTGCGCTCCTTCCCGAGCAGCCAGCCCTCGTGGACGGCGCTGCGTGACAACCAGGTGTACGGCTTCATGGATGTCACCGTGGACGGAGGCACATTGACGGCGCGGCTCATCACCTCCACGGGCACCGTGCGCGACACCCTCACGCTCACGAAGACGCTGCCGACGACGTGGCTGACGTCGACGAAGAAGCTGGAGTCGCTGGAGTCGGTGCCAGGGCCCATCGACGACCCGGCCCGCATGCCGGAGCTCCTGCGGGCCCGACCTCCGCTGCCCCCCGCGGACCGGCTGGAGGACGTGGCCGATGCGCCCGAGCCGCCCGTGCGCGGCGCGGCGGAGGTCCCGTAGCGGCTGAAGCCCTCGCCACGGCGGACCTCTCGCCGTGGCGAGCCTTCACCCCATCAGTGCCGCGAGTCCTTCGCCTGGATGGCCGCTTCGAGTCGGGACAGGCCGCGCTTGAGCTCGGCGAGCTCGCTCTTGAGCGCATCGACCTCGGCGGTCTTCTCGCGCAGCTCGCGCGTGCGGACCTCCAGCGCCTGGATGGCGGCCAGGTTGACGCCGTCCATGTCCAACTGGCCGATGGTCTTGTCGCCCGCGCCCAGGCCGAACGCCGCGTGGAAGTCCTGCGCCACCGGACCCAGGTGACGCACCTCGCTCGCCTCGCCCTTGAAGCGCCACGTGGTGATGGGCAGCCCCGCGACCTTCGTCAGCAGCGCCTCGCCATCGACCTGACGGAAGTCCTCCTTCAGGTTCCGGTCCGACGAGCACTCCCACCCCGCGGAGTTCGTGCGCAGCTCGCAGCGCGAGCCCAGGTTGGCGCTCGTGTAGAACAGGACGCCGCCCGCGGCGCGGACCATGAACTGGTTGTCGTTGGCGATGCTGGCCGTGCTCACGCCGGAGCGGTCTCCAAAGATGAACGCGCCCGTCTTCCCGTTCGTCGACACATCCTGTCCGAACGCGAAGCTGTAGTTGCCAGTGGCCTGGACGCTCGCGCCCATCGCCACCGCGCCGCGGCCCGAGACGTTGTTCCCGGTGCCGAAGCCGATGGCGGCAAGGCCGGTGACGTTGTTGCCGCTCCCCAGCGCGATGCCGCCCACGTCGCTGGTGGTGTTCCCAGCGCCCAGCGCGATGGAGCTGTCACCGCGCGCCATGTTGTCCTTTCCCATGGCGAAGGACGCGGTCCCCTTGGCCAGCGAGCGATAGCCACCCGCCCAGGAGAAGTCGCCGACGTTGCTCTCATCCCACTGCGCCTCCGTGTAGCCCGCGCGGAACGCCGCGAAGCCCGGCGCCCACATCAGGCGAGTGCCCGTGCCCGACACCGGGAGCAGCCCCTTGTCCACCTCGCCGCTCGCCACCAGGCCTCCCGCCGAGTCCACGGTGAAGACCGGGAACTGCTTCCAGCTCGCGCCCGCGGAGGTGGTGTTCTGCACCTTCAGGAGCGCAATCGAGGACTCGACGGTGGACGCCGCGTCGACGAGCAGGTCCGAGCGCGTCGACAGCTGGCCATGGGTGGTGCCCGAGCCCGAGAGCGCGAAGGAGCCCGTCTGCACCGCCAGGCTGTTCTGCACGTAGTGCGCGCTGCCCGCCAGGGGCGCTCGCGCGTCGGTGAGCCGGGGGTCGTTGGTGGGCACGGGCGGGTTGGCGCCGTCGTAGCGCACGCTCAACACGTTGCCTTCCAACGTCAGCCCCTCGCCCACCTCCCAGGCGGTGCCGCTCGGACCTTGAGGCCCTTGAGGGCCCTGCGGCCCCTGGAGTCCCTCGGCGCCGCGCGATCCATCCGAGCCACAGCCCAGCCCCGCGAAGGTGATGCCCAGCGCGGCCAGCCATGTCCTGACACCCATTCGAATCCTCCTGGCGAGATAGGGCCCGAAGTCTAGCGCCCTACGCGCCAGGTAATCTCGGAGAGATGGGTTCTCTCCGTGTCCTACCCGGGCTCCGGTGAACGATACGCCCCTGGCTCAGTGGCTCGGCTCGCGCCAGGTGTGGGGACAGGCGCGGCATTGTCGGGCGCTGGGGGTCCTGGCGAGGACGCCACATTTCGGACACCGGTTGATGACGACGGTGTCGGGGTGCTCGGCCAGGAGCCGGCGCTCGAGGTGGCGGGCCAGGCCTTCCTTCCCCTCCGCGAGCAGCGCGAGCACCTGGGGATGGTCCGTGGCCCAGCGGGGCCCGGCGTCGGTGTCGTACGTCTCCAGGAACGCGGCCCGCCGCTCCATGTCCGTGAGGTGCTGCCCGTAGTACCCGAGGAGATACGCGAGGAGTGGGTCCTTCGGCTCCTGGTTCCCCGTGCGTGGACCGATGCCGAGCCCCTCGCGGACGGTACGAGACTCGGTGTCACCCTGCGCGATGGCGGCTTCCTCGAACGTCAGGAGCCGCTCGACCAATGCGGAGGTGCGGACCTCGCGCACGCGCGCCACCTCGCGCAGGGCTTCACCGTGACGGTTCGCGCGGCGCAGCACGTCCACCCGTTGGAGGCCGCGCCATCCCTTCCAGTCGACATCCCCGCTGGGCTCCCAGTGTGCGGGAGGGGGCGTGGCCAGCATCAGGTCGGCGGCCTCGGAGAAGTACTGGCGTGCCGGCTTCGCCTTCTCGCAGAGCTCCAGCACCCAGGCCGCGAGGAGCCGGGCGGACACGGCATCATCGCGGTCTGCCGTGGCATCGGCCAGCATCACCCGGCGGAGGGCCCGGCGGACGGCAATGGCTCGACCCAGGCCGTTCGACAGGGCGCGATAAGCCTCCGAGCGGACCACGTCGTCCGCGCTCGGGTGGGCGGTGGAGAGGTCCTCCGCGCAGTAGCCGCAGGTCGGACACACATGGAGGTTGAGGCTCAGATTGGAGAACGCCTGTCCCTCCGGACGGCCATCGAGTTCGGGAAGTTCTCTGCGGGTGATGTGGCGAGGAGGCCTGTGCTTGCTTTCGTTCGCGCAGACGGCGCACGTCACGGGCTGCTTGGTCGGGAGATGAGAAGACATGCGAGTGATACGGAGTCTCCCATGAAAAGGGGCGCGGGCTTCGCGTGGCCCGCGCCCCTTCACTCCCCGTGCTCAGGGCGCGGGGAAGTGGTCGAAGTAGTGGTCCAGGGTGCGGGTGCCATCCGGCTGGTCGATGCCGGTGAAGAGCCAGGGCGGCACCACGCCGCCGAGGACGGCGGGGACGTTCATGGGCTGACGCCGCCGGTCCTGGAACCGGGGCCCCGTCCCCGACGTCAGCGCGCCCAGCTTCAGTCCAGGCAGCTGCGTGGTGGGGGTGTGGCACGCGAGGCAGAACGCGTTGGCGCTGGTGTCCGGGCGCGGCGTGGTGGCCTGGAGCGTGGGCAGGCCCATCAGACTCGCGCGCAGGCAGCGCGACGCCAGGAGTGGGTCGACGCGGGGATTCTTGTGCACCCGGTCGATGCAGAGGTGGTCCCCGTACTGCGCCGGGTAGTCGAGCGGCTCCAGATACGAGCCCAGCCGCAGCTGCTCGCAGATGCTCCAGCGCGCGCCGGGGTAGCGACTCGAGCGGAAGCGCAGCTTCTCCAGCGTGGGGTCCCACGGCTCGCCCCGGCGCAGGCCGATGTCCACCGTCGTCCCGAGCGCCTGGTTGCACATCAGCTCATCCGTCCACCCGGCCTGGATGTCCGCGGGCGACAGCGCGTAGATGCGCAGCTCGTCCACCCACCCGAAGAAGGGCAGCCGCGGCTGCCCCGGCACGAAGGCGGGCCCCGGGTCGCTCACCGTCATCCACGTCCACCCGCTCATCGAGTTCCACATCGGGTCGAAGCCGATGTCGTGGGGCGCGACGGTGAGCGTCGAGTGCCAGGTCCCATCGATGTAGAACGCCACCTTCCGCTGCCCCTGCTCGGTCATCACCTTCATGCCGAACTGGAAGTAGCGGCCGGGCTGCACCAGCGTGCCCAGGTGCGTGGTGAAGCGCTGCCCCGTCGCGCCGTTGTACACGTCCAGCTCGTGCCACAAGTTGCCGTTGGCGTCCCTCGCCTGGACCAGGCCCACCCACGAGTTGTCGGAGAAGTAGAACAGGGTGCGGGGCGTGCCCCGGACCTGCGTCGCGCCGGGCCGCACGAACAGCTCCTCGCGTGAGTCGAGCCACAGGCTGAACAGCCAATCGCGCCGCGAACCATCCACCGGATAGCCCATGTCCATGAAGTCATTGCGGCCATCCAGCCAGACGCCCTTGCCGCTGACGCCGCCCAGCGCCACGGGTTCGACGCGCGCGCCGCCGCGCAGCCGCACCGAGGACGGAGGCTGGGGGCCATCCATGCCGGACATCGGGCCGCCCGTGGCCGCGTTCTGCACCAGCGGGTTGCGCTTGAAGGCGAAGGCCGCGAGCGCGCCTCCCCGCACGTAGGCATTCACGTCGCCCAGGGGCACGAAGCCATCCTGGGGGAAGGTCTCCGCGCGCGTCGCGGTGGCGTGGGGATTCACGTCCATGCGCATGGCCGCGTTCATGTGCGCCACCACGAAGGCGCGCTTGTGCAGGTAGTCGTCGAACGCCACCTCCGCGTTGCGCTGGTTGGTGGACTGGACGTTCCACACCACGTCGAACGGCAGCGTGGGGCGCATCCCATCGAAGTGGTTGAGCTGGTTCTCGAACGAGAAGAACTGTGAGCTGCCCTTGGGCGAGAAGGTGATGTCGTCGCCCGAGTACAGGCGCAGCGAGTAGGTGCGCTGGAGGTTGTCCTCGGTGTTGCCCGTCATGTCGGTGAGGTTCAGCCCATTGTCGAGGATGACCGCCTTGCCCCGCGTCCACGCGCCCAGGACGCTGATGGCCTGCGCGGGCGCTCGGTCCGGGTTGAACCGCGCCCGGTCCGAGTCGGGGGGCTGGCTGGAGGTGGAGTCCGTCAGCGCGGGGGCGGCGCTGCCGCGGTCCTCGCGCACCACCTGCCTTGCGTAGTAGCCGTCATGCGGGTGGTTCTTCGCGGCGAAGAACAGGTTCTTCCCCTCGCGGTCCATCCACGGATAGGCCCATTGATTGAGCGTGCCGAAGGGGATGGGATTGCCCAGCGTGTCCCGGAACGGCTGGGACCTGCGCCCGGCGACGACCTGCGACTTCGCCATCTCGTAGCGGGTGTTCACCGCCGGGTCCATCGGCATCATGCTGATGGGCTTGAAGTGCCTCCACTCCGACGCGCGACAGCTCACGTCCGACGCGGCGTAGTACAGCCCGTGCATGTTGACGACGAGCAGCTTGCCGTCTCCGCTCACCGCCGGCTCGAAGAGGGCATAGGGCTTCTGTCCCGTGCCAGGGGTCCACCCCACGACGCCGCTCCAGTTGCCGCCATTGCCGATGACGGCGTCCCCGTCATCCTCCACTTGATAGACGTTCTGGAAGCTCTGCCGGTCGAAGAACTGGCACCACTTGGGCGCGGCGGCGGAGGTGTCCCGGAAGTAGAGGGGCTCGGGCAGCGGCCACACCATCACCGGGGTGTAGCAACGGAAGGTCGGGCTGGTGCTGAACAGTCGGGGCCAGTCGATGGTGTCCGGAGCGGTGGGGCGGGCGTACGCGGAGCCCGCGCTCATGTCGCTCCAGTTGGACTCGTGGATGTTGAATGGACGGAAGGGCGGCAACTGCCAGGTGGGCAGCGCCTTGACCTCACCCTCGGGGTTGCGCGGATACACCCAGAGCCCCCAGCCGGAGGCGTCCCCCGTCGTCGCATTGCCGGTCGTCAGCGCCTTGGGATTGCGCGCGAAGACCGTCAGGTCCACCGAGCGCAGCTCCCAGTGGTTCCCCGCGGACGACACCAGGCCGTAGACGAGCGAGATGTCGTAGCAGTCGCCCTGGATGAGCGGCGAGCCCGCCTCGTAGCGCGCCGAGCACGCCACCGGGTTGCGCCCGTGGGTGCCCTGGGTGATGGCGCTCATCGAGTCCTCGCACGTGGTGCTGTGCAGCGCGTCCGGGAAGTCGCCGTTGTTCTTCGCCGTGAGGAACGTCGCCATCGGGTTGAAGTAGGTGAACGGATGCAGCCGTGCCCCGGGCTGCCTCGGCTGGACGAAGTGGGTCCCCTGGGTGGCGAAGTCGTAGCGGAAGTCGTGCCCGAGCGTCTCGGGACGGAAGGTGTAGAGCGTGGAGCCCTCCGCGCAGCCTCGACAGCCGCCGCGCACGAAGAGCCGTCCGTCGTTGGTGCCACGGTTGTACGGCAGCACCTGGATGGCCTGGGCGGCGTCCGCTGTCTCCGGCAGCTTCGGTGCCCCCCAGCCCTGGTCGTACTCGGCCGGTGGGAACGGCTGCATCACCCCGTTCAGCGCCGGGGGCCGCAAGGACAACGGAGACGTCGCGGTGGGCCGGTGGGGGCGCCACGCCGTGCTCAGCTCCCGGAAGATGCTGGGGCGCTGCGGGTTCTCCTCGTTGTAGCAATTGTCGATGAGGGAGTAGTCGTTCGTCCCCGTGGGACACGGGGGCGCCGCCACGTAGGCCACTTCGCGGAACCACGTCGGTGGGTCCAACCGGGCCTGGGTCGTGGAGACGGGCTCGACGACAGGCGTCACGGGCTCGGCTGAATCACAGCCGGAACTCCACGTGAGCAGGGATACCCATAAGAAAAACGTTCGAGTCGAGCGAGCTGAGGAATCCAGGAACATGGACGCCATGTACCAAGGCAGACGGACATGGCGTCAATGGGGCGGGGTGACCCCACCGGAATGCGTGGCCCTCTGTCTTCAGGACCTTGGCGGGTGTCTACATGCAGCGGTTTTCACAGACACCCAACAGGCAGAACCAACACGGGCCCACGCAGGTGGGGCGACAGGCCGCGTTGGAGTGCTCGCTGGTGGCGAGCGTCATGTCCGAGGGCGGCAGGCTCACCGTCTCCTCACAGGTCGTCTCGCTCGCGTCCTGGACGAGCGCGGCGGAGGTCTCCCCCGTGGACAGGGCGGCGAGCCCCACCACGAGCAGGGTGCACAGCAACATGAACAGGGACCGCTGGCGCTCGAGCTTCGCGAACATCCGTGTCTCCTTGGTGATGTCGGGATGAGGCCCCGTCAGTCTGTCATGAAGCGTACTTAATAAGGAAATCTAGCAATCGATGAGGCGAGGCGGGGCGGGGACGCAAGGCGTTGCCGCGGCACGTCGAGCGGCCTATGGAAGAGGTCATGCGCTACTTCGACGACTTCCAACCCGGTGAGGCGAGTGAGGCCGGGCCCTATGTGGTCTCCCGCGAGGAGATCATCGCCTTCGCGAAGCAGTTCGACCCCCAGCCCTTCCACCTGAGTGACGAGGGTGGGCGTGAGGGCATCTTCGGTGGCCTCATCGCGAGCGGGTGGCACACCGCGTCCATCTGCCACAAGCTCGCGGTGGAGCACCTGTTGAGCAAGACGGCGAGCCTGGGCTCACCGGGGCTGGACGAGCTGCGCTGGCTCAAGCCCGTGCGTCCCGGTGACGCGCTCACCGCGCGCTTCGAGGTGCTCTCCACCACGCCGTCGCGCAGCAAGGCGGACCGAGGCGCCATCAAGTTCCGCTTCGAGGTGCGCAACCAGCATGGCGAGGTGGTGATGACGGAGGTCGCCAACGCGCTGTTCGCCCGCAGGCCCGAGGGGAGCGCGGCGAAGTAGGGCTCCTCGGGGCGAGGTTTCCCGAGCCCGTGCGGCCGTCCTCTCGCGCATCAGGTCTCGCCTTGGAGCATCGCGAGCCGGGGCTCCGCACCCGGCCACCCGCTTGTCGTGCCCCGGGCAGGCCCCCGGGGCAATGAGACGCGAGCCTGGGGGCATCTCCTCGCGCGCCGGGTCGTGCCGAGGGCTCGCACCTCGGCGCGGCGCGCACCGGCCCCGGCGCGCGATGGAGGGAGACGGGCGACGCCCTTCGCGGGGGCCGGTCAGCGCTCCGCCATCAGCTTGTTGAGCACTGGATAGGAGATGCCCGCCTCCGGCGCGGGAGCGGCGGCGCCGTCCCGCAGGAACTCCGTGGAGAGCGCGGCCACGCGGCCCAGGATGGACTGCGCCATGCCGGCGCCGGCGCTGACGCGGCGCACGCCGAGCGTGGCGAGCTCCGACGCGGCGGGCAACCCCGTCATCGCCATCAGGTTCACCGGCAGCCCCGCCTCCGACGTCACGACGCGAATCTCCGCGGGCGACTTCAAGCCCGGCACGAAGAGCCCGTCCGCGCCCGCCGCCTTGTAGCGACGCGCCCGCGACAGCGTCTCCTCCACGCGCTTGTCCGCGGGGCCGATGCCCTTCAGGAACACATCCGTGCGCGCGTTGATGAACAAGTCCAACCCACGCCCGGCCACCGCGCGCTTCACCGCTTCAATCTTCGCGCACAACAGGTCCGCACTCCCCGAGCCGTCCTCCAGGTTGATGCCCACGCCCCCCGCGTCGAGCACGCCGAGCGCCACCTCACCCACCACCTTCGGGTCGTCCGAGTAGCCGCCCTCCATGTCCACCGTCAGCGGCACCTTCACCACGCGTGCGATGGAGGCCACGGTGTCCAGCAGCCGGCTCACCGGCAGCGCGTCTCCGTCCGGATACCCCTGCGCCCACGCCACGCCCGCGCTCGTGGTGGCGAGCGCCTTGGCGCCCAGGCTCTCCATGACGCGCGCGCTGCCCGCGTCCCATGCGTTGACCAGCAACAACAGCCCCGCCTCGTGAAGCTGGCGGAAGGCTCGAATCGAATCAGGAGGCGCGACAGGCATGGGGTGGTCCTCGAGGGGTGTGGGGGCGTGGGCCCGCGTCGACGTCAGGACTTCAAAAGGGGCAGGGCCCTGGACTCGTGGCTGAGTAACCAGCGCTTGCGCTGGATGCCACCTCCATAACCCGTGAGCGAGCCATTGGCGCCCACCACGCGGTGACACGGCACGACGATGCCCACGGGGTTCGCGCCATTGGCCAGTCCCACCGCGCGCACGGCCGTGGGCCGGCCGATTCGCCGCGCGAGCTCCGAGTAGGAGACGGTGCTCCCACACGGAATCGAGCGCAGCGCGGCCCACACCTCGCGCTGGAAGTCGGTGCCCGCGGTCCTCACGGGCAGCGTGTCGATGACGTCGAGCTTGCCGGAAAAGTACGCGCGCATCGTGACGGTGAGCCCGCCCGGGTCGCGCGCCTCCTCCAGCGTGTAGCCCTTCTCGCCGTAGTGCAGGCGCAGCAACTGGAGCATGCGCGCCTCGTGCTCGGTCCAGTCCACGGCGCGCAGGTGGCCCTCGCGGTCCGCGATGATGACCAGCTCGCCGATGGGCGTGTCCGTCCTGTCGATGAGGAATCGAGTCGTCTCAGCCATGACGCACCTCCGGAAGTCGAGGCCGCGGTCCCGGGTCCGCGGCCCACAGGTGTTGCGCGGCGTAGGCCCGCCAGGGCCGCCAGGGCTCCGCGCGCCGCAGCAGCGCCTCGGGCGTGGGGCGCGCGCCTTCGTGCGTGGCCGCGCTCCTCAGGAGCGCCACGTCGCTCGCGGGGAACGCGTCCGTCTCGCGCAGCGCGCGCAGGGCGATGTACTGCGCGGTCCACTCGCCCACGCCGCGGATGGAGCGCAGCCGGGCGATGCCCTCCTCGACGGTGCCGAACGGCTGGAACAACAGCGGGTCCGCCAGCGCCGCCTCCGCCATGGCCTTGAGGGTCGCCTTGCGCGCGGATGGCATGCCCAGCGTGCTCAAGTCCGCACGGGCCACGCTCTCCGGTGACGGGAACACCCGCGTCAGCCCCGAGGGCAGGCCCTCCACGGACGCCTCGGCGCACAGCGCCACCAGTCGCCCCGCGAGCCCGCGCGCCGCCGTCACCGTCACCTGCTGGCCGAGGATGGCGCGCACCGCCAGCTCGAACCCGTCCCAGGCGCCCGGGGCCCGCAGGCCGGGCCTCTGCGCCACGAGGCTCGCGAGGAACGGGTCCTTCGACAGGTGCTCGCCAATCGCCTCGATGTCCGCGCCCACGTCGAACACGCGGCGCACCCGCGCGACGATGGCCGGCAGCGCCTGCACCCGCGCGAAGCGGATGCGCACCACCAGGTTGTTGCGCCCCGGCTCGTGCGACACCTCCACCGTGCCCACGGCGCCGTCCTGGGACACGGTGCGCTGGTAGCTCGCGCCATGCACGCGCTCCACGCCCTCGATGGCGCGCGCGGAGAGATAGGCGAGCATCGCGGCCCAGTCGTACGGAGGCCGGTAGCGCAGCCGCAGCGTCACCCCCGCGTCCGCGGGCTCCTCGGTCATGCTCTTGCGGCGCAGCGCGCCCGGCGGCCGCTGGTAGAGCGCCTGGAAGGTCTCGTTGAAGCGGCGGATGCTTCCGAAGCCCGAGGCCAGCGCCACCTGCGACAGCGGCATCCCGGTCTCCTGGATGAGCTGCTTGGCGAAGAGCACGCGCCGCGTCTGCGCCACGGCCACCGGCGTCGCGCCCAGGTGCTGCTTGAACAGGCGGCGCAGCTGCCGGTCGCCCACGCCCAGCCGCTCGGCGAGCGCGTCCACGCCCGCCTCGCCTCCGTCCAGCGCGCCCTCCGCGATGAGCGCGAGCGCGCGCGACACGGTGTTGGACGTGCCCCGCCACGAGGCCAGGTCTGGCGCCGTCTCCGGGCGGCAGCGCAGGCACGGCCGGAAGCCCTCCTCCTGCGCGGCGGCGGCCGACGCGTGGAAGCGGCAGTTCTCCTGCTTCGGCGTGCGAGCAGGGCAGACGGGGCGGCAGTAGATGCCGGTGGACGTCACCCCGACGAAGAGTCGGCCGTCGAAGCGGGCATCCCGCGACTGGAGCGCGCGGTAGCAAGCGTCTGTGTCGAGCAGGTCCATGCCCTGGACAGTGTCACCCGAGCGCCCCGCACGCTCGCGGTTTTCGGACATGAATGGCCCGACCCGCCGCTGCCTTTCCTGGCGGACACCGCCCGGCTACGCTCACGCGGTCAGCCCTGTCACGGGCCTTGGGGGAGCACGAGATGATCATCGTCTACCAGTCGCTGGAATCCACCGGAAAGAAGGAGGACTCCCTGGGGACGGCGCTCATGGGCAACTCGTTCAAGCACGGGACCCAGTCCCACGCGGAGGACATCTACACCCTCGACGACGACCGGAAGCTGACCTACCAGACGCCGGTCTACGACCTGGTCGCGAAGAAGATGACCTTCCCCTCGTCGACGATTGAGTTCGCGACCCAGAACGAGTCGAAGAAGCTCTCGGCCCGCTACGACAAGGAGCGAGGCGAGCCCGGCGAGGGCAAGGCGCTGCTCTTGAGCTTCATGAAGGGCGTCATCGACACCATCACCAAGAGCGTGATGAACCGGACGCGCTCCAAGGGCGAGCTCCCCAGCGTGCGCCTGCCGGACATCATCGTGTTGGGCGAGGCCTTCACGACAGACCTGCTCCAGGACCTGGGGGTGAGCTCCGTGGGGGGCTATCGGGTCGTCACGGGGATGAACCCCACGGGGGACTCACGCCACCGCTTCACCGTCCTCTTGCGCGAGGACCTGAACCTCCGAGACAGCGACATCGAGCTGTTCCCGTACACGCTCACCTCCGACGACAACAAGGACGAGCAGGCCCGCTGCGTCATCCTGAGGGTCATGGGCTGGCTGATGGCGTTCGTGCACACGCCCAACGCCATCTGCAAGGACAGCACGCGGGTCATCAAGTATCTGGCGAACAACGCCAGGAACGTCACCACGAAGGAGAAGCTCGACCTGGTGATGGGCGACACCAACCAGCCGAAGAGCGACTTCGTCCCGAGCACCCTGAAGAATCAGCTCGGCGGTGGGGACTGGGTGTCGAGCGTGCTCGACGACCAGCAGGAACTCGTCGGCTTCGGCGGGCACAACGTGTTCAGCATCTCGGGCACGAACAGCACCTTCAAGACGCACTTCGACATCGCGTGCACGCCGCACATGACGGCGGTGGTTCGCGACGGGAAGGTGTTCGGGTTCGACGAGAACGACTCCACCGCCAACCCGGCGTTCGTCTTCCACGGGCTGACGGACAAGTTCCTCGCCCTGGACGGAAAGGCCTACGCCTACAGCGACCACAACGGCGTCATCGTCGAGGTGCTCCGCCAGAAGTCGGTCCACGCCCAGCGCGAGAAGAAGCGGAAGGAAGAGCGCTGCTCGGACTGCCGCCGCCCGCTGACGGCGCTGGACCAGCTCGCCGGCAGGCACCTGACGTGTCGCTACGCGCCCCTGGCCCTCCGGTGGACTCCGCTCGAAGACGAGGGCGACGATGACGACCTGCCCGAGCGTCAGTTCAAGAAGCGCAAGCTCAACACGTCCTCCGGGGACGGAACCGGGGCCAGCTAGCGCGCACGGGCCCCGCGAGCACGAAGGGCCTCCCACCGACGAACGGTGAGAGGCCCTCCGTGTGAACGACGTCGGTGCCCGGAGGCGCGGCGTCAGGCCGCGGTGCGGTGCAGGAAGTCGATGAGGTCGATCTTCGTGACGATGGCGACCACCTTCTCGCCATCCTTCACGACGGCCACGTTGTCCTGCGCGAAGACCTCGCGCAGCCGCGCGATGCTCGTGTCCAGCGACAGCGCGCCCTGCAGCGGCGCGACGATGGCGTCGATGCTGTCGGCGAACTTCACCTTCCCGGCGACCAGCGCGTTGAGCAAGTCGTACTCGTGCACCATGCCCACCGCGCGGCCGTCCTCGGTGACGACCGGCATCTGGCTGATGCCATGGCCGCGCATCGTCTCCACGACCTGGTCCACCCGGTCGCCCTTGCGCGCCGTCTTCACGTCGCGCTGCTTGCTGCCCAGGATGTCGCGCACGGTGCCCGTGCCCTTGTCCTCGGCGAAGCCGTTGTCGCGCATCCACTCGTCCGAGTGGAACTTGCTGATGTAGCTGCTGCCGGAGTCGGGCAGCACCACGACGATGGTCTTCCCCTTGCCCACTTCCTTCGCCAGCTGCACGGCCACGTGCACCGCGGCGCCGGAGGAGCCACCCGCGAAGATGCCCTCCTCGCGCGCGAGCCGGCGGGCGGCGGCGAAGCACTGGCGGTCATCGACCTGGCGCACGTCGTCCACGACCTTGAAGTCCATGGCGCCGCACAGCATGTCCTCGCCGATGCCTTCCACCTTGTAGACGTGCGGCTCGGTCAGCTTGCCCGTCTTGAAGTAGCCCTCGTAGACGGAGCCCTCGGGGTCCACGCCCACGTTCTTCAGGCCCGGAATCTTCTCCTTGAGGAACTTGCCCGCGCCGCTCATCGTCCCGCCGGTGCCCAGGCCGGAGACGAAGTAGTCCACCTTGCCGCCCGTCTGCTCGAGGATCTCCGGGCCGGTGAGGGAGTAGTGCGCCTCGATGTTGTCGGGGTTGTGGTACTGGTTCAGCATGAACGCGCCCGGCGTCTCGCGGTGCAGGCGCTTGGCGGTCTCGTAATAGCTGCGCGGGTCCTCGGCCGGCACGTTCGTCGGCGTCACCACCACCTGCGCGCCCAGCGCCTTCAGGCGGTTGATCTTCTCCAGGGACATCTTGTCCGGCATGGTGAAGATGCACTTGTAGCCCTTCACCGCCGCCGCCAGCGCCACGCCCATGCCGGTGTTGCCGGACGTGTTCTCCACGATGGTGCCGCCGGGCTTGAGCTTCCCCTCCCGCTCGGCCTTCTCGATGATGTACAGCGCCATGCGGTCCTTGATGGACGCGCCGGGGTTCATGAACTCGCACTTGACGAGCACCGTCGCGTCGTTGGGACCGACGAGCTTGTTGAGTTTGACGAGCGGCGTGTTGCCAATCGCGCTGAGGATGTTGTCGTGGATGTCCATCACGGCTTCCAGAAAAAAGGGGGTTCGCGGCGCGTCTTATATGCCGCCCGCGCGGCCCGGTCGACAGCGGGAGACCATCTCCCCCGTCGGGGAGCAACAGTGTGCTCCCCGGGGGCCTTCCCCGCTGTGCTCATCCCACTGTCCCCGGGGGTAGGGCGCTGTCGGGGCCTGCTCTGTCTGGGGGCGACCGGCCTCGCGACGCGGCGCGACGGACACGGGCAGGCCCGTCGCGTACGTGACAGGCCGGGCGGCCAGGGGGCATCCGCCGTGTCCGGCCTTTGACGCGGAAAGTCGCCCCTCCCATACTCGCGGGCCATCTTCTTCTCGAAGATCCCCATTGGAGAACCCCGTCGATATGGAACTCGAGGCCGCCCTGCGCGACCAGGTGGGACAGGCCATTGGCCGTCCCGTACCCCAGGCTCCCATCAAGAAGCTGAAGGGAGACGCGAGCAACCGCTCGTACTACCGCGTCGGCGCCCCCCCGGAGAGCTGGGTGGTGATGGAGATGCCGCTGGACGCGAAGAAGAAGAGCGAGGAGGCCACCAAGGGTGAGCCGCCCAAGGAGCTGCCCTTCGTCAACGTGCACCGCTACCTGGAGAAGCTGGGCGTGCGCGTGCCGCGAATCCTGCGCTACGACGAGCCGGCGGGGATGATGGTGCTCGAGGACCTGAGCGACATCACCTTCGAGTCCGCGCTGGAGGGCGGCAAGCACCGCGAGGCGCTCTACACCCGCGCGGTGGACCTGCTGGCGAAGCTGCGCGCCCAGGCGGAGAAGCACCAGGACCCGGACTGCCTGGCCTTCACGCGCGCGTTCGACGAGGACCTGTACGACTGGGAGCTGCACCACTTCCGCGAGTGGGGCCTGGAGGCGTGGAGCGGCAAGCAGCCCACGGCCGACGAGCGCGCCGAACTGGACGCCATCTTCCGCGACATCGCCAAGCAGCTGGCCGCCGCGCCCCGAGGCTTCACGCACCGCGACTACCAGAGCCGCAACATCATGGTGAAGGAGGGCGAGCTGGTGGTCATCGACTTCCAGGACGCGCTCCAGGGCCCGCGCCAGTACGACCTGGTGGCGCTGCTGCGCGACAGCTACGTGGAGCTGGACCGCGCGTTCGTGGATTCGATGCTGGACCGCTACATCGCCACGTTCCAGCAGGAGACGGGCGAGCGCATCGACCCGGTGGCGTTCAAGGCGTTCTTCGATTTGCTCACCGTGCAGCGCAAGCTGAAGGACGCGGGGCGCTTCGAGTTCATCAACCGCGTGAAGGGCAACCCGGGCTTCCTGGTGTCCATCCCGGCGTCGCTGCGCTACGTGCGCGAGGCGCTGCGGCACCGTCCTGAGCTCGCGAGGCTGCAGGCGCTGGTGGCGAAGTACGTCCCGGAGCTGGCCGCCTGAGTCGGGCACCGAGGGAGGGGAGGCGACGATGAAGGCGATGGTCCTCTGCGCGGGGCTGGGCACGCGGCTGCGTCCGCTGACGGAGCGCTGGCCCAAGCCCGCGCTGCCGCTGTTGGGGCAGCCGCTGCTCCGCTACCACCTGGCGGTGCTGAAGGCCGCGGGCGTGACGGCGGTGGGCATCAACACGCACCACCTGCCGGACACGATGGAGGCGGTGGCGCGCGAGGAGTGCGCGCGCGCGGGGCTGCCGCTGCACGTGGTGCGCGAGCCCGTCATCCAGGGCACGGGTGGCGGCATCCGGGGCCTGAGGGACTTCCTCTCCGACGGGGACTTCCTCGTCTTCAACGGGGACATCCTCTACCCGGTGGACCTGCGGCCCGTGGTCGCCATGCACCAGGCGTCCGGTGCGCTGGCGACCATGGTGTTGCAGCCGATGCCGGAGGGGGAGAAGTACGCGGCGGTGGAGCTGGACGGCGCGGGGCAGGTCCAGCGCATCGCGGGCCATGGTCCCGGAGGCGAGGGCCTGACGCCGTGGCACTTCACCGGCGTGCACGTGATGTCTCCGCGCGTCTTCGACTTCATGAGCGCGCAGGGGCCCGAGGACATCAACCGGGAGGTCTACGCGCGCGCGATGACGGCGGGGCAGGTCGTGCGGGGCGTCCGCGTGGATGGGTACTGGTCCGACCTGGGGACGCCGTCGCGCTATCTGGCCACGGTGCGAGACGTGCTCGCGGGGCAGGTGCGGCTGGAGTGGCTGGGCGCGGCCTCGCCGCTCGCGGGGACGGTGCGGGGGCCGGGCGCGTCGTGGGCGCATCCGGAGGCGGACGTGCGCGCCGCCCGGGTGGAGGGGCCCGCGTACTTCGAGCGGGGCGTGTCGCTCGCGGAGGGCGTCGTCGTGGGCGCGGGTGTGTCGCTCGGCGCCGAGGTGAAGGTGGGCGCGGGGGCACAGCTCCGCCGCGCCGCCGTGTTCGAGGCGACGGAGATTGCCCCGGGCGAGACGCTCGAGGAGGTCCTCGCCTGGACGCAGCACCGGATTCCCGCGCCGCTCACCGGGCGCTGAATCCCTCGCGCTGGGAGGGTGACCGGCGCGCGCTGAACGCCGGGTCGCCTGGCCGCGCCCGTGTTCGCGGGTGGGTGTCCCGGTTGCTCGACCGTCCGACCTCGCGGGAGGACGTCTGTCGGGCATGAGCGTGCGGTGGTCCTCCTGTTTCCTCGACAGGCCTTCGCGAGGGAGGGGCCGCCCCGGGTGGATGTGGAAGGCCGCTCCCGCTCGTGCCGGGCATGACGGAGGGCCCGCGCTGCCGGCAGGAGGGCCGGCACCGCGGTTCAGCTGGGTCGGCGAGCAGCCGCGGTGCTCCTTCCGTCCGTCGCCGCCGGGAGCGCCACGTCTTACTGTTCGTGCTGGTGCCTCGTTCGCGCAGGTCCGCGTCCGGCGCCCGATGGGAGGTCGGGGGAATGACGTGGCGAGGGACGTTGGGAGCCAGGCCCGTGGGGCCGGGCGGCACGCACTTTCGAGTCTGGGCGCCCCGCCGTCGCATGGTCGAGGTCGCCGTCCAGGGCGCGGCGCGTCCGCTGGCCCTCACCCGGGATGCGCGAGGCTACTTCGAGGGCGTCCATCCCGTGTCGGTGGGCGCGCTGTACAAGTATCGGCTCGATGATCGCGAGGAGTTCCCCGACCCCGCGTCGCGCTTCCAGCCCGACGGGCCGCACGGACACAGCGAGGTGGTGGACCCGTGGACGCACGCATGGAGCGACGGCGACTGGAAGGGGCTCGCCTCCATGCGAGGCCAGGTGCTGTACGAGCTGCACGTGGGCACCTTCACGCCCGAGGGCACCTACGAGGCGGCCCGCGAGAAGCTGTCCCTGCTCGCGGAGCTGGGCATCACCTGCCTGGAGCTGATGCCGCTGCACACGTGTCCTGGCCGCTTCAACTGGGGTTATGACGGCGCGCAGCTCTTCGCGCCCACTCCCGCCTACGGTCGCCCCGAGTCGCTGCGAGCCTTCGTGGAGGCCGCGCACCGGCTGGGCCTCGGCGTGGTGCTGGACGTCGTCTACAACCACCTGGGCCCGGACGGGAACTACCTGGCCCAGTACGCCCCTGGCTACTTCACGAAGAAGTACCCGAACGAGTGGGGCGAGCCGACGAACTTCGATGACGGCGAGGACGCGGGGCCCTGCCGCGATTTCTTCGTCGAGAACGCCTGCGCGTGGATGGCCGAGTACCACTTCGATGGCTTGCGCCTGGACGCGACGCAGAGCCTCTATGACGACGGGCCCCGGCACATCGTCCAGGTCATCACCCAGGCCGCGCGCGAGGCGGCGGGTGGACGCGCCGTGCTCATCATCGCGGAGAACGAACCCCAGGATGCGCGGTGCGTCCGCGTGCCCGAGCAGGGCGGCTGGGGCGCGGATGGGCTCTGGGTGGATGACTTCCACCACTCGGCCCGCGTCGCGGCCACCGGGCGCGCCGAGGCGTACCTGCAGGACTACCGCGGCAACGCGCAGGAGCTCCTGTCGTGCGTGCTGCGCAACTCCCTCTACCAGGGCCAGTACTACCGCTGGCAGAAGAAGGCCCGCGGCGGTCCTCTCTGGCGCGTGCCCGCGAGCGCGTGTGTCTTCTACCTCCAGAATCACGACCAGCTCGCCAACATGCTCGGAGGCCACCGGCTGCACCACGTCGGCGGCGAGCGTCGCGCGCGGGTGCTCACCACGCTGTGGCTCCTGTCGCCCCAGACGCCCCTGTTCTTCATGGGCCAGGAGTGGTTCGCCGACTCCCCGTTCCATTACTTCGTGGACCACAAGCCGGAGCTGCAGGCGGTGGTGCGCCAGGGACGCGACGCGTTCATCGGCCAGTTCGAGAGCGCGCGCCACGCCCTCGAGCGCGAGGGGTACGAGGAGCCCCTGGATGAGCGCGCCTTCCACCGCTCCCGACTCGACTGGAGTGAGCGGGAGCGACGCGTGGGGCCGCTCACGTTGCACCGCGAGCTCTTGCGCCTGCGCCGCGAGGACCCGGTGCTCGCCCGGCAGGAGGGGGGCCAGCTGATGGGGGCCGTCCTCTCCGAGAGCGCCTTCCTGCTGCGCTACCTGGGAAGCGAGGCGGAGGGGGACCGTCTGTTGCTCGTCAACCTGGGGAGCGAGCTGGAGCTGTCTCCTTGTCCCGAGCCATTGTTGGCCCCGCCCCGGGATGAAGGGTGGCGTATCGGACTGTCCAGTGAAGAGGTTCGATTCGGAGGGACAGGCTCTTGCTCACTGGATTCACTGAGGGTCGAGACGTCGTGGCGCGTGCCGGGGATGACCGCCCTGTGGATGACGAGCACCCGGGAGCGCAGGACCCGCCCCGGGCCTCGGATGGCAGGATGAGCCGCATGCGCGGACTGCCAGAGGTGAGGTTCGGATGGCCCGGGGGCGCCCCGGCGGCGGAGGTGCTCGGCCGGGAGTGGCTGGTGACGAATGGCCTGGGGGGATACGCCTCCAGCACCCTCGCGGGGGTGAACTCACGCCGCTACCACGGCCTCTTCATCCCCAACCTGCCCGAGCGGGGCCGCACCGTCATGCTGTCGCGGCTCATCGAGACGGCCCGGGTGGAGGGGCAGGTGTACCGGCTCGAAGGCGAGGTGCGCGCGGACGGGACGCTGGCGGGCGACACGTCGCTGTTGCGTGGCTTCCGTTTGGATGGCCTCATCCCCGAGTGGGACTACGTGTTGGGCCCCACGCGGCTTCGTCGCAGGCTGGTGCTGGTGCACGGCGAGAACACGCTCTTCATCGAGTGGGCCCACCTGTCCGGGCCCGCCGTGAAGCTGCGCCTGAGGCCCTTTCCCACCTTCCGCATCCACGAGCACGACTTCCCCCACGGCTACTGCCAGCCCAAGGTCATCCTCCAGGGGGAGCGCATCGAGATGTGCGCGGACAAGGACGCGGAGCCCTTGCGCTTGCGGCTGTACGCGGACGGCGCGGTGCCCTTCGTGGCGCTGCCGGAAATCTCGCCGCCGCTGCTGTACCGCACCGAGCGCGCGCGGGGGATGCCGCATGTGGAGACGCAGGCGAGCCCCGGCTACTTCGAGTGCACGGTGAAGCCCGGAGGCCGGCTGGCGCTGGGCGCCACGGTGCGGGACTGGGCGGCGTTGGACCGAGACCCGGCCATCAGCTTCGACATGGAGCGCGAGCGCGAGTGGCGCCTGTTGGAGCGGGCGCCGGCGCAGGCCCGGAAGGACACGGCGGCGCGGCTGGTGCTCGCGGCGGATCAGTTCATCGTGGACCCCATGCGTCCGCGCGACGACGCGTGGGCGCGGGCCATCGGCGAGGATGCGCGCAGCGTCATCGCGGGCTACCCGTGGTTCACGGACTGGGGCCGCGACACGATGATTTCGCTCGAGGGCCTGACGGTGTCCACGGGCCGCTTGCGCGAGGCGGCGGCGATTCTGCGCACGTTCCGCCACCACATCCGCGACGGCCTCCTGCCCAACCTCTTCCCGGAGGGCGGCGCCGAGGGCCTGTACCACACGGCCGACGCCACGCTCTGGTTCTTCCACGCGGTGGACCGCTACGTCACGGCGTCCCGGGACGAGGAGCTCCTGCGCGAGTTCTTCCCCACGCTGGAGGACATCGTCCAGAAGCACTTGAAGGGCACCCGCCACCACATCCGCATCGACCCGGATGACGGGCTGTTGACGCAGGGCGAGCAGGGCTACCAGCTCACCTGGATGGACGCGAAGGTGGATGGCTGGGTGGTGACGCCCCGGCGGGGCAAGGCGGTGGAGCTCAACGCGCTGTGGTTCAACGCCGTGAAGCTGATGGCGGAGTGGGCCGGGCAGCTGGGCGTGGACCCCTCGCCGTACACCCAGGCCGCCGAGCGCGCGCAGGCGTCGTTCAACCAGCGCTTCTGGAATCCGCGCGCCGAGTGCCTGTTCGACGTGGTGGACGCGGAGGGTGGAGGCAACGACGAGGCGGTGCGGCCGAATCAAATCTTCGCCCTGTCGCTCAAGTACCCGGTGCTCGCGCGCGACAAGTGGGCCGCGGTGGTGCGCAAGGTGGAGGAGGAGCTGCTCACGCCCGTGGGGCTGCGCTCCCTGGCGTCGGACCACGCCGACTACAAGGCCACCTACGATGGGGACCTGCGCGCGCGCGACGCGGCCTATCACCAGGGCACGGTGTGGAGCTGGCTCATCGGCCACTACGTGGACGCGGCGCTGAGGGTGCAGCCGGACCGTGCCCACCTGCGCGACGTCATGGACGGCCTGGAGGCGCACCTGCGACAGGCGGGCGTGGGGCAGGTGAGCGAAATCTTCGACGCCACGCCCCCCTTCCGTCCCAGGGGGTGCATCGCCCAGGCGTGGGGCGTGGCGGAGGCGCTGCGCGTCTTCCTGCGAACCGCCTGAGCAGGCTCAGGCGAGGGCTGCGAACCGCCTGGGGGGAACCCAGGCGGGGCTTCGAACCACCCGGAGCAGACTCAGGCCGGGTGGTAGCGGGCGAGCACGCAGGTGACGTTGTCGTTGCCGCCCGCGGCGTTGGCCATGTCGATGAGCTGGGAGCACGCCTTGTCCAGCTCCGGCGTGCGCCCGAGGATCTCCTGCATCTGCGCGTCGGTGACCATGCCGCTCAGGCCGTCCGAGCACAGCAGGAAGACATCGCCCGGCTGGGGCTCCACGCGGGAGACGTCCACCTGGACGTTCTCCTTCATGCCCAGCGCGCGCACGATGACGTTCTTGTGCGGGAAGTTCTCCACCTCCTCGGGCGAGAGCTTCTTCGCCTTGAGGTAGTCGTTGAGCAGCGAGTGGTCCTCGGTGATCTGCTTGAGGGCGCCGGAGCGGAAGAAGTACACGCGGCTGTCGCCCACGTGCCCGACGTAGGCCACGTCGCTGGCGAAGTGCACGCTGACGATGGTCGTCCCCATGCCCTTGTACTTCGACTCGCTGCTGGCCTTCTCGTAGATGCGCGCGTTGGCGAGCTTGATGCCGGTGGCCAGCCGGTTCTCGTCATAGTTGCGCTGCTTGTCCATCTTGAAGGGCCAGGTGCTGTCCTGGTCCCGGGACGTCATCTGGTAGAACTCACCCAGCTCGCGCACGGCGATCTGGCTGGCAATCTCTCCAGAGGAGTGGCCACCCATTCCATCCGCGACGATGAAGAGGTGCTCCTCGGGCAGCATGAGGAAGTTGTCCTCGTTGTGATTCCGCTTCATCCCGACGTGGGTGCTGCCGGCTACCTCGATGCGCATGCGCGGGGACTCTTCTAAGGGGACGAGAAACTGGCGGAGCACGTTAACAAAGCGCTCGGAAATCGGTCAAAACTCCTGCGCATCGGGCGGTCAGCCAGGGGACATCGGGGGTGGGGAGGCAGGCTCGAAGCTCAAGCGGTCCCCTTCCTGGGTGCCGCTGGCGGCGAGCACGCCCGCGGGCAACTCCAGCACGGAGCGTGCCTGGAGGTACACGGAGGTCGCCCGCCAGGGAGGCAGGGCCATCATCTGCTTGACGATGCGCCCCTGGGCGTCCAGGAAGGCGACGTCGATGGGAATGCGCATGAAGAACGTGTGGATGGAGTTACAGGGCTGGATGTGGAGGCCCTCGCCCACGGCGAGCTCGGTGCGGCCCATCAACCCCTTGAAGCGGTGGGCGAAGGACGTGGCCTTCTCCGCCCGGTCCGCCAGCGGCCTCTGCCGCGTCTCGTTGGTCACCTTCCAGCGCATGTAGCGCGTTCTACCCCATGCTCGAGCCCCTGGCGCGTCCTCTGCATCTGGTCCTGGTCTCTCCCCAGATTCCCCCCAACACGGGCAACGTGGCCCGGCTGTGCGCGGTGACGGGCTGCCGGCTCATCCTGGTGGAGCCCCTGGGGTTCTCCATCGATGACCGCCAGCTCAAGCGGGCGGGGTTGGACTACTGGGACAAGGTATTTCTCCGCCTGTATCCAACGTATGCGGCCTACGTGGAGGCGTATCCGGAGGCGCGGCGGTGGTTGTTCTCGGCGCGGGCCCAGACGTCGTTGTTCGAGGCGCGGTTCGAGGCGGGGGACCACCTGGTGTTCGGCTCGGAGGTGACGGGGTTGGTGCCGGAGGTGATGGAGGGGGGGACGGGGACGGCGGTGACGATTCCGATGTTGGAGGGGGTGCGGAGCATGAACCTGTCCACGGCGGTGGGGGTGGGGACGTATGAGGCCCTGCGACAGGTCTGTTTCAGCGGGGTGGGCAGGCGGGCACCCTCGGCAAGTTGAGGGGCGGTGTGGAGGGACTACACTGGGGCGCAGGATGACCCCGTCGCAGGCCGCCGAAGCGCTGTATTCCGCCCACAAGTCCCGAGCCACGGGCTGGTTGACGCTGTCCGCTGGAGGGCGCGAGTCGCGGCTGTCCTTGCGCGAGGGTGACCTCGTGGGGGCTCGGCTGGGGTTTGGCTATCAGAGTCCGGCGCAGGCGTTGTTGCAGGGTGGCCTGTTGGACGCGGAGGCGTTGGACGGGTTGTGGGCGCGGGGTGGGGCGGGGACGCCGGACGAGGATTTGTTGGAGGCGCGGGGGCTGGCCGCGGAGGTGGTGGCGGAGCAGCAGGTGCTCGCGCAGGTGCGCCGGCTGAGTGAACTGGCGGAGCGCGCGGCCTTCGAGGCGGGGAGTGTGGAGGCGGAGTTCGAGCCCATCTCCGGGGTGAGGGTGGTGCGGGCCGCGCTGGAGCGGGGTGGGGCGGAGGGGGCGGGGACGCGGGTGTATCGGTGCGCGGAGGTGTCCGCGTGCGCGCCGTGGGTGACGGATGCGGCGGAGCGGGAGCTGCTGGAGACGCTCGGGGAGTTCCGGCGGCCGGAGGGGTTGACGCCCGTGCACGAGGCGTTGCTGCTCGTGCTGGAGCGGGAGGGGGCTGTCGAGGCGTTGTCGGTGGAGGAGTGGGAGGCGCTGGAGGAGGCGCGGCGACGGGCGGAGGAGGAGGCTCGTCGGGCCGAAGAGGCTCGGCTGGCGGAGGAGGCTCGCCTCGCCGAAGAGGCTCGTGTCGCGGAAGAGGCGCGACTGGCTGAAGAGGCTCGTGTCGCGGAAGAGGCGCGACTGGCTGAGGAGGCTCGTCTCGCTGAAGAGGCTCGTGTCGCGGAAGAGGCTCGCCTCGCTGAAGAGGCTCGTGTCGCGGAAGAGGCGCGACTGGCTGAGGAGGCCCGTCTCGCTGAAGAGGCGCGACTGGCGGAGGAGGCTCGCCTCGCTGAAGAGGCTCGTGTCGCGGAAGAGGCGCGACTGGCTGAGGAGGCTCGTCTCGCTGAAGAGGCTCGTCTCCGTGCTGAGGAAGAGCGTCGGGCCGAAGAAGCTCGCCTTGCCGAAGAGGCTCGCCTCGCTGAAGAAGCTCGTGTCGCGGAAGAGGCGCGACTGGCTGAGGAGGCTCGCCTCGCTGAAGTGGCTCGTCTCCGTGCTGAGGAAGAGCGTCGGGCTGAAGAGGCACGACTCCGTGCGGAGGAAGAACGACGGGTTGAAGAGGCCCGTCTCGCTGAAGAGGCTCGGCTGGCAGAAGAGGCCCGTGTCGCCGAAGAGGCGCGACTGGCGGAAGCGGCTCGGCTGGCAGAAGAGGCCCGTGTCGCCGAAGAGGCGCGACTGGCGGAAGCGGCTCGCGTCGCCGAAGAGGCCCGCCTCGCTGAAGAGGCCCGTGTCGCTGAAGAGGCTCGTGTCGCGGAAGAGGCGCGACTGGCGGAAGCGGCTCGCGTCGCCGAAGAGGTCCGCCTCGCTGAAGAGGCGCGGCTGGCGGAAGAAGCTCGTCTCGCTGAAGAGGCGCGGCTGAAGGAAGAGGCCCGCGTCGCTGAAGAAGCGCGACTGGCGGAAGAGGCTCGTGTCGCGGAAGAGGCCCGCCTTGCTGAAGAGGCTCGCGTCGCGGAAGAGGCGCGACTGGCGGAAGAGGCTCGTGTCGCGGAAGAGGCCCGCCTTGCTGAAGAGGCTCGCGTCGCGGAAGAGGCGCGACTGGCGGAAGAGGCGCGACTGGCGGAAGAGGCTCGTGTCGCGGAAGAGGCCCGCCTCGCTGAAGAGGCCCGCGTCGCTGAAGAAGCGCGACTGGCGGAAGAGGCTCGTGTCGCGGAAGAGGCCCGCCTTGCTGAAGAGGCTCGCGTCGCGGAAGAGGCGCGACTGGCGGAAGAGGCTCGTGTCGCCGAAGAGGCCCGCCTCGCTGAAGAGGCCCGCGTCGCTGAAGAAGCGCGACTGGCGGAAGAGGCTCGCCTCGCCGAAGAGGCCCGCGTCGCTGAAGAGGCCCGCCTCGCTGAAGAGGCTCGTGTCGCGGAAGAGGCCCGCGTCGCTGAAGAGGCTCGGCTCGAGGAAGAAGCCCGTGCCGCTGAAGAGGCTCGGCTTCGTGCGGAGGAGGAGCGTCGAGCTGAAGAAGCGCGACTAGCGGAAGAGGCCCGCGTCGCTGAAGAGGCTCGGCTCGAGGAAGAAGCCCGTGCCGCTGAAGAGGCTCGGCTTCGTGCGGAGGAGGAGCGTCGAGCCGAAGAGGCCCGCCTCGCCGAAGAGGCGCGACTGGCGGAAGAGGCCCGCCTCGCAGAAGAAGCTCGGCTTCGTGCGGAGGAGGATCGTCGAGCTGAAGAGGCGCGACTGGCCGAAGAGGCGCGCCTCGCCGAAGAGGCCCGTGTCGCGGAAGAGGCGCGACTGGCGGAAGAGGCGCGACTGGCGGAAGAGGCCCGCCTCGCAGAAGAGGCTCGGCTTCGTGCGGAGGAGGAGCGTCGAGCTGAAGAAGCGCGACTGGCCGAAGAGGCCCGTGTCGCGGAAGAGGCCCGCCTCGCAGAAGAAGCTCGGCTTCGTGCGGAGGAGGAGCGTCGAGCTGAAGAGGCGCGACTGGTCGAAGAGGCCCGTGTCGCGGAAGAGGCGCGACTGGCGGAAGAGGCCCGCCTCGCAGAAGAGGCTCGGCTTCGTGCGGAGGAGGAGCGTCGAGCTGAAGAGGCGCGACTGGCCGAAGAGGCGCACCTTGCGGAAGAGGCGCGACTGGCGGAAGAGGCTCGGCTTCGTGCGGAGGAGGAGCGTCGAGCTGAAGAGGCGCGACTGGCCGAAGAGGTGCGCCTTGCGGAAGAGGCGCGACTGGCCGAAGAGGCCCGTGTCGCGGAAGAGGCCCGCCTCGCTGAAGAGGCGCGACTGTCCGAAGAGGCCCGCCTCGCAGAAGAGGCTCGGCTTCGTGCGGAGGAGGAGCGTCGAGCTGAAGAGGCGCGACTGGCCGAAGAGGCCCGCCTCGCCGAAGAGGCGCGACTGGCGGAAGAGGCCCGCCTCGCAGAAGAAGCTCGGCTTCGTGCGGAGGAGGAGCGTCGAGCTGAAGAGGCGCGACTGGTCGAAGAGGCGCGCCTTGCGGAAGAAGCCCGTGTCGCTGAAGAGGCCCGCCTCCGAGCAGAAGATGAGCGTCGGGCTGAAGAGGTCCGCCTCGCGGAAGAAGCTCGGCTTGCTGAAGAGACGCGTCTTCGTGAAGAGGAAGAACGTCGGGCTGAGGAGACTCGTCTCGTTGAGGAAGCGCGATTGGCTGAAGAGGCTCGCGCTACCGAAGCGGCTCGGCATGCGGAGGAGGCCCGAGTCGCCGAAGAGACTCGCCTCGCTGAAGAGGCTCGTCTTCGTGCAGAGGCAGAGCGTCTCGCGGAAGAAGCCCGTCTCGCTGAAGAGTCCCGCGTCGCCGAAGAGACTCGCCTCGCTGAAGAGGCTCGTCTTCGTGCGGAGGAAGCCCGTCTCGCTGAAGAGGCCCGTCGTGCCGAAGAACTCCGACTCGAGGTCGAGCGTCGCAGGGCTGACGCGGTTCGCCGCGCGAAAGAGGCACGTCAGGCCGAACAGGCCCGCCTCGCGGAGGAACAGCACCAGGCCGAACAGGCCCGCCTCGCGGAGGAACAGCACCAGGCCGAACAGGCCCGTCTCGCGGAGACCCAGGCCCTTCAACTCCCAGCCCCCACGGCCCCCACGCAGGAGGACATCGGCGAGCTGATGCTCGACGTCGGCGACATCATCCCCGCCGACGACGTCGAAGAAGCCCCGTCTCCCACCTCGTCACGCGCCTCCAACGTCCCGCCGCTCGCGGCATCCTCCCTCACCCTCCAGGGCGAGAGCCGCGAAGCCCTGCGCTCCGCCAGGGACCGCGCCCAGGCCGAACTCCTCCATGACATGGAGGAGGCCCTGCGCCGCTCGAAGTCGCAGCCGCTCGAGCCCTGGCTCGCGGAGGAGCCGGCCCGCTCCGTCGTCCCGCCCACCCGCACCAAGGACCGGGTCCCCGTCCAGGATGAGTCCTGGCGTGCGACGCAGACCTCCCTCACCTCGGAGCCGGAGCCCGAGGACCTCCCCCTGCTCGAGGCCGAACCCGAGCCCGAACTCTGGGCGGAAGCCGTCCCCGCCGCCGAGCCGCTCCCCACCCCTCCACCCCGCGCCGCCTCCGGTCCCCCTGTCCTCACCCCGGTCGAGCCCCCGGTCCTGATGCCGGACCTGGACACCCTCATCGAGGGCTCTCCCGAGAGTGAAGACGATGACAGCCTCTGGGCCTCCCGCCCGGCCCCCGTCGCCGCGCCGCCCCCCCTTCGCCTGGGCCCCACGCCCGCCAAGAACAAGCGGGCCAGCGAGGACGACCTGTGGCGCATCGTCTCCTTCGACAAGGACGAGGCCGCCGAGACCCTGACCGCCTCCTTCGAAGCCGCCCTCCAGCAGGTGGATGCCCACCTGGAGACGCTCGTCCGCTCGGATGTCAATCAGGCGAACGCCGGCGCGGACGAGCCCCCGGTCGAAGCCATCGTCGAAGCAACCATTGAAGCGGACTTCGAGACCTTCCCCGGTGACAACACCGGCCCAACTGGCGAGACTGCGTGGTCCGAGCCGTCTGGAGACTTGGACGACTGGGACTTCGACGAGGACGACGTGGCGGCAGACCCCTCCAATCCCGACGAGGCCGCGAAACTCCGGCGCCAGCGCCTGCTTCGCCGTGCGATGGAGAACATGGGCGTGCTCGGGGGCCGCGGGGCGCCCACCGCCCCCGTGGGCACCGCCCCCGTCACGGAGGCCGGCCCCGCGGCGGCGCCCGCCGCCCCCACCGAGCCCCCCAAGCCGGACGAGGCCCGACAGGCCCAGCTCATCGAGCAGCGCTACGCCGATGTGCAGGCCCGCAAGGACCACTTCTACGTCCTCGGCGTCCCCCAGGATGCCCCCAGGGACCAGGTGAAGGCCGCCTTCCTGAGCCTCGCCAAGGTCTTCCACCCGGACCGGCTCCCGCCGACGCTGCCGCACCTGGCGCAGAAGATAACGTCCGTCTTCGAGGCCATCCGCGAGGCCTACGAGGTCCTCTACGACGACGCCCGCCGCAAGGCCTACATCCAGACCCTCCAGGCCCAGCAGGCGCTGCCCAAGCCGCCGCCGCCGGCCTCGGGCGGGTCCACCGGGTCCGCGCGCCCCGCACCGGGACGTCCGGAGAGCAGCCCCGATGACCTCTACAAGATGGGCGAGGTCTACTTCCGCAAGCGCGACTTCACCACCGCGTCGGAGCACTACGAGCGCGCCCACGCCCTGGACCCCAAGGCCACCTACCTGGCCGCGCGCGCCTGGGCCATCTACATGGACCCCGCCCGGAAGGCGGACATGGCCAAGGCCAAGCAGATGATGCTGGACGCGGTCAAGGCGGACCCGAACTGCGACCGCGCGCACTACCAGCTGGGCGTCATCGCCCGCGTCGAGGGCGACATGGACCGGGCCGAGCGCCACTTCCGCGAGGCGGTCCGCGCCAACTCCAAGCACCTGGAGGCCAACCAGGAGCTGCGGCTGATCGACATGCGCAAGAAGAACCCACCCAAGAAGGGCGGGTTCTTCCGCTGATGCCGCCCTCGTAGCGCTTCACCCCGCGCCTGGGCGGCCGGGGGGCAGCCAGTCCCCCGGCGTTCCAACCCATTGACATGCCTGGAAAGCGGGCAGGATGCTCCCCGCGCCGGGCTCTTCCGCGAATCGTCCTCCGTGATGAAAGGCAAGTAACGTGGCCAAGCAGCACCTGCTCCTGGTGGATGGGGACGCGAAGAGTCTCCGCGTGATGGAGGTCAGCCTGAAGAAGGCGGGCTTCTCCGTGACGACGGCCATCCACGGCAAGGACGCCATCGAGAAGGTGCAGATCAGCCCACCGGACCTGGTGCTCGCGGACACCAAGATGCCGGAGATGGACGGCTTCGAGCTGTGCAAGGCGCTCAAGTCCGACGAGCGCTTCAAGTTCATCCCGTTCGTCTTCCTGACGAGTCAGAAGTCGGTCGAGTTCAAGGTGCGCGGCCTGGAGCTGGGCGGCGACGACTACCTGACCAAGCCGATCTACATCAAAGAGATCGTCACCCGCGTGAAGATGATCCTCCAGAAGGCGGAGAAGGAGAGGATCGAGAAGCGGGAGACGACGAAGGGTGGCTTCGGCGGCAGCCTCGCGGACATGGGCGTGGTGGACCTGGTCCAGACGTTCGAGATCGGCCGCAAGACGGGCGTCATCTCCATCCAGGGCGAGCGCACCGGCACCGTCTACTTCAAGGAAGGCCGCGTCATCGACGCGGAGCTGGGCCGGCTCAAGGGTGAGAACGCCTTCTACCGGCTGCTCAACACCTTCGAGGGACAGTTCGACGTCCAGTTCACCTCGCTGGACCGCCCCGAGCGCATCGAAATCTCCACGCAGGGCCTGCTGATGGAGGGCATGCGGCGCCTCGATGAATGGGGCCGCATGCTCGAGCAGCTGCCGCCGCTGGAGACGGTGTTCGAGATCGACTACCACCAGCTCGCCGACCGCCTCTCGGAGATTCCCGACGAGGTGAACGGGCTGTTGCGCCTGTTCGACGGCAAGCGCGCGCTGAGCCGCGTGGTGGAGGACTCGGACTTCGAGGACCTGGCCGCGCTGGGCATCATCAGCAAGCTGTACTTCGAGGGCCTCATCCGGGAGCTGGGCAACGCGCCGCTGGAGCCGGTGCAGAGCAGCAAGCCCGGCATCGAGCAGTGGCTCAACGCGGCCCCGCCGCCCACGCCCATCGAGCCCGCGCCCGTGGCCCCCGTCGCGCCGCCGGAGCCCGTCGCCGCCGAGCCCGTGGCCCCTCCGCCGGAGCCCGCCGCGCGGGTGATGCCGCCCAGCGTGCTCGCGCCGCCCGCGGGTGTCGAGGAGGAGCCCGTCACGGCTCCGCCCGAGGAGCCCGAGCCGGAGTCCGCCGCCCCCGTGCACGCGGTGCCCGCCAACGTCGTCGTGTTCCACGCGCGCCCCAAGCGCCCGCTGGGCATGGTGGACGAGACGGCGGACGCGGACGGTGAAGCGCCCACGCTGCCCCCCGCCGTCGCGGAGGGGTCGTCCTTCCTCGTGGAGCCGCCGCCGGCCCATCGCGCGACGGAGCACGCGCGGCGCAGCCTGCTGCTCGACTGGAACCGGGTGGACACCGAGGGCATCAGCGCGCCCACCACGTGGGGGCCGTCCTCCGTGTGGGCCTCGGGGCCACGAGGCTTCGCAGGGCAGGGTGGCTCCTCGCCGCAGCCCGCGTCCGCGCCTGTCTCCGAGCCGCCCGCGCCCGCGCGCGCGCCCATCTTCGGCGGCGCGGCGGTGGGGCCCAACCCGTTCCCGCCCGTGCCGCCGCCCGCGCCCGCGCCTCCGTCGTCCGAGGTGACGTTGGTGAGCGGCCGTGACGTGCCGGCCGTCGATGTCGACACCATCCCCGAGGTGGAAGAGGTCCCCGCCGCGCCGCCGCCGCAGCAGCTCGCCCTGCCTCCCTATCCGGGGCATGGCGCTCCCGAGCGTCCCTCCGCGGCCCCGGCGATTCCCGAGGAGCCGCTGACGCCGGCCGCGCCGCCGCCCACGCTCATCACCCCCGCGACGCCGCAGCCCATCGTGGCGCCCACGCCCGTGGCGCCTCCGGTGATTGCGCAGACGCCGAAGCCCGCCACGCCGCCGCCGGCGAGCACGCCGACGCCGCCCGTGTCCCACGCGGAGGACGCGGCGGCCGTGCGTCCGCGTCGCACGGGCCTCTACGTGGGGGGCGCGCTGCTGCTCATCGGCGCCGTGGTGGCGGTGGTCGCCTTCGGTGGTGGGAACAAGCCTCCCGCGGAGACGCCGCCGAAGGTCGAGACGGTCCAGACGCCCGAGCCCCAGAAGCCTCCCGACGTCGTCGCCCCGGTGCCTCCGGTGGCCGCGCCCGATTCGGGCGCCACCGCGGGGGTCCAGGCCCCGGTCGATGCGGGCGCGCCGGTGACGCCCGACGCGGGGAGCGCCGTCGTCGAGACGCCGCCAGCTCCGGTGGACTCAGGCACCGCCGTGGTCGAGGCGCCTCCATCCGGCGCGGACTCGGGCACCCCCGTCGCCCAGGCGGCCGTCGACCCGGAGGTCGAGTACGCGAACCTCATCAAGGCGGCGAAGAGCGCCACGGTGGGCAACCGCTTCAAGTCCGCGGCCGCGAGCTACCGCAAGGCGATGGGCCTCAAGCCCGACTCCACCGAGGCGAAGGCCGGGCTGGGCATCGCCCTGGTCAACGGCTTCGAGTCCGAGTCCGCCTTCCGCGAGGCCACCAAGCTGCTGGCGGACGTGGTCCGGGACGACGAGAAGAACGCCCGGGCCTGGCTGTCGCTCGGCATGGCGTACCAGTCCATCGGCAAGAATTCCGAGGCGGGACGGGCCTACAACCAGTATTTGAAGCTGGAACCGTCGGGGGCCTCCGCCAACGAGGTCCGCGCCATGCTCAAGTCGCTCGGCAACTGAGCGGGCGGCGGACCTCCTGGTCGCTCCCGCCCTGCTGGAAGTGAAGTGAGTCGCCTTGCTCGTCCTCGGCCTGGAAACCTCCTGTGATGAGACCGCCGCCGCCCTCGTGGAGGACGGCCGGCGCGTGCTCTCGGACGTCGTCTCCACCCAGGTGGACATCCACCGTCGCTGGGGCGGCGTGGTGCCGGAGCTCGCCTCGCGCAACCACATCGTCCAGGTGATGCCGGTGGTGCACGAGGCGCTCACGCGCGCCCAGAAGACGCTCGACGACGTGGACCTCATCGCCGTCACGTCCGGCCCGGGGCTCATCGGCGCGTTGTTGGTGGGGCTCCAGGTGGCCAAGGGGCTGAGCCTCGCCACCGGCAAGCCCTTCGTCGGCGCCAACCACCTCGAGGGCCACCTGCTGGCCATCCGGCTCCTGGAGGACGCGCCGGAGCCGCCGTTCCTCGGGCTCGTCGTCTCCGGGGGGCACACCAGTCTCTACGAGGTGAAGGACTTCGGGCACTACCGGCTGGTGGGCAGCACGCGCGACGACGCCGCGGGCGAGGCCTACGACAAGACGGCCCGCATCCTCGGGCTGCCGTACCCGGGCGGGCTGCCCATCGACCAGCTCGCGCAGAAGGGGAACCCGGAGGCCATCCGCTTCCCGCGCGCGCTGCCGGGCGACAACTTCGACGTCTCCTTCTCGGGCCTGAAGACGGCGGTGCTCCAGCACACGAAGAAGCACGGCGTGCCGGAAGGACAGGCGCTCGCGGATCTGTGCGCGTCCTTCCAGGAGGCGGTGGCGGACGTGCTGTCCAAGAAGCTGGTGGCCGCCGCGCGCCGGCTGGGCCACAAGCAGCTGGTGCTTTGCGGAGGCGTGGCCGCCAACTCGCGCCTCAGGGCCCTGTGTCAGCAGCGCGCCGAGGAGCGGGGGCTGCGCATGTTCCTGCCGCCGGTGCGATTGTGCACGGACAATGGCGCGATGATCGCCGTCGCGGGGTATGAGGCGTGGCGCCGCGGCTTGCGCGGTGATTTCCGCCTGGCGGCCGACCCCGCCTGGCGCATGTAGAAGAGGGACACCCGGGTGGAATCGCCGCGAGACATCCTCAAGCGCCACGGCCTGCGCGCCAAGTACAGCTGGGGCCAGAACTTCCTCGGAGACGAGGACGCGCTCAGCACCATCGCCGACGCGCTGCACCTGCGCGAGGGCGAGCCCGTCGTCGAGCTGGGCCCGGGCCTGGGCCACCTCACGCGCTTCCTCGCCGCCACGGGCGCGAAGGTGACCGCCGTGGAGCGCGACCGGGACATGGTGACGGTGCTGGAGAAGGAGGCGATTCCCGGCGTGCGCGTGGTGGCCGGCAACGCCGCCACCGTGAACTTCGCCGAGGTGGCCGGCGCGCCCGACGTGGCTGTCGCGGGCAACCTGCCGTACCACCTCACCAGCTCCATCCTCTTCCAGGTGCTGGCGCAGCGCGCGCAGGTCTCTCGCGCCGTCTTCACCCTCCAGAAGGAGGTGGTGGAGCGCCTGGCCGCCGAGCCCGGCTCGCGCGACTACGGCCTGCTCACCGTGCTGCTCGGCCTGCACTTCGACGCGGAGAACGTGCTCACGCTGGAGGCGTGGCGCTTCCATCCGCCGCCGAAGGTGGACTCCGCGGTGCTGTCGCTCACGCGCCGCGCGTCGCCTCGCGCGCCCATCATCGACGAGGCCCGCTTCACCCGCGTGGTGAAGGCCTCCTTCGCCCATCGTCGCAAGACGCTGCTCAACTCCCTCAAGTCCGACAAGACGCTGGCCACGCCCGACGCGCTCCTCGCCGCGCTGCAGACGGCGGGCATTGATCCGCAGCGCCGCGCGGAGACGCTCGCGCCGGAGGAGTTCGCCGCCCTCGAGCGCGCGCTGGGTCCGGTGGCTCCGGGTGGCTCGCCGCCGCCGGTGGACCTCTCGGACGAAGGCGCGGACGAGTAGGGCAGGGGCCCGCCGAGGGCCCTACCGGCCTCGCAACCCGAGGAGCTGACCCAGGCCGCCCTGCTGCTCGAGGAACGCCCGGAACTCGTCCTCGGGGATGCGCATGCGCGTCAGCACGTCGCGGAGGATGTCCTCCACGGAGCCATCCTTGCGGCGCTTGAGCTCCAGCGCCGTCTTCAGCAGCACGACGCCATAGAGCGGATCCGCCTCCATGGGAGGTGGAGTCTCGGCCTTGGGCGTGGCGCTCGGGCGAGCCTCCTCGAGTCGCACCACTGTCTTCGCCCGCTGCCTCCCACTCATGACCGAAGGGCACCCCGCGCACACGCCATGGAATCGCGCGGCAACCTAGGGGGAGGCCACCCGTAGCGTCAAGCGAGCCCTGGGATTCCCGCCGCCGCCCCAGGCATGGAAAAATCGCCGGACCCCGGTGCCCAGGTTGTGTTATCCGCGCCCCCACGCGTGGCCCCGCGGACTGTTCTCCCCGGTGGAGAATCACTGGGGTCTCATCGCGCGTTTTCCGGGTCGGGAGGCCTCGGCGGATGGACTACCGGTACATCGTGGTCGAGGGGCCCATTGGCGTCGGCAAGACGAGCCTCTCCAACATCCTCTCCGAACGGCTGAGCGCGCGGCGCGTGCTCGAAGTCGTGGAGGAGAACCCCTTCCTGTCCAGCTTCTACACGGACCGGCAGAAGTTCGGCTTCCAGACGCAGATCTTCTTCCTCCTGTCGCGCTTCCGGCAGCAGCAGGAGCTCTTCCAGCAGGACCTGTTCCGCTCCGTCACGGTCAGCGACTACCTGTTCGCCAAGGACCGCATCTTCGCCCACCTCAACCTGGACGCCCACGAGCTCGCCCTCTACGAGCGCGTCTTCGAGGCGCTCGGGCCTCGCGTCACCAAGCCCGACGTCGTCGTCTACCTCCAGGCCCGCCTCGACGTGCTGCTGCAACGCATCAAGAAGCGCGGCCGCGAGTTCGAGCGCAAGTTCGACTCCGGGTACCTGGAGGGCCTCGTCCACGCGTACAACAACTTCTTCTTCCACTACACGGAGACGCCGCTCCTCGTGGTGGACACCTCGGACATTGATTTCGTGAATAACGAGGCGGACCGGGAAGACCTGTTGGCGGCCATCCGCAAGGCGAAGCCGGGGACGCAGCACTACGTGCCCAAGGCGTCGCGGCGTCCCTGAAATCGGCCTCCCGGCGGGTCGCCCGCTTGTTGAGGCCCCACGGCCGGGGCGAGGGCGTTAGAGTGCGGGCGTCGGCTTCGAAGCCTCCGGCGATCCCTGACGGGACGGCGAGGGGCCCGGGGTCGGCACTTCGCCGTATCCACCCTCACCCAACAGGAGGTGAACCGTGAAGGACAAGGTCACCATCCATTCGCTGAAGCGCCTGAAGCAGATCGGTCAGAAGATCTGCATGGTCACCGCGTACGACGCCACGTTCGCCCACATCCTCGACCAGTCGGGCGCGGACGTGCTGCTCATCGGTGATTCGCTGGGCATGGTCATCCAGGGCCATGACTCCACGCTGCCCGTGACGATGGACCAGATGGTCTACCACTCGGCGGCGGTGGCTCGCGGAACGAAGCGCGCCCACGTCGTGGCCGACCTGCCGTTCATGAGCTACCAGGTGTCCATCCAGGAGGCGGTCCGCAACGCGGGCAGGCTCATCTCCGAGGGCGGTGCGGGCAGCGTGAAGCTGGAGGGTGGCGCCGAGTTCGCGGACACGGTGCGCGCCATCGTCCGCGCGAGCATCCCCGTCATGGGCCACCTGGGCCTGACGCCCCAGTCGGTGCACAAGATGGGTGGCTACGTCGTCCAGGGGCGCGACGAGGACCAGGCGCGGCAGCTCGTCGAGGACGCGCTCGCGCTGGAGGCCGCGGGGGCCTACGCGCTGGTGCTGGAGGGCGTGCCGCTGGAGCTGGCGCGCACGATTACGCAGAAGCTGAGCATCCCCGTCATCGGCATCGGCGCGGGTCGTCACTGCGACGGGCAGGTGCTGGTCTGCTACGACCTGCTGGGGATGAACCCGGACTTCAAGCCCAAGTTCGTCAAGCGCTACGCGGACCTGCACGGCTCCATCACCGGCGCCGCCAAGGTCTACTTCGACGAGGTCCGCCAGGGCGCGTTCCCGGACGACGACCACTCGTTCAAGGCGGCCAAGACGCTGCGCGCCGTGGCGCCCGCCGCTCCCGTGCCTGGCCCCCGGGCCGAGGTGCCGGTGGCGGCCGAGGGTGAGGAGAAGATCGGCCCCGTCTACGGAATCCCGGTCTAGCGCATGGCGCCCGCCGTCCTGCGAACCGTGGAGGAAGTGAAGGCGTGGGCGGCGGGCCTTGCCCGTGAGGGGCGCCGGCTCGCGCTGGTGCCCACCATGGGCTACTTGCATGAAGGGCACCTCTCGCTCATCCGGGAGGGGCGCCGTCGTGCCGACGTGGTGGCCGTGTCCATCTTCGTCAACCCCACCCAGTTCGGGCCCCGCGAGGACCTCTCTCGCTACCCGCGCGACTTCGAGGGGGACCTGAGGAAGTGTGGCGAGGCGGGAGCGGACGTCGTCTTCGCGCCCACGCCCGAGGTCATGTACCCCCCGGGTTACCAGACGTACGTCGAGGTGACGGAGGTGAGCCAGGGGCTGTGTGGTGAGCGGCGCCCGGGACACTTCCGGGGCGTGGCCACCATCGTCACGCAGCTGCTCGCGCTCTTCCGTCCGGCCGTCGCGCTCTTCGGGGAGAAGGACTACCAGCAACTGCAGGTCATCAAGGCCTTCAACCGGGACTTGCACCTGGGCGTGGACATCGTCGGAATGCCGACGGTCCGCGAGCCCGACGGGCTGGCGATGAGCAGCCGCAATGCCTACTTGTCCACCGAGGAGCGGCAGCGGGCGCTGGCCTTGTCGCGAGGAATGCGGGCGGCGCTCACCCTGCTGCAGGGAGGCACGCGGGATGCCGTGGCCCTGACAGGCGCTGTGCGGCACGAATTGGCCGCGGCGGGCCTGCGCGAGGATTACGTCGCGCTGGTGGATGCCGAGCGCCTGACGCCGCTGGACGTGATAACGCCGGGGCGGGCCGCTCGTCTGCTCGTGGCGGCCTTCAGCGGCAACACACGCCTCATCGACAACATGGCACTGGGCGGTTAGGAGACCCACGACACGTATGGCATCGGGTGGAAAGTCGAAGGGGCCGGCAGGCGGCGAACAGGTCAGGCTCATCGCCGAGAATCGGCGTGCGCGCTTCGACTACACCGTGGATGAGAAGGTGGAAGCCGGCCTGGAGCTGACGGGAAGCGAGGTGAAGTCGCTGCGTGACGGGGTGGCCAATCTCTCGGACGCGTATGCCCTGCCCAAGGGCAGCGAGCTGTTCCTGCTCAATGCCCACATCGGTTCCTACAAGTCCGCCAGCGTGTTCGACCATCTGCCCACGCGCGGCCGGAAGCTGCTGATGCACCGGGCGGAAATCGACCGGTGGACCACGAAGGTGCGGGAGCGTGGGTATTCCATCATCCCGCTGATGCTGTATTTCAAGAAGGGGCGCGCGAAGGTGGAGCTCGGGTTGTGTCGGGGCAAGACACACGAGGACCGGCGCCAGGACATCAAGGAGCGGGAGACGAAGCGGGAGATGGACCGGGTCGTGCGCCGACGCTGACGTGGCGCACCCGAATTTCTCACCGCCGTACACCGATGGACGACAAGAAGGATTTGGACAAGAAGGAGCGGCTGCTCGCCTCGCTGGACCAGGGGATGGTGATGATCCACCTGGACGCGCGCAGGCCCGGTGTGCTCGTTCCCGCTTCATTGCGAGGAGAGGCGCACCTGCGCCTCAACCTCTCGTATCGCTTCGACCCGCCGGACCTCACGGTGGGCGAGTGGGGCGTACGCTGCACGCTGAGCTTCTCGGGGTCGCGGTTCAAGGTGGCGGTGCCGTGGTCGGCGCTGTTCGCCATCGCCAGCCACGTGACGAAGGAGTCGTGGATGTACATGGAGGACATGCCCCCGGAGCTGCTCCAGCAGCCGGTGGCCGCGCGTCCTCAGCCGCAGCCCGTGCCGCTGGCCACGGAGCGTCCGCGCACCTTCCTGCGCGAGGTGCCCGCCGAGCCGGTGGCCGAGGAGGCTCCGGTCGCGGCACCGCCGCCTCCGGAGGTGACTCCCGAGGGACCGAAGGACGACTCTCCGCCGCCGCGTCGGGGGCACCTGCGTCTGGTGAAGTGACGACCGGAGGGGCCACGGTCCATGTGGCCTGCTTCGGGAGCGTCGGCTCGGGCTGCGCTGCTTCCCCTCGAACTACGGACTCCTCCGCGCGACTCGACAGTGGAGGACCACGCGTGCGGCTCGCTTCTTGCGCGTCGCCTCAATCCGCGCGAACTCGCCTCCGGGGAGGGGCCCCTGCTGCGAGCGGCCACCCCGTACGGCTCACCGCTGAGTGTCACGTCGAGCCGCCCGCCCCTGCGTCAGGGGACCGTGCCTTGCCGCGAGCGGCCACCCCGTGTGGCTCACCGCTGAGTGTCACCTCGAGCCGCCCACCCCTGCGTCAGAGGACCGTGCCTCGCCGCGAGCGGTCATCCCATGCGGCTCACCGCCGAGTGTCACGTCGAGCCGCCCCTCCGTCCGAGGACCGTGCCCTGCTGCGTCCGGCCACCCGGTGCGGCTCACCGCCGAGTGTTTCTCCGAGCCGCTCGCCCCTGCGTCAGAGGACCGTGCCTCGCCGCGAGCGCCCACTTCCGTGCGACTCACCGCCGAGTGTCACCTCGAGCTGCCCGCCCCTGTGTCAGAGGACCGTGCCTTGCCTCAAGCGGTCATCCCATGCGGCTCACCGCTGCAGCGTCGCCTCGAGCCGAGCGGGCTCGCCTCCGGGGAAGGTGCCCTTCCACATGCGGTAGCCCTTGAGCCGCACCTGCACGGCGACGGGTCCTTCGGGGTAGAGGTTGTCGAGGGCCAGCGGCGTGGTGCCCACCGACTTGTCGCCAATCAACACCGTCGCGCCCGAGGGCTCGCTCGTGAGCATGAGCACGGGCGGCGGCATGGGGCGGTCGACGCTGGCCATGAGGCGATGCGCGACGGTGGTGCGGTGAGGCCACAGCCACACGCTGCCGCCCACGGCGACAGCCACCCCCACCAGCAGCACGATGCGGCGTCCCCAGCGTCGAGGCGCCGCGGAGGCGGGAACCTCATCCCAGGTGCTCTCGGGACGCGGAGCCCGCTCCTCGAGCTCCAGCGAATCGCCTCGGACCTGCGTCACGCTCTGCGCGGAGGGACGGCGCGGCACGGCCTCGATGCTCTCCGCGAGCGACGCCGTGGCGGAGCCCGTACCGCTCGGAGCAGGTCCAGCACCGCGAGCATTCTTGGGGGACGAGGCCCCCTGGGGAGCGGATGCGCCGCCACCACGGAGCGCTCCCGCCGGAGTGTTTCCGGCGTCCGTGCGACCGCCGTCCATGGCGCCACGTGATGGCGGCACGGCGTCATCCACGGACGAGGCTCCATCTTCCGAGGCGAGCAAGCCACCCTGCGGCGCGAAGGGGGACTCCACGGAGGTGTCGAAGGCCCCCGGAGTCGGCGGTGCGAGCCGCTCGGCGCAGACGGAGCAGGGCGCACGCGCCGCGGACAGGAGCGAGCCACACCGCACGCAGCGGTGCAGCAGCCGCCCACTCGAGCTCATCTCGATGCCCGCGAGCCCCGACGCCTCGTCCTCCTCCGCGTCCAGCGCTCCTGGAGCCTGCGAATCCCCATGTCCAGGCGGAGCCCCTGTCCCCGCCGATGCACCCCGGGCGAGTGCCTCCGCGAGGGGCCCCATGCGCGTCGGCGCCGAGTGCGCGGAAGGGTCGTTCGTCGCGGGGCGCAGGCTCGCGCTCGGGCGCGACGGTGACACACCGCTCTTCGACCCCGTGCCTCCAGCCTTCTCTCTCAGCGTGGGAGGCGGGGGCAGGGCCGCGAGGAACGCGGTGAGCCCCTGCGCGCTCGCCGGTTCACCGGTCTGCGAGAGCCACCTCGCGAGCACCTCACCCAGGGCCTCGGGCGTGGGGAAGCGGGCCTCGGGCGCGCGGGCGAGCATTCGCCGCACGATGTCCGCGAGAGAGGCGGGAATCTCGGCAGGCAGCGGCGGCACGTCGCGCGACACGATGGCCAGCGCGACGGAGCCACCCGACTCCGTCGTGGACGAGAAGGGATGCGCGCCGGTGAGCAGCTCGTGGAGGACGAGCCCCAGGGAGAACTGGTCGCTCAGCGCGGTGGCGGGCTGTCCCTGGAGGACCTCGGGAGCGCTGTAGGCCTCCTTGCCCTTGAAGTGCCCGGGCGCGGTGAAGGACGCGCCGCTCAGTCGGGCGATGCCGAAGTCCGTCACCTTCACCTCACCCTCGCGGGACACGAGGATGTTGGACGGGGACACGTCCCGATGGGCCATGAGCAACGGCCGCCCCTCGTGGAGCTTGCGGTAGGCGTGGTGCAGCCCCGCGAGCACGTGGAGCGCGATGTGCGCGGCCAGGTGCGGCGGGAAGCGGCGCCCCAGCTTCGAGGTCTGACGCAGCAGCACGCCCAAATCCCAACCGTCCACCAGCTCCATCACCAGGAAGAGCCCCGAGGCGCTCTCCGCCACGTCGAACACGGTGGCGATGTTCTGGTGTTGCAACAGCGTGGCGAGTCGGGCCTCGGCCAGGAACATCCGCGCGATGTCGGGCTCCTGGGCCAGGTGGGGGAGGATGCGCTTGATGGCGACGGTGCGCTCGAAGCCCTCGGCGCCCTTGGCCACGCCGAGGAAGAGCTCCGCCATGCCGCCGGTGGCCAGGGGACTGACGAGCCGATAGCGTTCGTTCACGAGGAGGCGCTCCGGGCTCGTGGGCCCTTCATTCAGGAGATGGGCTGCGTGACTTCGCGCAGGAGCTTCCAGGGGTAGATGCCGGTGGTGTGACCGTCGCTGAAGGCGAAGGTCAGCGCGTAGTTGCCCACCTGCTGCAGCTGCTTCACGCGCAGGTCCGCGGGCACCTTCGTCTGGTCCAGCGTGCGTTGGTTCGTCCACTCGTCCACGCAGGCCGCGCACGGGCACTGCTGGCGCAGCAGCTGCGCGGTGGCGGCGCTCCGGGCACCGTCGTCCCACGTCAGCTCCAGGCGGGAGCCGTCCGGAGACAGGCGGGTGTCCGTCGCGGTGGCGGCGGGGGTCGAGGGCTTGATGCGGTCCCAGAAGCTCAACGTTGCACCTTTCAGAAGCTCAACAGCGGTGCGCCTTCCCTACCATCCTTCGGCCTTGGGGAGGCGTGGGACTCACGAGGCCAGCTTGACGGGCTGCCGGTGGCCCTCCAACCGCACGCCCTTCTTGGCCAGCACCTGTTTCAGTGCCGCCACCACCTGCGGGTCCAACTGCGCGCCCGTGAGGGTGTCGAGGATCTCCATCGCCTTCTCCAGCGGCATGGCCTTCTGGTAGGGGCGCGTCGACGTGCAGGCGTCGAAGGTGTCCGCGCACCCGACGATGCGGGCGAGCAGGGGGATGTCCTCGCCCTTGAGCCGGTCCGGGTAGCCGGTGCCATCCCAGCGCTCGTGGTGGTGGCGCACGCACGCGCGCACCGCGCCCAGGAAGCTCACCGGGCCGATGATGGCGTCGCCGATGGCCGGGTGCTCGCGCATGATGGCCATCTCCTGGTCCGTCAGCTTCGTCTGCTTGCAGAGGATGGACTCGACGATGCCAATCTTGCCGATGTCGTGGAGGATGCCGCCGTACTGGAGCTGGCGCAGCTCGCGCTCGGTGAGGTTCAGCTCCCGGCCTATCTCCACCGCCACGTCGCCCACCCGCTGGCTGTGGCCGCGCGTGTACGCGTCCTTCGAGTCGATGGAGTTGGCCAGCGCGACGATGGTCTCCAGATAGCCCTTCTCCAGGCTCTCGTAGAGGCCGCGGTTCTCCATGTCGTACGCGAGCAGCTGCTTGCTCATGTAGTTGAACGTCTGGGCCAGCTCCCCGACTTCGTTCTTCTGGGTGATCTTCACCTCGACGCCGAACTTGCCGCGCGCCAGCTCCAGCGCGCCCTCGGTGAAGACCTTGAGCGGCCGGGTGAGGGTGCGCGAGAAGAGCGCCGCCAGCACCAGCGCCACGAGGATGGCCGCGCCCAGCCCGACGAGGATGCGGCGCTCCATCGTCTCCACCTGGCGATAGGCGTGCTCCACCGGCTGCTCGGAGACGATGGCCCAGCCCGTCTCGGGGAGCACGGTGTACGCGGCCACCACCGCGTCTCGTCCCTCTCCGAAGTTGCCCACGTGGAACAGCTCCGCGTCGGGCGTGGTGGCCAGCTGCCGCAGCAGGTGCGCCACGGGGCTTCGCTGCGAGACGTCTCCACCCAGCGCGCCCACGCCGCCTCCGCCGACGATGAGGTGCCCGAGGTGGTCCGTCAGGTACGCGAAGCCGGTGCTGCCCACGCGCTCCTGCTCCAGCATCTGCCTCAGGCCCGACAGCGACAGGTCCGCGGAGATGAAGCCCTTGACGGGCTGACTCAGCGCGAAGGCCAGCGTCACCACGGGCCCGGCTTGCTTCGGGGCCACCACGACGTCCGAATAGCGCGGCGTCTCCTTGATGCCCTCGAGCAGCGCCCGGCTCCGCTCCTCGTGCGAGGCGAGCGCGGTGGGGGACACGTCATCCGGCGAGAAGGCCTGCAGCCCCGGCAGCCGCTTGCCGTCCGGACCGAAGACGGTGATGGCCAGCACCTCGCGGCGCTGTGAGAGCACCGCTCCCAGGTGCGTCTGCTGTGCCTTGAGGGGCAGCGAGAAGAAGTCCGGCACGCGCGCCAGGCCCAGCACCGCGTCGGTGGGCTCGCCCAGGAGGTTCTCGGCCTTGAGCCGCAGCTGCTTCACGCGCTCCTGCGCCAGCTCCTGGGCGTCGCGCACCAGCAGCTCACGCGTATGGGAGACGGAGAGCCAGCCCACCATGAGGGTCGGGACGATGCTGACCACCAGCATCAAGAGGAGCATGGCTTTGAACAGGCGCACGGCGCGACTCCTCCAGCAACTACTCCCACGGCCCCGAACGGACCCTGACGGAGATGTTCTCGACCAGTTCGAACCGACGCGCCCCGGAGGGCTCCGAGCGGCCCGAGGCACTCACGGCTCTCACCGTCCACCGATACCGCCCCGCCGGCAGCCGCGGCAGCTTCAGCTCGGCCACGGTGGAGGACAGGGTGAGCACGTTGGCGCCCGGTGCCTCCCGCGAGACCTCGACCTCATAACGCTCGACGCCCGGCTGCGCCGCCCAGGAGAGCTTCACGGGCCCCAGGCCCACGCCCTTCGTGTCCGCCGGGTATTCGAGCCGCGCGCCCTCCGCGGGCTTCTCGGGCTGGGGCACGTTCGGTGGGGGGAGGGATGGAGGGCGGCCCTTCTCCACGAGCACCGTCTCCCCGGGCGCGACGGGCCGGGTGACGCCCTCGGCCTCCACTCGCACCGGCGGACCCCGGGTGACGCTGACGGTGGTGGTGCCCGCGTCGGGCTCCACCTGGACGCTGAAGGTGGAGGGCTGGGGCGCCTGGCCCTGCGTCACCAGCGTGCCCGCGGCGTTGGCGGCCTCGGAGGCCTGCGCGTAACGCGCGGTGCGGAAGTGCACTTCCGCCTCATTGAGCCGGGTCTCCGCTTCCGCCGGCCCTCCCGTGCCTCGGGCCTGGGCCACGAGCGTGCGCGCCGTCTCCAGCGCCTTGAGCGCCAGCGTCCGCTCCTGTCCCGGCAGCTTCAGCCGCGTGCCGGGGGAGACCGTATCCGAGGACAGGGCGTTGAGCGCGCGCAGCTCCGCGGTGGCGCTCGCGTCCCCCAGGGCGCGCTCGGCCACGTCGCGCAGCGACTCCTGGGGCCCCACCACGGTGGTGTCGGGAGGCGCGGCGCACAGCCACGCGAACAGGAACAGGGTCGTCCTCATTGGAAGACAATCTCCCTTCCCGCCTGGATGGTGGCTCCGGGCGTGCCGACGATTATCGTCCCTCGAGCGGGATTCTCCAGCTCCGCGTCGATTCGCCCGCGCAGCACCGTCAGGTCCGTGCGCGAGCGCCCCGGCCTGGGCCGCGTCTCGGCGATGCCGATGAGCGAGTCACCGCCCAGGTGCACGGTGCTGGTGGTGGCCTTGCTGTCGCTGGCCGTGAAGACCAGGTCCGCGCCCGCGCCCGCCTCGGTGCGGACCTTGTCGTTCTCGAAGAGGGGCACGCCGTCGCTGGCGGTGCTCCACTCGTCGGCGGTGGCGCGCTTGATTTGGACGTTGCCCTTCAGCCCCCGCAGGTGCGCGCGCGGCACGGGCGCCGGCGCTTGCGTCGCCGCGGGCATGGCGGGCGCATCCTCGGCGGTGCAGCCGAGCGGTGAAGCCGGGAGCGCGAGCACGAGCAGCATGGGAAGCCAGGGTCGACCATTCACGAGAATCCCAGGCTAATCCAATCGGCGGTGTCGCAGGCAGGGCAGGTCGCGTCGGATTCGGTTCAGGAGCTCAGGGTCGACCGGCGCCACGGCCAGTCCCTCGCCCTCCGAGGCGCGCGCCGTCACCAGCCCCCACGGGTCCACCACCATGGCGTGGCCATACGTGAGCCGCTGCGCCGAGTGCCGGCCTCCCTGGGCGGGCGCCAGCACGTACGCCTGGTTCTCGATGGCCCGAGCCCGCAGCAGCACCTCCCAGTGGTCCTTCCCGGTCATCATCGTGAATGCCGCGGGGACGGCCAGCAGCGTCGCCCCATCCTTCGACAGCCGCCGGTAGAGCTCCGGGAAGCGCAGGTCGTAGCAGATGGACATCCCCAGCCGACCCACCGGTGTATCCGCCGCCACCACATCCGTCCCGGGCGCGACCGCCGCGGACTCCTGGTAGGTCGCACCATCGCCTACCTCCACGTCGAACAGGTGCATCTTGCGGTAGACGCCCAGGCGCTCACCCTCGGGCCCGAACAGGACGCTGGTGTTGTAGAGCCGACCGCCGGGCGCCCCCGCCTCCAGGACGCTGCCGGACAGCAGCGTCACTTTCAGCTCCCGGGCCAACTGCGCCATCCGGGACAGGGTGGGGCCCTCCAGCGTCTCCGCGGCGCCCGCGCGCTCGGCCTCTGGCCCCATCCAGGAGAAGTTCTCTGGCAGGCCCACCAGCCGGGCGCCCAGCTCACTGGCCCGTCGGACGAGCCGGGTGGCGACTTCCAGGTTGTGGGCCTTGTCCGCGGTGGACACCATCTGGGCGGCGGCGATGAGGTGCATGGGCCCGTTATAACGCCCGTCCCGCGCATGGAACCCCTGGGAATTCCTGGTCCTGTTGGGCAGGTTTCAAGGGGCCCGAGAGGGAGCGTCCTTCCTTTACACCCCTCTGGGGGGTGTGTTACGGACGCGCCCGACATTTTTCGATGTGCACCTCGAAAAGTGGGCCGCCGTGCCCGCTTTTCGCGTTTTTGGAGTCTGGTTTCCCGGTTATGTCGGAGAAGAACCTCAAGCAGACGGTGGAGGAGCGGGCGAGCGCGGTGCTCGACCCCATCGTTGCGGGCGAGGGCCTGGAGCTCGTGGACCTGGAGTTCGTCCGGGAGCGCGAGGGGTGGGTGCTTCGGCTCTTCATCGACAAGCCAGGGGGCCGGGTGGGACTGGACGAGTGCAGTCAGGTTTCCCGCGCGGTGGACCCGATGCTGGACGTGGAGGACTTCATCCCCCACGAGTACAGCCTCGAGGTCTCCAGCCCTGGTGTGGACCGGCCGCTGAAGAAGCCGGCGCACTTCGAGCGGGTGGTCGGTCAGCGGGTGAAGGTGAAGACCTTCGGACCGTTGGGCGAGCCTCCGCGCAAGAACTTCGCCGGCACGCTGGCCGGGGTGGCGGGCGACGGCATCTCGGTGGAGGTGGAAGGCGCCGGAACCTTCCACATCCTCTTCAAGGACATCGCGAAGGCGAACCTGGAGTTCGAGTTCTAGACGTCGACATACAGGGCACCCTGCCGCGCGGGGGGCCCGTGGCCCATTCAGGAGAAGACCATGCCCACGCAGCAAGCCAACCCGAGCGTCAACCTCAACCTCGTCCTGGACCAGGTCGCCAAGGACAAGGGCATCGACCGGGCTGTGCTGATTGCCACCCTCGAGGATGCGATGAAGACCGCGGCCAAGAAGCACTTTGGCCAGGACCGCAACCTCGAGGCCAAGTACGACCCCGAGAAGGGCGTGGTGGAGCTGTTCCAGGCCATCACCGTGGTGGAGGAGATCACCGACCCCGTGCAGGCGGTGAACCAGATCACCCTCGGTGAGTCCCACAAGAAGGGCATGGAGGTGGAGCCCGGCGACGAGCTCGTCTTCCAGATCTTCTACCGGGACGAGGACGCCAACGAGGCCAAGGCCCAGGACGACCAGTACGGCGACATCCTGCGCCTGAAGACCTTCCGCCGCGGCTTCGGCCGCATCGCCGCGCAGACGGCCAAGCAGGTCATCCTGCAGCGCACCCGCGACGCCGAGCGCGAGAACGTCTTCAACGAGTACAAGGACCGCAAGAACGAGATCGTCACCGGCATCGCCCGCCGGTTCGAGCGCGGCAACATCATCGTGGACCTGGGCCGCGCCGAGGCCGTCCTGCCGGTGCGCGAGCAGGTCCCGCGTGAGACGTACCGCCCCGGCGACCGCGTCCAGGCCTACGTGCTGGACGTGCTGCGCGAGTCCAAGGGCCCGCAGATCGTCCTGTCCCGCGCGTCCGTGAACCTGCTCACCAAGCTGTTCGAGATGGAGGTGCCCGAAATCGCCGAGGGCATCGTCGTCATCGAGGCCGCCGCGCGCGAGCCGGGTGGCCGCGCCAAGATCGCCGTCTCCAGCCGGGACTCCGACGTGGACCCGGTGGGCGCGTGCGTGGGCATGAAGGGCAGCCGCGTGCAGGCGGTGGTGCAGGAGCTGCGCGGGGAGAAGATCGACATCGTCCCGTACGATGAGGATCCGGCGCGCTTCGTGTGCTCGGCCCTGGCCCCCGCGGAGGTCAGCCGCGTCATCATCGACGAGGCCAACCACGCCATGGAGCTCATCGTCCCGGACGACCAGCTCAGCCTGGCCATCGGCCGTCGCGGCCAGAACGTGCGCCTGGCGGCCCAGCTGACGGGCTGGAAGCTGGACATCAACAGCGAGAGCCGCGTGCGGGAGATGCGCGAGTTCGCCAGCCGCTCGCTGGGCGCGCTGCCGGGCGTCAACGAGATGCTGGTGGAGACGCTCTACGCGCATGGCTTCCGCCAGGCCCGGGACGTGGCCGAGGCCAACGCGGAGATGCTGGCGCAGATCCCCGGCGTGGATCCCGCCCGCGTGCCCTCCATGCAGGAGGCCGCCCGGAAGCGGATGGTCGAAGACCAGGCGGAGCTGTCCCGCATGGATTATGAAAGGGAGCAGGCCCGCATCGCCGAGGCGCGCCGCCACCCCGACGAGCTGAACCAGTCCGAGCGGATGGCGCGCGTGCGCGGCGTTGGCGAGAAGACCATCGAGCAGCTGCAGTCGTCCGGCTACCGCACGGTGGAGGACATCGCCAACGAGAAGGACCTCGCGAAGCTGGGCGACGTCCCGGGTGTGGGCATCAAGAAGGCCCGCCAGCTCAAGAGCGCGGCGGAGAACTACCTGGTGGAGGAGGCCAAGCTGCGCGCGGAGCTGAACGCCGAGCGCGGTATTTCGGCGGCGACCCTGGACGGTGGCGCGGAAGCCACCAAGTCGCCGTAAGCTAGAAGAGGAGAGGGGACGTGGGGCGCCCGACTGGCCGCTCGGAGCCAGCAACAAGCGCGGAGTCAGGCCCGGTCCGGATGTGCGTCGGATGCGGGTCCAAGCGACCGCAAGCAGAGCTCACCCGGTTCGTGGTAGGCCCCGGGGGCGCCATCGTGGTGGACAGGGAGCGGCGGCTGCCCGGACGGGGCGCCTACCTGTGCGGTGTCGGTTGCATGACGGCAGCGCTGAAGCGGAAGGCATTTGCAAGAGCCTTTCGCGGGAAGGCGGGGTTGTTAGACCCGTCGCAGCTCGGGTAGGCAGAGCAGCCTGCGCCATGAGGGCGGAGGGGTGTTGGGGGGGAGTGGGTGTTAAGGACCACTCGCACACATTTTCGGGTTTGAGCTAGGGTGCTGCGCCCCGGAGTCGCCGGGTGCGGCAGGCCAACAAGGGCAATATGTCGAAGAAGCGCGTCCACGAAATCGCCAAGGAGCTCAAGGGCCACGGCATTGAGCTCGACAACAAGGAGGTCGTAAACGAGCTGTCCGCGCTCGGGTACGACGTCAAGAGCCATTCGTCCTCCCTCGATGACGACCAGGCGACCGCCGCCGTCCAGAAGATCCTGGACAAGCGCAAGCCGAAGCAGGCCGCGCCCCCCGTGACGGCGAAGGGGTTCGTGGTGCGCCGCAAGGTGGGCCCGCCCGCGGGTTCGCCCGGTGACGGGGGTTTCGAGTCCCAGTCGGCCGATGCCGGGTACGAAGGTGTGCCCGAGTCCGCGCCGCCCGAGGCTCCGCCCCAGGCCGCCACCCACACCATCGAAGCGGCTGCGCCGACCGTCGAGGAGCCCCCTCGCCACGTCGAGCCGCCCGCTCCCGTCGTCGAGTCGGCTCCCGCCCCCGTGGCGGAGACGGCTCCCGTCGCCGCCGCGCCCGTGACTCCGCCCGCCACCCCGGTGGCCGAGTCGCCCGCGCCCGTCGCACCCCCTGTCGCAGCCGAGGCCCCCAAGGCCCCGGTCGAGGCGCCTCGCGCGCCTGTCGCCCCTCCCGCTGCCGCCGCGCAGCCTCGTCCCCCTTCTCAGGAGAGTACCCACTTGCCCCAACCCCCTCCGCGCTCGCCGGTTCCGCCGACTGTCCGGACGCCTTCCTCCCCGTCTTCGTCCGCGACGGTCGTGTCCCGAGGCCCCGCGCCGGGCTATGGGCAGCGGAGCGGTCCTCCGGGCAATCGCCCGGGCGGCCCCGGTGGTCCGGGTGGACGTCCCGGTGGTCCGGGTGGTCCGGGTGGACGTCCCGGTGGTCCGGGCGGTCCGGGTGGACGTCCCGGTGGTCCGGGCGGTCCGGGTGGGCGTCCCGGTGGTCCGGGCGGTCGTCCCAGCTATCCGTCGTACCAGGGCCAGGGCGCGCGTCCCGGCCAGGGCCCGGTGCGTCCCAGCACGTCTCCGACGGCGCAGGCCTCGGCCGGCGGCACGGCGGCGCCCCAGGGTCCCACCATCATGGTGGGCGGTGTTCCCCACGCGCAGGTGACCCCGACGGGTGGCCAGGCGCGGCCCACGGCCACGCAGGCCGTCGTCATCTCGCGCCCGCTCATCCAGGTGCGGCGCGTGACGCCCACCGCGGGTCAGGCCAAGCAGTACCCCATGGCGCCGGGCCGCGCGGGCATCCCCGAGCGGCGTGAGTACAAGGTGGTCCCGGACCACCTCGGCCGTGGCCGCGAGCTGGTGGACGTCTCCAAGAACAAGGAGCGGGGCCAGCGCAAGCGCACCAGTGGCGATACGACCAGCGTGTCCAAGCAGGAACTGACGGACATGGTCTGGGGCCGCGTCACCATCCCCATCCGTGGCAAGAAGCGCAAGCCCACGAAGAAGGGCGCCAAGACGCAGATCACCCAGATGGCCGAGGAGAAGAAGGTCATCAAGCTGCAGGAGGGCATCTCCGTGTCCGACCTGGGCCAGCGCATGGGTGTGCGCACCGCGGAGATCATCAAGAAGCTGATGGGCCAGGGGAAGATGGCCACGGCGAACCAGATGGTGGACGCCGACACCGCGGAGATCCTCGCCACCGACTACGGGTGGAAGGTCGAGCGCGTGGGCTTCGAGGTGGAGGACTACCTGCCCGAGGTGGAGGCCCGTCCCGAGGACGAGCGTCCGCGCCCGCCGGTCGTCACCATCATGGGCCACGTCGACCACGGCAAGACGAGCCTCCTGGACGCCATCCGCAGCGCCAACGTGGCGTCGGGCGAGGCGGGCGGCATCACCCAGCACATCGGCGCGTACAGCATCACCACCGCGCGCGGTGACGTCACCTTCCTGGATACCCCGGGTCACGAGGCCTTCACGTCCATGCGCGCCCGCGGCGCCAACGTGACGGACATCGTGGTGCTGGTGGTGGCCGCCGACGACGGCGTGATGCCGCAGACGGTGGAGGCCATCAAGCACGCGAAGGCGGCCGAGGTGCCCATCGTCGTCGCCATCAACAAGATGGACGTGCCCGGCGCCAACCCGGACCGCGTGAAGAAAGACCTGGCCAACCACGAGCTCACCCCGGAAGAGTGGGGCGGCGACACCATCATGGTGCCCGTGTCGGCCAAGACGAAGCAGAACCTGGACCTGCTGCTGGAGAACCTGGCGCTGCAGGCCGAGGTCCTCGAGCTCACGTCCAACCCGAACCGTCCGTCGGTCGGCGCCATCATCGAGGCCAAGCTGGACCGCGGCCGTGGCCCGGTGGCCACGGTGCTGGTGCAGGAGGGCACGCTCAAGCTGGGCGACGCCGTCGTCACCGGCTCGCACTACGGCCGTGTTCGCGCGATGAACAACAGCCGTGGCGAGCAGGTGAAGGAAGTCAAGCCGGGCTACTGCGCGGAGGTCATCGGCCTGTCCGGTGTCCCCAGCGCGGGCGACGCCATCAACGTGGTGGCGGACGAAAAGGCGGCCAAGCAGATCGCCGAGCACCGCAACATGAAGGAGCGGCAGACCGAGCTGTCCAAGGTCAGCCGCGAGTCCCTGGAGCAGCTGTTCGCCAAGACGAAGGCGGGCGGTGGACCCAAGGAGCTGCGCGTCGTCATCAAGGCGGACGTGCAGGGCTCGGCGGAGGCCGTCAAGCAGGCCGTCCAGAAGCTGTCCACGCACAAGGTCAAGGTGGAGATCGTCCACACGGGCGTGGGCGCCATCACCGAGGGCGACGTGATGCGGGCGGCCGCCTCCAAGGGCGTGGTGCTCGGCTTCAACGTGAACCCGGAGTCCGGCGCGGAGGCCGCGGCCAAGGCGCAGGAAGTCACCCTGCAGAGCTACTCCATCATCTACGAGCTCATCGATGGGGTGCGCTCGCAGATGGAGGGCCTGCTGGAGCCCATCCGCACGGAGAAGAAGCTGGGCCGCGCGGAGGTCCGCAACACCTTCAACGTCCCCCGCCTGGGCACCATCGCCGGCGCGGCGGTGCTGGATGGTGTGATGAAGCGTGGCGCCTTCGTTCGCCTCATGCGCGAGAACAAGCAGCTGTTCTCCGGCAAGATGGCGTCGCTGCGGCGCTTCAAGGACGACGTCAAGGAGGTCGCGCAGGGCTTCGAGTGCGGTATCGGCATCGAGAGCTTCAATGACCTCAAGGCCGGCGACATCATCGAGGCCTACGAGATCGAGGAGACCCGGCAGAGCCTCACCTAGTCACAGCTCGACCGAGTCCTCTTCGCCTCCGGGAAGGCCCCACCTTCCCGGAGTGGTTTCGCCCGGGAGACCTCGCGGCTTCGCGCGGTCTCCCGAGGCCGGGGGATTGGCATGTTCGTGGGTGTCGCACGTCTGACCCTCCAGATTCCGGAGAGCGGCTCGCTGAAGTCGAAGCGGCAGGTGCTCCGCCGGGTGATGGACCGGGTGAAGGCTCGCTTCAATGTGGCCATGGCGGAGGTGGAGGACCAAGACCTCTGGCAGAAGGCCACGCTCGCTCTCTCGGTGGTGGGCAATGAACGCCGCCATGTGGACGAGCAGCTCGAGAAGGTCATCCACTTCATCGAGGAGATGTACGTCGCCCCGCTGATGTCGCGGGAGACGGAGATACTCGCCTTCGGAGACCAGCTCTTCGCGGGAGGCCCTTCGCAGGCTTCCTCGCTCGGGGCGAAGTCCGCGCGGCAGGTGTTGGACGAGGAGGACGAGGCGCTGTCTCCGGAGGAGGCGGCGGCCGAGTCGGAGGCGGCGATTGCCCGCTTCCTCAGGGGTGAGCGGGCTTCGTTGGCGGAAGCCGAGGGGCTGGGAGATTGGGAGCGCCGTCATGACGGCGACAACGACGGTGGCCCCGGTACGGGCCGCCCGTCTCCGTCGGGCGGTGGACGGATGACGCTGGACGAGGCACGGGTTCGAGCCCGCGCCCTGCGCAACCCGCGAGACTGGGAGAAGAAATGACGACGCATTCCCGACCTGAGCGAGTGGGGCAGGAAATCCAGGCGGCCCTCGGGGCCCTGCTCGCGAGGGGCGAGCTGAGGGACCCCCGCATCGGCTTCATCACGATTACCGGCGTGAAGGTCTCCCCGGACCTTCGCGTGGCCCGTGTCTTCTATTCGATGATGGGCACGGCGGAGGAGCGCTCCGAGACGCAAAAGGGGCTGGAGGCGGCCAAGGGCTTCGTGCGCCGCGCCGTCACGGAGGCCGTGAACCTGCGGGTGTCGCCCGAGGTCTTCTTCTCCTTCGACGAGTCGGTCGGCGAGGGAGACAAGATCGACCGTCTGCTGCGCGAGGTCCGGAGCAAGGAAGGCTGGTAGTTCTGGCGCCAGCCCCACAATATTGAGCGGACATGGACGGCGTCCTCGTCATCGACAAGCCCACTGGCCCCACGTCCTTCGACGTGGTGCGACAGGTGCGCTCACTGCTCAAGCTGAAGAAGGTGGGCCACACGGGGACCTTGGACCCCATGGCCACCGGGGTGCTGCCCCTGTGTCTGGGGGAGGCCACCAAGGTCGCGGGCTTCATCACCGAAGGCGACAAGGCCTACGACGCCACGGTGCGCCTGGGCGCGGAGACGGACACCCAGGACGCGGAAGGCCAGGTGACGGCCCGGGCGCCTGTGCCCTCGCTGACGCCCGCGCTGCTGGAGGCCGCGCTCGCGCGCTTCCGGGGGCCCTTCGAGCAGGTTCCGCCCATGTATTCGGCGGTGAAGGTGGCCGGCAAGCGGCTGTACGAGCTGGCCCGCGCGGGTGAAGAGGTGGAGCGCGCCGCCCGGCAGGTGACGGTGTACGAGCTGGTGCTGCGCGACTTCTCCGCGGACCGGCTCCACCTGTCCGTGCGTTGCTCCAAGGGCTTCTTCGTGCGCACCCTGGCTTTCGATCTGGGCCGCGCGCTGGGCTGCGGGGCGCACCTGGAAGCGCTGCGTCGCACCTCCAGCGGGCCCTTCACGCTGGCGCGGGCGCTGCCCCTGACGGACGTGGCGTCCCTGGCGAAGGAGGGCCTCCTGGCCCCCCGGCTGGTGTCGCTCTCCGACGCGCTGGTGGACATGCCCGAGGTGCGGGTGAACGCGGACGAGGCGCGCCGGGTCTCCCACGGCGTCCCGGTGGAGGTGCCCGCCTCGCTCAAGCCGGGGCGCGTGCGGGTGATGGGACCGGACGGCGCGCTGCTCGCCGTGGCCGAGGGCGTGGGGGGGCGGCTCCGCTACCTGCGGGTGCTCGTCTAGACGTCCGTCGCCCTGGGTTGTGCGTCTTCTCACGCTCCCAGGGCCGGGGGGCGCACGGGCAGGCGTCCAAGGTTGACCCTGGGTAGGGTGAAGCTTATAAGCCCCCCGCTCGTTAGAAGCATGAGCATGAGACCCGGTCTGTACCCCTCCGCGGACCTGGGTGACTCAAGTGGTATCCACGCCGGAGCGGGACAGAAGGACGAGAATCACATGTCGCTGCATCAGGAGCGCAAGTCGGAGCTGGTGACGAAGTTCAGGACCCACGAGTCTGACACCGGGTCCCCCGAGGTGCAGGTGGCGCTGCTGTCCGAGCGCATCAACATGCTCACCGAGCACTTCAAGACGCACAAGAAGGACCACCACTCCCGCCGCGGTCTGCTGAAGCTGGTCGGTCAGCGTCGTCGGCTTCTGGACTACCTGAAGTCGAAGGACGTCACCCGCTACAAGAAGCTCATCGAGGGCCTCGGCATACGCAAGTAGGCATCTCGGCAGCAAACGGGGCGCTGGTTCAACCAGCGCCCCGCGCGTTTGAGAAGGACGAAGCAGTTGAGTCGCGGTGGGTGGTGGCGGGCGAGGGAGTGGTGCCGTCGGAGGTTTTGGTTTCCGTTCGGACCGGCTGACCTGGGGTGCGAGGTCGGCCGGTGCGATCAGGGATCAAAAGTTCCGAGACATCCCTCCGGCGCTCCGCAAGCGCCCTTCCGCAGTACAGGCTGGCGGTTGCCTGTCATGTGCCTTTTCGGGCCTTGGCGACCGCTCATACACCCCGAGGGCCCTCCCGGGGTGCCTGGTCCATTGTGTCGGACCGGGTGCGTGCGGTGGGGTCCTCGCCCGAAGAAATACCGAGGCAAGGACATGCTGAAGAAGAGCGTCAAGATTGGCGAGAGCGAGCTGAGCATCGAGACGGGCCGTCTGGCCAAGCAGGCCGATGGCTCCGTGGTGGTCCGCTATGGCGACACCATGCTGCTCGTGACGGCGGTGAGCGCGCGGGAGAAGAAGGACATCGACTTCCTGCCGCTGACGGTGGAGTACCAGGAGAAGCTGTACTCGGCGGGTCGCATCCCCGGCAGCTACTTCAAGCGCGAGGGCCGGCTGACGGAGAAGGAGACGCTGGCCAGCCGCATCGTGGACCGCTCCATGCGTCCGCTGTTCCCGGAAGGCTACGCGTACGAGACGCAGATCATCGCCAGCGTCATCTCCGCGGACCCGGAGAACGAGGGGGACGTGCACGGCATCACCGGCGCCTCCGCGGCGCTGTGGGTGTCGGACATCCCGTTCGACGGCCCCCTCGCCGGCATCCGCGTGGGCCGCGTGGGCGGTCAGCTGGTGGCCAACCCCACCGCGAAGCAGCGTGAGCAGAGTGATTTGGACCTGGTCATGGCGGTCAGCCGCAAGGCCATCGTCATGGTGGAGGGTGGCGCGGAGGAGGTCTCCGAGCCCGACATGGTCGCGGCGCTGGAGTTCGGCTTCCAGTCCGCCCAGCCCGCGCTGGACCTGCAGGACGAGCTGCGCCGCGCGCTGAACAAGCAGGTGCGCTCGTTCGACAAGCCGGCCTCCGTGGACGAGGGCCTGCGCGGCAAGGTGCGCGAGCTGGCGATGGACGGCATCAAGGCCGGCTACGCCATCAAGGAGAAGGGCGCGCGCTACGAGTCGCTCTCCAAGACGAAGAAGGAGACGCTCGCCAAGCTCAAGGAGCAGCTCGCGGAGGCCTACTCGCCGCTGGTGGAGAAGCACGCCAAGCAGGTGGTGGAAGACCTCAAGTACGAGCACATGCGCGAGATGACGGTCAACGGTGGCCGCATCGGCGACCGTGGCCACGACGTGGTCCGCACGATCACGTGTGAAGTGGGCGTGCTCCCGCGCACCCACGGCAGCGCGGTGTTCACCCGCGGCGAGACGCAGGCGCTCGTGGTGGCGACGCTGGGCACCAGCGAGGACGAGCAGCGCCTGGAGATGCTCGGAGGCATGTCCTTCAAGCGCTTCATGCTGCACTACAACTTCCCCCCGTTCAGCGTGAACGAGACCAAGCCGCTGCGCGGCCCGGGCCGCCGTGAAATCGGCCACGGCGCGCTGGCGGAGCGCGCGCTGCGCAACATGGTGCCCAAGAGCGAGTCGTTCCCGTACACGGTGCGCCTCGTCTCGGACATCCTCGAGTCCAACGGCTCCTCGTCCATGGCCTCGGTGTGCGGTGGCACGCTGGCGCTGATGGACGCGGGCGTCCCCATCAAGTCGCCGGTCGCCGGCATCGCCATGGGCCTGGTGAAGGAGGGCGAGAAGATCGCCATCCTGTCGGACATCCTCGGTGACGAGGACCACCTGGGCGACATGGACTTCAAGGTGTGCGGCACCACCAAGGGCATCACCTCCATCCAGATGGACATCAAGATCACCGGCCTCACCACGGAGATCATGAGCCGGGCGCTGGAGCAGGCGCGTCAGGGCCGCATCCACATCCTGGAGGAGATGCTCAAGACGCTGGCGCAGCCGCGCAAGGAGATCAGCCAGTACGCTCCTCGCATCACCACCATCCAGATTCGCCCCGAGTTCATCAAGAACGTCATCGGGCCGGGCGGCAAGGTCATCAAGGACATCATCGCGCGCACCGGCGCGGCGATTAACATCGAGGACTCCGGCCGGGTGGACATCGCCAGCGCGAACGGCGAGGCCGTGAAGGCCGCCATCGCGATGATCCAGGCGCTGACCCGCGAGGCGGAGATCGGGAAGATCTACACGGGCACGGTGCGGAAGATCGCCGAGTTCGGCGCCTTCGTGGAGCTGTTCCCGGGCACCGACGGCCTCATCCACATCTCCGAGCTGTCCGACAAGCGCGTCAAGAGCGTCTCCGACGTGCTGAAGGAGGGCGACGAGGTGCTGGTGAAGGTGGTCAGCATCGACAAGACGGGCAAGATCCGCCTGTCGCGCAAGGAGGCGATGGCGGAGCGCGCGGCGGCCCAGCAGGGCGCGGCCGACGCGGTCGCCGCCCAGCCGTCTCCCGAGGCCACGCAGCCCAACGCCAAGGCGTGATGCCCCTGGGCACCCGGGCCCGCTCGTAAGGCCTCCGGGCAGCCTCGCACCCCCTTCCGCCACTCGCGCGGGAGGGGGTGTTTTCGTTTCTGGGGAGACTGGCTTAGACCTGGACGGGGGGCGCGTGCGTTGGAGGTGCGAGCCCCGCTTCCTGGAGGCCTTGTTGCCACCCGCTCCACCGTCGAGCTCCACTGGATTCGTCACCGACGTCTCGCGCCTGTTGGGGGCCTTCCGGTGGGCGTTCATGCCGTTGGGGCTGCTCGCGCTCGTCGCGGTGGGCGTGCACGCGGCGGCGGACACGCTGGATGACCGACTGCTGTCGCTGGTGGACCGCGCGGACGCGGCCTTCGACGGGCTGGTGGGCCGCTCTGATTTGACGGCGCCCATGGTGGAGTGGGTGTCGCTGGAGCTGCGCACGGAGATTGCGCGCGCCCTGGCCCTGCTGTGGGAGCTGGCCGCGGACCTGTTGCTGGCGCTGCCCGCGCTGGGCTACCGCGAGGCGGCGGCCGCGAGGCCCGCGGAGGCGTGGCGCGTGGCGCTGGAGGGGACGCAGGCCCAGCCCTCGTGGCGCGCGTTGTTGCGGCGATGTCTGCGCCAGCCCACGCCCATGCGGTGGCTCAGGCCCTTGTCCACGGCGGCGGTGGTGGTGGCGGGCGCGTGCACGGTGGCGCGGCTCCTCCAGGGCACGGTGTACCTGTCCTGGCGCGAGCTGATGGGAGACCAGGTGGCGGATTGGGGCGCGCGGGGACTGGCGCTCGTGGTGCTGGTGGGAGTGCTGGCCACGCTGGGCTGGCGCGCGGTGCTGCGAAACCTCCAGCACGCGGACGAGGCCTGCGCGAACGTGTCCGGACGCAAGGCCTTCACCCGGGGCTTGCTGGGGTGCGCGGTGGTGGCGCCGCTGGCGGTGGCCGCCGTGCTGGACGCCTCTCCACTGCTGTCCTTCCTTCGCTAGGGGCTCGCCATGTTTCCGCGCCAGGCCCGAGGACTGCTGGACTTCGTGATGGCGGTGCTGTGCGTGTGGACGGCGTACCACCACACGCCCGCGGGCGCGCTGGTGCGCAAGGCCTCCGCGTGGGCCTTCTCCACGAAGAGCACCGCCCGCCCGCTGCTCGCGTACTACGACGGCGTCACGGGCACGTCGCTGGCGGCGCCAGTGCTCGCGCCCGAAATCTCCATCGTGCGCCCGCTGACGGATGCAGAGGCCCTGGCGTGGGGCACGCACCTCGCGCTGAAGGGGCTGGATGCGCGGGCACGCGAGCCCTCGGCGGCGCTGGCCCAGGAGCTGGGCATCCCGATGACGACGCTGTTGGACCCGGTCGAGGGTCCCCGCGCCGCGCGCAGGCTTCATGCGGCGCTGGCGGGTGACTTCCCCCGGGAGGAGGCGCGGCTCGCGGCCCTCTTCGTCGGACGCGTCCCCGCGCGCTATGCCGTGGAGCGCGTGGAGGCGGAGGGGAGCGCTCCGACGCTGGAGTCGCTGAGCCGCCAACTGCCTCCCGGCTTCGAGGGCGCGTCCGTCGGCGCGGCGCAGGCCTTGGCCCTGGCCACGACGTTCGGCCTGGGCTGGCCCGTGCACGAGAGCGCCCGGGTGACGAGTCCCTTTGGCGAGCGCAACCACCCGGTGCTGGGCACCCGGAAGATGCACACGGGCGTGGACCTGGGCGTGCCCGTCGGCACGGAGGTCTCGGCGGTGGCCGAGGCCGTGGTGCGGCGCGCGAGCGAGGACTCGGTGAATGGCCGCGTCCTCGTCCTGGACCACGGGCGCGGGGTGACGACGGCGTACTGCCACAACTCGGAGCTGCTGGTGCGGGTGGGGGACAAGGTGACGCGGGGGCAGCTCATCGCCCGCTCTGGCAACACCGGGCGCTCCACCGGGCCTCATCTCCACTATCAGCTCGAGCTGGCCTCCCGTCCCGTGGACCCGCTCAAGTTCCGCGCGACGGTGCGCGCCATGTCCCAGGACACCGCGCCCTGAGCCCGCTGGGGACGCGCTTGCGGACCTGAAAGGCTCCCCAGGCCTGTCGTCCCTTCCCGGGACAACCCGTGACGTCGGCACGGGAACTGGAGACGGGGCAGGGGTGTGGTACATCCGCGCCATGGTCTCGCCCTTGATTGTTCAGGTGCGCCGTGTGCGGGCGCACCCGGAGCCCTTGCCGCTTCCCCGCTATGAGACGGAGCTCGCCGCCGGGCTGGACCTGCGCGCCGACATCGACGGGGAGCGGGTGCTCGGGCCCCTGGAGCGGATGGCGGTCCCCACGGGGCTCGCGCTGGGGTTGCCCCCCGGTTACGAGGGGCAGGTGCGGCCCCGCTCCGGGCTGGCGCTGCGCCACGGGGTGACGCTGCTCAACGCGCCGGGGACGGTGGACGCGGACTACCGGGGGGAGGTGCAGGTCATCCTGGTCAACCTCTCCAACGAGCCCTTCACCCTGCGTCGGGGCGACCGGGTGGCCCAACTGGTGGTGGCGCCGGTGACCACCGTCAGTCTCTCGGAAGTCGAGGTCCTCGACGCGACGGCGCGGGGCGGAAATGGTTTCGGCTCCACCGGCCGGTAGGTCCTTCGTCGGAAGCCTCCGGCATCGTTCCTTGATGACAGGGGAGCGTGCAGAATATGAGGCCTGGACCGCGTCCCCGCCTGCGGTCCTCCCTCGACCGGCCCCTGGAGTCCGACTGCTTTGCTCTGCTACCGCTGCGGCAGCCACGTCCCCGAGACGACCGACACCTGTCCCACCTGCGGGATGAAGTACGACGCGACCGCCCGCCAGGCGGCCGGCGCCGCTCGCAAGCGTGGGTTGGAAGGCGCCCCCTACAAGCCGGGGGACGTCCTCGCCGGCCGCTACGCCATCCAGGAGGTGGTGGGCTCCGGCCCCATGGGCTTCGTCTTCCGCGCGCAGGACCAGGAGATCGACGTCGAGGTCGCCCTGAAGACGGTGCACCCGCGCCTGGTCCAACAGCCCGAGGAGCGCACCCAGTTCTCGTTCTCCATGCGGGTGGGCAAGAAGCTCAACCACCCGAACCTGCTGCGCGTCTACGAGGAGGGGCTCGACAACGAGCGGCCCTTCTTCACCATGCAGCTCTTGGAGGGCATGACGCTGCGGCGGATGATGGAGCAGCGCGCCTCGCGTGGGCAGCTCTTCTCCCTCAAGGACGTGGAGCCGCTGCTCGCGCAGATGGCGGCGGCGCTCGACGCGGCCCACCGCTTCGGGCCGCACTCCGACCTCAAGCCCGAGAACGTCATCGTCCTGCCGGACCTGCTGAAGGTGACGGACTACGGCCTGGGGCTCGCCGTGCCGCAGCTTCCCTTCGTCCAGGCGCAGAAGAGCCACCGCGCGGATGTCTACATCGCGCCGGAGTACGTGGCGGGCGGTGAGCTGGACACGCGCATGGACGTGTACTCGCTGGGCGTCATCATGGGCGAGATGCTCACCGGACTGGTGCCCACCGAGGGCGTGGTGCCGGGGCTGACGTCGCTGCACTCGGACCTGCCCACGTCGTTCGAGGCGCTCTACCGCCGCGCGCTGAACATCAACCCGCTGGCGCGGCCGAAGACGGCCGGAGAGCTGCACGCGGAGTTCGCCAGCATCCTCTCGCGCTCACCACCCGCCGTCGTCACGCGCGTGCGCGGGGTCCCTCCGCCCACCGGCTCCGCGCAGGCCGCGGCCATCCGCATGTCGGCCCGGCCTCCGCCGCCCGTGCCCACGGGCATGATGCCGGCGGCCACGGGCAGCGTGAGCCTCGCGCCCAGGGCCACGTCGCACGAGGAGGAGCCGCCTCCTCCGGACGCCACCCAGCCGCTCGACGCCGCGACGCTGGCCGCCATCATCGGCGCCAATCCGACCGCGTCCCATCAGCACCTCACCGAGCAGGCGCTGCCGTTCATCACCGCGTCCGCGGCGAAGGCCGCCAGCGAGCCCGCGCGCGCCGAGCCTCCCGCCGGAGCTCGGGGCTCGCCGGAGTCCATCATCTTCGCGCGCTCCCCGGCCGCGGAGCCGGCTCCCGCCGCGGGTTCGCGGGGCTCGTCCGAGCCGGTCATCTTCGCGCGCTCGTCCGCCGCGGAGCCGGCCGCTCCGGCGGGTGCACGAGGCTCACCGGAGTCCATCGTCTTCGCGCGCTCCCCGGCCGCGGAGCCCTCGCAGCCGGGTCGTTCGGAGGCCTCGCAGTCGGGTCGCTCGGAGCCCGCCGCGCGTCCGCCGCCACGGGGCTCGGGGCAGGTGGCCTCGGCCCAACCCCGCGCATCGCAGCGGGGGCCATCGTCGGGGGAGGGGAGCGAGCCCGGGCCTTCCGACTCGGGGCCCCGCTCCGCGCCCTCTGGCGCGGGCAGACCGCTGGCGCGCACGCTGGACGCGGCGCCGGCGGCGGTGGTGCCGAGCATCCGGACGGCCCGCACGTTGGAGACCACGCCGGCGATGTCTGGCGCACGCACCGCGCCGCGCTCTTTGGATGGCTCACCGTCGATGTCCGGCGCGCGCACGATGGATTCGCCCGTCGTCTCGGGAGCGCGCATCGCGCCCACCCAGCGCGCCACCCGGCCCCGGAAGTCCGCGGCCGCGCGGCGTCGCTCGATGTTCCTGTGGATGGCGGTGCTGATTGTCGGCGGGCTCGCGCTGGGCGGTGGAGGCGGGTTCCTGTTCCTGCGTTATTGGGAGGCACGACAGGCCGCGAAGGCGAAGTCGCCCGTCCCGACGAGTGACCCGGCCATGCGCGCTCAAGGCGCCGAGGCGGAGGCTCAACCTGTCGTCGCGCTCGCGGACAAGTGCCCGCCGGAGATGCGGTTGGTGAGCGGTGGGGCCTTGCGGCGCGGGCGGGCCAAGGACGACGAGCTGGCGAAGGTGGACGAGCCTCCCTTGGAGAGCGTCCAGCTCGCCTCCTTCTGCATCGACCAGTTCGAGCATCCGAACAAGCAAGGCGCGAGCCCCACGGTGAATGTCACCTGGGAGAAGGCCCAGTCGCTGTGTGAGGCCGCGAACAAGCGCCTGTGCCGCGAAGACGAGTGGGAGAAAGCATGCAAGGGACCGGGCCACGCGCGCTTCCCGCACGGCAACGATTACGTTCCAGGCAAGTGCAACTCCAAGGTCAATCGAGCCGAGTCGGAGACGGCGCTCGCACCCTCCGGAACGTATCCGGGCTGTGTGTCGGGCTATGGGGTGATGGACCTCTCCGGCAACGCGGCCGAGTGGACCGAGGCCCGAATCGAGCACAAGGGGGCCGTCCAGCGGGGCGGCGCCTTCAGCGAGCACTACTCGGAGTCGCGTTGCAGCGCGCGCGCCTTCGGCCCCCCCGAGAAGGCCTCTCCTTCGGTGGGCTTCCGCTGCTGCGCGAGCACGCAGCCATGAGCCGCCTGGCCCTCGCGCTCCTGCTCTGCCTGGCGCCCTCGCTGGCCTGGGCCCAGAAGGGCAGCCGCCCACAGGTGGTGGCGGTGAAGTCCGCGAACCTGGCGCCCTACACCTCACTGCTCGCGGGCTTCTCCGCGGAGGCGCGCGCCGAGGTCCAGGAGATGACGCTCGACGAGAGCCCGGGCGCTGCCGCGCGCATCTTCAAGAAGCTGGCGGCGCAGAAGCCGGCGCTCATCCTGGCGCTGGGCCCGCTGGCCGCCAACGCCGCGCGCCGTTCGCTGGGCGAGGACGTGCCCGTCCTCTTCGCCATGGTGCCGTACTACGAGAAGTACGGCCTGGAGGGCCCCAACGTCACTGGCATCTCGCTCACCAGCGACTTGGGGCCGGAGCTGGAGGGGCTGCTCGCGGTGGCACCCAAGGCGAAGCGCGTGGGCATGGTGCACGACCCGCGCTTCTCCGCGAGCACGGTGGCGCTGGCTCAAGCCGCGGCCGCCTCGCGCGGCCTGTCCATCCTCGCGCTGGAGGTGGACTCGCCGGGCAAGGTGGCCAAGGCGCTCGAGGGCGCCGCGGGTCGCGTCGACGCGATGCTGATGGTCGCCGACAAGACGGTGGGCAACGCGGCCGTGGTGCAGGAGCTCATCGCGTTCGCGCACGCGAAGCGGCTGCCGCTCGTCGCGCTCACGCCCAGTCAGGTGAAGGAGGGCGCCACGCTGGCCTTGTCTCCCAGCCCGTTGACCATCGGCCTGCAGGCGGGGCGGCTGGCCAACCGCATCATCCACGAGAAGGTCGACCCGGGAGCGCTGGCGGTGGCGCAGCCCGAGGGGTTGGACCTGTCCGTCAACCTCAGCACCGCCAGGAAGTTGGGTCCGTCCTCCGAGTCCGTACTGGAGTTGCTCCGGTTCGCGGCGCGGAAGGACTTTGCCGTGAAGGTCTACGAGTGATTCCGCGATACAGCCGACAGGAGATGTCCAACCTCTGGTCCGACGTGGCCCGCTACCGCCGCTGGCGGGACGTGGAGCTCGCCGCGCTGGAGGGGATGGTGGAGGCGGGGCTGGCCCCTCGCGAGGCGCTGGAGGACTGCGTCGCGCGCGCCGGGGACTTCACCCCCGAGGACGCCGCGCGCATCGAGGACATCGAGCGCACCACGAAGCACGACGTCATCGCCTTCCTCACCTTCATGGAGGAGCGGGTGGGGCCCAGCGCGCGCTGGCTGCACCTGGGCATGACGTCCTCGGACGTGCTGGACACGGCGCTGGCGCTGACGCTGCGCGACGCGGTGGACCTCATCCTCCAGGATTTGGAGCGGGTGAGGGCCGCGGTGGAGAAGCGCGCCTTCGAGCACAAGCACACGCTGCAGATGGGCCGCAGCCACGGCATCCACGCGGAGCCAGTGACGTTCGGCCACAAGCTGGCCATCTGGTACGACGAGCTGGGCCGCGCGCGCACGCGCCTGTTGCACGCGCGTGAGAGCATCGCCGTGGGCAAGATCTCCGGCGCGGTGGGCACCTTCGCGCACCTGCCTCCAGCCGTGGAGGAGCGCGTCTGCGCGAAGCTGGGCCTGAAGCACGCCCCGGCCTCCAGCCAGGTGGTGCAGCGTGACAGGCACGCCGAGTTCTTCACGGCGCTGGCGCTGCTGGGCGCGAGCATCGAGAAGTTCGCGGTGGAGATCCGCCACCTGCAGCGCACCGAGGTGCGCGAGGCGGAGGAGCCCTTCACCGCCGGACAGAAGGGCTCCAGCGCGATGCCGCACAAGCGCAACCCCATCCTGTCGGAGAACCTCACGGGCCTGGCGCGCCTGCTTCGCGGCTACGCGGTGAGCGCCATGGAGGACGTGGCGCTGTGGCACGAGCGCGACATCTCGCACTCGTCCGTGGAGCGCGTCATCGGCCCGGACGCCACCATCCTCGCGGACTTCATGCTGGTGCGCTTCGCGCGGCTGATGGAGGACCTGCGCGTCTACCCCGAGCAGATGAAGAAGAACCTGGAGCTGCTCGGCGGCGTGGTGAACTCGCAGCGGCTCTTGCTGGAGCTGGCGCGCAAGGGCATGGACCGGCAGGCCGCCTACGTCATCGTCCAGCGCAACGCGATGAAGCTCTACGAGCAGGGCGTGGACTTCCGGCAGGCGCTGCTCGCGGACGCGGACCTGCTGAAGATGATGACGCCCGAGGAGATCAACGACTGCTTCTCCCCGGGCTATCACACGCGGCACATGGACGACATCTTCCGCCGCGTCTTCGGCCGGAGCGAGTAGGGCGCTCCGGGCCGCGCGCTGGAGGGGCTACTTCAGGTAGCCCTTCTGGCGCAGGTTCCGCTCGATTCGCTCGTGCACGTTGCCCGGCTCGAGCGTCAGCGACGTGCCGGTGATCTGCTCGAAGGCCGCCACGTACTTGGTGGCCAGCTCCACGCGCACGTCATCGGGGATGGCCGGCGGCGTGCCCTGGCCGGAGAAGCCGCGCTCGCGGATGAGCCACTGGCGGATGTTCTCCTTGTCCAGCATGCGCTGGTCCTCGCCCTTGGCGAAGCGGGCCTCGTACTCGTCCGCCACCCAGTAGCGGCTGGAGTCCGGGGTGTGCATCTCGTCGATGACGTAGATGTCGTCGCCCACCTTGCCGAACTCGTACTTGGTATCGACGAGGATGAGGCCGCGCGTGCGCGCCCACTTCTGGCCCTCCTGGAACAGGCCGCGCGCCGCCTCGGTGATTCGCGCCCAGTCGCGGGGGCTGGCGAGTCCGCGCGCGAGAATCTCCTGCTCGGAGATGGGCTCGTCGTGCTGGCCGTACTCGGCCTTGGTGGACGGGGTGATGATGGGCGCGGGGAAGGCCTCGTCCTTGCGCAGGCCCGCGGGGAAGGGCAGGCCGTAGGCGGTGTGCGTGCCCTTCTCGTAGTCGCGCCACAGGCTGCCGGTGAGGTAGCCGCGAATCACCACCTCCACCGTGAAGGGCGTGCACGCGCGCGCCACGGTGACGTTGGCGTCCGGCACGTCCAGCACGTGGTTGGGGCAGATGTGCTTCGTGCGCTCGAACCAGAACGCCGCGAGCCGGTTGAGCACCTCGCCCTTGAAGGGGATGGTGGTGAGCACGTGGTCGAACGCGGAGAGCCGGTCCGTCGTCACCAGGACCAGGCTGTCGCCCTGCCGGTACGTGTCACGGACCTTGCCGCGGTAGTGCTGGCCGAGCGCCGACAGGTCCACCTGTCGGAGCGTGAGGGGAAGCTGAGCGTGAAGTGCGGAGGTATTCAAAGGCGCCTCGCGGCCCGCCCCTCGGGAAGGTGAAGTCCAGCAGGGAGAGGGGGCTGCTTCGGGCGCGGGACTCTACTGGAGCGCGGCCGGCATGGAAGCAGGACCGTAGGCCGCCGCCAGGTAGAGGAAGGCCGGGTTGATGCGCAGGATGCCGTCCACGTAGGCGACCGCGTAGGGCGCTCCGGACGCGCGGTCCACCTGCACCGCACTCTCGGGCTGGATGCCCCAGTGCGCGAGCAGCGTGCGGGCCACCAGCTCCGCCGCCTCCCGCTCGGACAGCCCCTGCAGGCTCTCGCGCCGGTCTTCCGGCCAACGCTCGCCCGCCCGTGCATCCAGCACCAACTGCAGACCCTTGCCCGCGTCCGGCGCCTGGAACAGGTCCATGCGCGCGTCGAAGCCCGGAGCCGCGAGCAGCTCGCCGTCCTGGCTCATGGGGAAGAGCACCAGTGCCTGCGCCGCCTGCCCGGCCTCCAGGTCCGACTGCCGCGCCACCTCGCGGAACATCTCCAGCCGCGTGGCGGGGGACTCGAACTCCATGAACTCGGGCGGATGCGTCAGGGCCTGACGGACGCTCATCGTCGCGCGCGCGGGCGTGCCCGCACCGCCACAAGCGGTGAGGACCGAGACGAGCGAGAGGAGCAACCCAGGGAGCCAGCGACGCATACGGGCGGGAATATACCGATCTGCTTCAGGATCAACCAGCGAAACTCGGCGGCATGCGTCCACGGGAGCATCTCTCCGTTGTCGTGCTCCCAACGTGTCCGCCAGGGAATCTTCCCGCCTCGTTTTCGAGGACGGGTCGCCGTCGCCCCGCCCGCACCGCGGAGCAGGAGACCGTCCGACATGACGCGATGTGGGCGCTCGACGCTGGGGGCAGGGCGTCGTCGCTGGACGCACCTTGAGGACCGGGCGTGCGGCAGGCGGGGGCCGCGGAGCGCACCGTGGACGCGGCGTGCGGACACCTCACGACACGGGACTCATGGCGCGCGCGGACGTGGGTCTCGCGAGGAGCCCTGTCCGGCGGATGCCTCTTCGGATGGGGTGTGGAGTCGGGTGCGGCGGGCCCGGTGCGAGGCGGAGCGGAGGCTCACGTCCTTCCAGCACGACAAGGCCGCGGTGGCGCGGGGGACTGCTCCCTGCATGAGAGGGAGACACGCGCCCCCGGCGCCGGATGCGGACGACTTACGCCGCGTCCTTCTTGAACGCCTCGCCGTGGTGCTTCTCGCACAGGCCGGCCTTGAACGTCTTGATGCGGCACTCCGGCTTGGAGCAGGTGCGGTAGCGCGAGTGGGGCAGGTCGCCCTGGCGCCACTGCTTGAAGTGGAAGAAGCAGTAGCTCTTGGCGCGGTAGGGGCGCTTGCAGCCCTCCACGGTGCACGCCTTCTTGCCGCCGCCCTTCGAGGTGCGGGGCCAGTGGGTGAGCTTCTTCTGGGTCGTCGGGGTGGCCTCGGCCATTGTGGAACTCTCCTGCGAAACGATGCGAGAACCGCGGCGCCACACGGGGTGGACCAACCGCCGGGTACGAAAAAGGCGCACTGTCTAGCGCCCATGCCACCCGAACGCAAGGACACGCGGGAAGACCCGTGTGGGCTTGGGGCGGCCTCAGGGCGCCGGAGCGCCGTCTTCGGAACCCCAGCCGTCCGGCTCGACTTCCGGGGCGGCCGGAGGCTGCACCTTCTTCCGGGGCACGGGCGACAGCAGGTCGTCCAGCACGGACTGGGCCCCAGCGGGCCGGCGCCCCTGTCGGTGGGCGGCCAGCGCGGTGGCGGGCTGCTCGGTCGGCATCTCCTCCAGCTTCACCTTGAGGGACAGCGGCTTGCCCAGCCGGTGGACGCGCAGCCGCACGTCGTGGCCCACGCCCCGGGCCGCCACCTGCCAGCGCAGCGTGTGCGCCCGCTTCACGCGGCGGGTGTCGAGCCCGATGATGACGTCCCCGCTGTGCAGACCCGCGCGCTCACCCGGGCCGCCCTCCACCACCTCGGTCACCACCACGCCGGGCCCCTGGCGGAGGTTGAACTCCTCGGCCACCTCCGGCGAGAAGTCCTGCACGCTGATGCCCAGCCAGCCCCGGCGCACGCGCCCGTGGGCCTTGAGCTGGGGAATCACCGTCTTCGCGATGTCGATGGGGATGGCGAAGCCGATGCCCTGGCCCGCGACGTTCACCGCGTTGGCCACCGCCACCACGTCGCCGTGCAAATCCAGCACGGGCCCCCCTGAGTTGCCCGGGTTGATGGAGGCGTCCATCTGCATGTAGTCGAAGTCGCCGTCGCGCCCGTTGGGCGTCACGTCCGTGCGGCCCATGTAGCTGACCACGCCCACCGTCACCGAGTGGGACAGGCCGAACGGATTGCCGATGACGACAATCCAGTCCGCAGAGCGCACGTGGGACGCGGAGGCGAGCTTCAGCACCGGCAGCCGGCGCGGCGCCTCGATTTTCAAGAGCGCGCAGTCGGTGCGGTTGTCCTCGCCCACCACCCGGGCCGGGTACTCCTCCGCGTAGCCGCGCGGGTGCATCACGGAGACCATCACCTCGGAGGCCCCCTCCACCACGTGCGCGCTGGTGAGGATGTAGCCGTCGGCGTGGATGATGAAGCCGGAGCCGATGCCCTTCTGGGGCTCCTCGCCCGCGGGCGTCTCGTCACTGAGCTGCCGCGTGGTGATGGAGACCACCGAGGGCATGGCCCGTCGGGCCACCTCGCTCAAGGTGGCTCGCTGGTTGTTCATCGAACGATTCTGGGCCTCGAGCCACAGCCGGCCGCGACCGGCGGCCTCTGCCGGTGTGGCCAGCGCGCACACGAGCGCGCCGAGAATCACGAATCTGTTGAAAGGAGCCCCGTTCATGCCCCACCTCCGCCCCGACGCCGCCCATCCACCGGGTGCAACCTAGGGAGGGGAGTCGTGTCGCGGAAGCGGGCCTGTCCGCCAGGCTACTTCTTCTGGGCGATGATTCGGTTGACCGCCGCGCGGTCCTCCGCGCTGATGCGCTCGCGCGGGGCCGCATCCGTCGAGCGCGAGACAGCGCCCTTGGCGTCCTCGTACGCGTCCTCCAGCCCTTCCTTCATCCGATCCACGGTGTCGGGCTTCACGGCGCGCTTCCAGCTCCGCTCCATGTGCTGCAGCGGCGTCCTGCCGTCCACCTGCCCCGTCGACAGGAAGATGCCGAGCCCCACCGCGCAAGCCGTCCAGACGATGAACTTCAAAGCTCCCATGCTCACAGCCTCCCACGTCGTCTTACATGAGGCGGTGACGCATGGCCAGTTTCCGACCGGGTGTGTGTCATCCGCGCTGACAGGGGGGCGGACGGCACTTAATGTCCGCGGGCTTGCAGCCCGAAGAACTCTTCCAGGCCGCCCGGACGCGTGCGGCGCAGATGGACGTGGGACGTGGAGACGCGGTGGTGGAGCGTATCCGGGCGTCCGCGTCGGCGTTGTTCACCCGCATCCCCGAGCCCCCGGTGTACCGGCGGGCCGAGGACCCTTCGCGCAAGGCCGCCCAGGCGTTGTTGCCGGAGATGGAGAAGGTGTTGGCGGAGGCGCTCGCCGCGGGGCGTGAGCCCTCGATGGCGCCCGCGCTCGAGAAGATGGTGGCCGCGCTGCTCGCGCATGCCGAGGCCCTGTGTCACACGGCGGGCGGACGGCTGGAGGCGGCGGAGGTTGCGTGGCGACGCGCGCAGGAGCTGGAGCGCGCGGCGCATCCGACGCGGCACCTGGTGACGTCACCGCCACGGCCTCCGCCGGTGTTCGACAAGACGTCGGGAGGCTCGCGGTACGACCCCCGGCCCGCGCCGCAGGCGAGCGTGAAGCTGGTGTGCCCCAACACCGGGTGCAAGCGGGTGGGGGACTACGCCTTCCTGACGAACCACGCGTACAACCGCTTCGTGTGTCCGGTGTGCGGCACGCCGTTCCTCGCGTACTTCGGGGAGCTGCGCGGGTTGGAGGTGGAGGTCCGTCGCAGCTCGAAGCGCTACTTCTTCACGGTGGACGAGGTGGGCTCCGCCAACTCGTCGCGCATCGAGTTCGAGGAGGCGAGCGGACAGGAGTTCCCGGCGGCGCGGCGCGACCTGCTCGGCTTCCTGTACACGGAGGCGCGGGAGCTGAAGGTGGTGGTGAACCTCACCAACCAGCGGCTCATGTGGGTGAGTCCCGCGTCCTCGTGTTTCGTGGCGACGGTGGCGTTCGGCGAGGGCGCGCCGGAGCTGGTGGCGTTCCGGGCGTACCGGGACGATGTGCTCAGGAAGAGTGTGCTCGGGCGCGGGTTCATCCGTGGCTACTATCGCTTCGGCCCGGACGTGGCGCGGTGGGTGTCACGCAGGCCGGTGGCTCGGAGCGGGGTGCGCTGGATGTTGAGGCAGGTGCATGACCGCCTGACCAGGAGTGGATTTTCGTGACGCAGCAAGGAATCGGCGCGCCGCCGCCCGCGAAGCCGACGGGCGTGGGGACGAAGGTGTTCATGGCCCTGCTCGCGGGACTGGGGCTTGCGGGGGTGGTGTACCTGGGCGTGCTGGAGGCGCGCCGCTCGCAGCTCGTGCCGGATGGCGCGGCGGCGCCCTCGTTCGAGATGAAGCGCCACGAGGGTGGCGTGTTGAAGTTGGAGGAGCTGCGGGGCCAGGTGGTGATGCTGGACTTCTGGGCGACGTGGTGTCCGCCGTGTCGCGAGGAGATGCCGGCGCTGGTGAAGCTGGCGAAGGAGTACGAGTCGCAGGGGCTCGTCTTCCTGGCGGCGAGTCGTGACGACGGGGACATGGCGCCGAAGCTGGTGGACAGCTTCATCCGCAAGCACCTGCCGGACCTGAAGCCCTACGTCGTCTACGCGGACGACGACATGGCGCGGGCGTTCGAGGTGAACGCGCTGCCGACGCTCTACTTCCTGGATCGCGAGGGCAAGGTGACGGACGCGCAGCGTGGCGCCCTGTCCGAGGACGCCCTGCGCAGGCGCATCGAGCGGGCGCTCAAGCAGTAGCGCGGGGCAGGGCGCGGCGTCCCGTTCGGGCGCCTGCGCGGATGCAGCGAGGGCTCGGCGCCTAGCGTGAAGCCGCTCTCTCGGTTGGACCGAGCGGATGCGCTGGCAGGAACTCGGCGCTCGGTGTGCGGCTTCTCGGGCGGATGCATCCAGAGGCGCGGCGCTCAGCGTGAAGCCGCTCTCCCGGATGGACCGAGCGGATGCGCTGGCAGGAACTCGGCGCTCGGTGTGAGGCTCCTCGAGCGGATGTGCGATCAGGACCGCGGTGCGGCGCCCGGGACGAATGCGCCTGCGCTGATCCATTGACCGCCCCTCGAACACGCGGCGCACAGCGAGACGGTGAGGTCTCGCGGCGCCGCGTGTGAGGCGGCTTACTTCCCTGGAGTCGTCGCTGGCTTCGGGGCGGCTTCCGGCACCTTCGTCGCCGGAGCCGTCTTCGAAGCATCCACGGGAGCCTTCGTCGCTGGCTGAGCCGTAGCAGGCGCACTCTTCGCCGCGCCTTCAGGAGCCTTCGTCGCCGGAGTCGTGGCGGGCGCACTCTTCGCCGCGCCTTCAGGAGCCTTCGTCGCCGGCGGAGTCGCGGGCGCGCTCTTCGCGCCACCCTCGGGAGGCTTCATCGCCGGAGCCTCCTTGCCCGCCGGAGGCTGCTGTCCCGCGGGGACGACGGTCTCCCGGCCCTCGGTCTCCACCTCGGAGCGGATGAGGCGGAAGTCGACGCGGCGGTTCTTCGCGCGGCCCAGCGCGGTGTCGTTCGTCGAGATGGGCCGGTCGAACCCGAAGCCCTCCGAGCTCAAGCGCTTGCGGTCGATGCCCTTGCCCACCAGGTACTCGAGCACCGAGCGCGCACGCTTGTCGGACAGGTTCATGTTCAGCTGCCGCGAGCCCCGGTTGTCCGTGTGCCCTTCGATGAGCACCGGTCCGAGGGTGGGGTTCTTGCGCAGCACCGTGGCCACCTCGTCCAGCAGCGGATACGAGCGCTTCTGGATGACCGCTGAACCCGTCTCGAAGAGCACGTTGCCCTTGATGCGGATGCGGTCCGATTCGACGAACACGTACGGCGGCGAGTCGAACGGGCAGCCGTTGTTCTCCGGTGGGCCGAACATGTCGGGGCAGTCGTCCTCGTTGTCGGGCACCTCGTCGCCGTCGGTGTCCGGGCAGCCGTCGTAGTCCTTCGGGCCGGGCTTGTCCGGGCACTTGTCGAACTGGTCGGTGATTCCGTCGCCGTCGGTGTCCACCTCGGGGCAGCCCTTGAGCTCCTTCGTCCCCTTCACGTTGGGGCAGGCGTCCTCGCCGTCCACGATGCCGTCGTCGTCGTTGTCCGGGTCCGGGCAGCCATCGCTGTCCATGAACCCGTCCTTGTCCTCGGGCTCGTTGGGGCAGCGGTCCCGGTTGTCCGGCACGTTGTCGCCGTCCGAGTCCACGAAGCTCTCGTCGTAGCGCAGCCCGAACATCACGCGCAGCGCCTCGCGGCCGTAGCCCGTGGTGAGGTTGATGCCTCGGCCCACGTTCAGCTCCAGCCCCCAGTTGCCCCAGACCTTCGTGCGGGCGCCCACGAGCACCTCCCACGGCGTCTTGAGCGTGTCGGACTGGTCGAAGTTGAAGGGGCGCACCAGCGGCGTGGCGATGTGCATCTCGGCCGTGGCCTGCACGTCCGTGAAGCGGCCCATGTTGGGCAGCTCCGCGATGACACCACCGCCGAGCGTCAGCTCGTCATCCACGAGCAGGTTGAGATACTGGGCCTCCTTGCGAATCCGCACGCCCGCGTTGCCGACGACGCGCAGGGGGATGGGCAGCACCTCGATGCGCTGCTCCACCGCCAGGCGCGGCGCGAAGAGGAAGCCCCGCTCACCCGTGAAGCTGTCCGCGGAGCCCGTGGGCGCTCGGACCTCCGCGACGAGCGACAGGCCCACCGGGAACTTCTCGCGGTCCAACAGGTGCACGCGAGGCACCACGCGGATGTCGCCGAGCGTGGTGCGGCTGACGCCCGCGGCGCCGGGGAAGTTCGGCGCGTTCAGCGCGTCTCGCAACAGCTTGAAGTTGTCGCCCTGCAACAGCGTGACGGGCAGGTCGACGCCAATCTCCAGTCGCTCGTGGAGCTGGTAGGCGAACAGCAGGTGCGCGTCGAGCCGGTACGGCAACAGGTCGCCGAGCTTCTCGTCACCGAGCTTCAGGGCCAGGATGCGCCAGTTGAAGTCGAACAGCAGCGCGCCGCGGAAGCTGCCCACGGGCTCTCCGCTGTAGGTGCCCTCGAGCGCGATGCCGCTGTTCTGCGCGGTGGTCGGCTTGTTGGGCACGGCGTCGAAGCCGCGCGTGAAGGGGTCGGTTTGAGCGTGGGCCGCTACCGAGGCCAGAACGAGGCCGAGCAGGGCGAGTCGGGCGACGGAGCTGCGCAGGGGCCGCCACCAGGAGAGAGAGCCGGAGCTGGTGCCTCGCATGATGGCAGCTCATACCATCGGCTCCCGAGGGGCGGAAAGAAATGACCCACCCCTCGGGCCGAAATACAGCCTCGCGCTACTTCTCCATGAATGACTGCGCGGGAATGATGGTGACGGCGTCTGCTCGAACGGGGAGCTTGAAGGGGACGATGGCCTTGTCCACTTCCAGAAGCTCCGGAGTCTTGTCGGACGCGTAGGTGATGGGAGACGGCGGGCTGGTGCGCAGGGCGTTGGCGAGCCCCTCCGCGTCCTGCGTGACGAACGCGAAGGACAGCGCGCTGGGATGCAGCCGACGGCGCAGCACCTCCTGCACGGACTGGGGCGTCATCTTCGTGAGCGCCTGGCGGTACTGGTCCAGGTAGTTCGGCGTCCCGTAGAAGAGCGAGTCGATGGCGTAGCCGAGCCTGCGCGGGTCCGTCTGCTCCCACAGGCGTGAGTAGCCTTGGAGGAAGCCGCGCATCAGGTCGAAGCGCTCCTGGGGAATCGGCTCGTTGACCAGCTGCTCCAGGTAGAAGACCGCGCCGCGCGTGGCGAACATGCCGTTGGCGGGCTCCACCGGGCGGATCCACACGGTGAGGTCCTGCTGCGTGCGCGCGATGTTGGTGCGGTTGTACGTGGTGCCCGGGTCCTCGATGAAGTGCTCGGCATACGCGTAGTCGCCGTAGTTGAGGCCGCGCTTCTCGCGCAGCTCGGTGAAGAGCAGTCCGATGGACTGACGGTGCTCACCCAGGTGTGAGAGCGCGAAGGCGAGCGGGAAGAAGTCCGCGTCGCCGCGGCGCACAGGGTTGACGTAGCCCATGCTGACCGCGGTGGAGAGCGTCTGCTTCTGGATGATGACGGTGCGCCCGGCGGTGGATGCCACGGTGGGCAGCGTCACGCGCGGCGCGCCCGAGGCGGGCAGTCCACCCAAGCGCGACAGGAGCGAGTCCTTGAGTCCATCGTCCACCGCGCCGGCCAGTCCGACGACGAGCCGGTCCTGGGTGAAGACGCGCTGGGCGTGGGCCTTCACGTCGTCGAGGGTGATCGCCTTGAGGCCCTGGACGGTGCCGCCGGTGTAGTGGGCGTAGGGGTGTCCTTCGTAGATGAGCGCGTCGAGGGCGACCTTGCCGAGCCCCTCGTCATTGGCGCTGCGCAGGCCGTTCTCCACGTCGCTGATGGCGTTGGCGCGCAGGCGCTCGAGCTCCGCCGGGTCCAGGCGCGGCGCGAGCAGCACGTCCGTGAAGAGCTCCAGGTAGCGCGGCAGGAAGTCCTTGTGGACGCGGCCGGAGAAGGTGGTGAACTCCTTGTCCGTGGCGACCTCCAGCTCGGCGGCCATGGGGAAGAGCGTCTCGAGCAGCTGCGCGGAGGTGAGCTTCTGCGTGCCACCCTCGGCCATCAGCGTGGCGGTGAGCGCGGTGAGGCCCTCCTTGCCCTTCGGGTCGTCGATGGAGCCCGAGTGGAACACGAGCCGGAACGTGACGATGGGCGTGTCCGGGCGCGCGAGGACGACCAGCTCCAGCGGCTTGGGCTGCTTGAGCGGAACGGCGGGGACCTCGGTGGGCGGCGTGCTCGCCTTCTGAATGGGAGCCTCGGGCGCGGGGGCCTCGGTGGTGGGCGGAGGGGCCTCCGTCGTGGGCGCGGGCTTGGGCGTGGAGGCGCAGCCGACGAGGGACGCGAGGGCGACGAGGGACAACAGGCGAGGAGTCTTCATCACTTCGTCCCTCCGGCGTCGGAGACCTTGGGCGTGAGGCTGAGCAGGGTGAGGTTGGTGGCCTTGAGGTGGCGCTTGGCGAACTCGGAGAGCTGCGCGGGCGTCACCTTGGCCAGGTTGCCGAGCTGGCGCTGGAGGCCGTCGGGCGTGCCGAGGATGCCGGCGTACCAGCCCAGCTGGATGCCCACGTCGCGCGGCGTCTGGAGCGCCATGAGCGCGCCGTAGCGGGCGTTGTCCTGGATGGCCTTGACGCGCGCGGCGTCGACCTTGCCGGCGGCGAGCCGGCTGACCTCCTGGAGCAGGGCGAGGCGCACGCGGTCGCGGTCCTTCTCGTTCTTGAGCGTGGCGGTGAGCGAGAACAGGTGCGGATCCCGGTGCTCGACGTAGTCACTGCCGATGGCCTCGACGAGCTGCTTGTCGAGGACGAGCTGCTTGTAGGCGGGGCTGGTGGGGCCGACGAGGTAGGCGACGAGCACCGTCTGGAGCGCGGAGTCGGAGGTGTTGGCGGAGGCCGCGGGCGTGTGCCACGCGAGCACCATGCGCGGCTGGGTGGGCTGGGGCCAGTCGACGTGGGCGGTGCGCGGCTGGTTCTGGGGCGGCTCCTTGGGGACCTGGATGGAGGCCGTCTTGCGGTCCCACGGGCCGTAGTGCTCGCGCACGAGCTTCATGACCTGGGCATCGTCGAAGTCGCCGACGATGAAGAGCATGGTGTTGTCGGGGGTGTACCAGCGCTCGAAGAAGTCGCGGCTGTACTGGTAGGCCTCCGGCATGGCCTTGATGTCGTCGTAGAAGCCGAGCGTGGTGTGGCGGTACGTGTGCTTCGTGAAGGCGGCGGCGTTGAGGGCCTCCTCCATCTTGAGGTACGGGGCGGCGGCGTTCTTGTGGTACTCGCCGAGCACGGCGAGGGCCTCGGTGCGGAAGGACGGCTCGGAGTACTCGAGGTTTCGGAAGCGGTCCGCCTCGATGTCGATGAGGAAGGGCAGGCCGGCGCTGGGGCCGTACGAGTAGTAGAGGGTGATGTCGTCGGTGGTGAAGGCGTTGTCGTCGAAGCCGAAGGTGCCGAGGATGCGCTCGCGCTCGCCTTCGGGGTGACGCTTCGTCCCCTTGAACATCATGTGCTCGAAGAAGTGGGCGAAGCCGGTCTTGCCGGCCTCCACTTCGTTGCGCGAGCCGACGCGGACGACGGTGACGTACGAGACGATTCCCTGGGACGGGTAGGGCACGCGCACGACGGTGAGGCCGTTGGCGAGCTTCTCCGTCTGGAGGGTGTAGGGGAACGCCTGGGAGGCGGCCTGGGGCTGCGCCAGCGCGGGGAGCGCGGTGCCCAGGAGCAGGAGGAGTAGGGGTAGGAGTCGTCTCATGCGGTGTCCTCGAGGGCTCGGGCAGGGCGGGTAGGGCGCTGGCCGAGCGAGGGGGCGACCCTACGCGGGTGAGGCGGGAGGGGAAGCGACTTCGAGGGTGAGTGTCCGCCTGCGTGCGGGAACGTGGGCTGGTGGACGCTCAGGAGGATTGACGAGGGCGCTTCAGCGGTTAATGTGGAGAAGACGCGGTCGACGTGGTGACCGCCAGTGGAGCAAGCAGTCAACTACCGGGGGCGACCTGGTTTCGACGGGGGCAAGGAAGTTCGAGACGCGTGCCGAGCTTGTCAGGTAGCTCGTAAATCCAACCCGGCAAAGACACAAAAGCCAACGACAACGTTGAGCTCGCGCTGGCTGCCTAAAAACAGCTCTTAGTGCGCGGTCCCCCAACTCTCGGCCCGTGGGGTTGGGATCGACCGTCATAATGCGGGCTGGCTGCCGAGGGTGCCTGGACCCGAGGTGGCGAGACCTATCCAGGACCGGCTCTAGGAATCCCGTCCGTGGGAGTCTTGGGGACGTAGCAAATCGCGGACTACGCACGTAGGGTCGAAGAGCGGAAGGCTTTCGGACGCGGGTTCGATTCCCGCCGCCTCCACTGAGTGAGAAGCCCAGCAGCCGAGAGGTTGCTGGGCTTTTTGTTTGGCCGCTTGGTTCCCCTGTGCCCTCGGTGACCATCCGGCGTCTCGGGTCGGTGCTGCGTGGAACTGGGCACGGGTCGGTCGAACTGCTGCACCGCGCGCTCCGTCGCCTCCGACGACAGGTGGGCGTACCCGATGATCATCTCGACGGTCTCGTGACCCATCAACTCCTGGATGACCTTGGGCGGAACATTCTGCATAGGAAAGATGCTGGGAGAAGCAGTTGCTCGAGTAGGTAGCACTTGTCCTTGCCGAAGACATCCATGCTCAACAATGACGATCATATCCCCAAAAGGCATCACTTTGTCGCGCAGATGCACGCCGACCGATTCACCGACGGTAAGGGTAAGCTCTGGGCCTTTAACAAGCAGAGAGGAGTGCTTTTTCACGCGCCGCCCAAGGCAGTATTTGTCGAGACACACCTCTACACGATCGAGGCCTCCGACGGCGTGAAGGACACCAGCCTGGAGTCAGACTTCTCCAAATTGGAGAGTGGTGCCAATAGCATTATTGAGGAGTTGGTGGCTGGTGCAAGGTCTGGACACGAGCCGCAACTGACGGCCCAGCAACGCACAATCTGGGATGCCTATTTTTATCTTCAGTGGAAGCGAGTGCCGGACGTTCACGCCAAGCTCGGCTCCCTCACTCAAGCGGATGCCCTACTGGATGAGATCTTCGCACAGATACGAGCACGGAGGCCCGATGCCACAGCGGAGATCGACAAGCTCAATACTCCCGAAGGGCGCAAGCGCCTGATCCAGGGCGGTAAGGTTCAAGCCATCCGTCGCACCCCAGGCGATGTGCTTGGGATTCTGGCCGCGCGCGGACTAGCGTTGCTGCACATCACCGCACCTGGCGAGAGTTTCGCCATCGGTAGTCTTCCGATCGTGCGCAAGCCGGGAAATCTCCGCGAGGCCGACTCTGAGGCTTGGCTTCCTGTATCGTCGGACGTAGCCGTCGGCCCTGGCTTTGAACCCAATACTATAAAAATCATCGAGCTTACCAACCAAGAAGATATCTGGCGGATGAACAAGGCTACGGCTGGTCAAAGCACGACCTACGCAGCTGGGTCCAAGGTTCTCATGGAGAAGTTAATCGCCGCCCTACCGCAGCCATGACCGTATCCTCTGGGTTTCTCGCTCTCCGACATCGAACGCCCTTCCATCACATCGAGGGTGTCTACGGAGGCGAGGGACTCTCACCCAATTCAGTCGCGGCATCCGCTCCTTCTTCGCTTCCACCTTCGCCGCTGACTACGAAGGTCTCTGTGCTGCGTGGATAGACGTATCGGCGCCCTCAGCCTATTTGGCGGGGGTGACGCCGTTACAGCCCACCGAGGAGTGAAACTCTACCACCTGGGGGTGATGACTCTACCACCTGGGGGTGATGGCTGGCTACACGCCCGTCGCGGCATGTATCTCCCGTGCCAATCGCTCCCATGCCGTGCGCGGGTGATATCGCGCAGGTCCGACACCGTCAGTATCTGGTCAACGAGGTCATTGCTCCTTCGGGGGTCCGGGAACAACACACCCTCGTTCGTCTCACGTGTCTTGATGATGACGCACAGGGACGTCCCCTGTCTGTCTTGTGGGAACGTGAACTCGCTGCTCGGGTCATTCGACCCCATCAGGGTGGACTGGGACCTCCTGCGCGTTTCGACGAGCCGCGTCACTTCGCCGCGTATCTGCATGCGCTCAAATGGAGCTCCGTCACCGCCACTGACGCCCGGCTCTTCCAGGCGCCGTTCCGCGCGGGCATCCATTTGATGAATCACCAGCTCACGCCTCTCAAAAAGGCGCTCGAGCTGCCTCGGGTGAATCTCTTCATCGCCGATGACGTGGGGCTCGGAAAGACCATCGAGGCGGGGCTGGTGTTGCAGGAACTCATCCTCCGCCAGCGCGTGGATCGTGTGCTCATCGTCTGCCCGGCGTCGGTGACGCTCCAGTGGCGCGATGAGATGGAGAAGCGATTCGGTCTGCGCTTCGAAATCTTCAACAGCGAGTTCGTCTCCCGTCGCCGTCAGGAACGTGGCTTCCAGGTCCCCGTCTGGGCCACGCACTCCCGCTTCATCGTGTCGTACCAGACCCTGCGGCGCAGCGAGTACTTCGAGCCGCTGAAGACCCTCCTGGATGAGAAGGGGCACCACAAGTCCTTGCTGGTGCTCGACGAGGCGCACGTCGTCGCGCCCGCCTCGGCCAGCCGGTATGCCATCGACACGGAGACCACTCGCAGCATCCGCTCACTGGCGGAGCGCTTCGAGCACCGGCTCTTCCTCTCAGCCACTCCTCACAACGGCCACTCCAACAGCTTCTCCGCATTGCTGGAGATGTTGGACCCACAGCGCTTCACGCGGGGCACCCGCGTCCGAGAATCACAGCTGGCTCCCGTCATGGTGCGCCGGCTCAAAGGGGACCTCCGCGCCCTCGGCAGCTCACAGCGCTACCCCGAACGACACGTGGTGGGTGTGCGGCTGACACATGACTCGGGACGCTGGCACGCCGAGTGGCTCGCCCCGGATGGAAAGACCGTCGAGCATCGTATCGATCTGGGCGAAGCCTCAGCACCGGAGCTGGAACTGTCCCAGAAGCTCGCGCGCTACACGGAGCTCATGGCGCCCGGCACGAAGCAGGGACGCTTGGTCTTCATCAACCTCCAGAAACGCCTCCTCTCCAGCATCGAGGCGTTCCACCGCACACTCTCCATCCACGCGGCGGCCTTCGGCTCGGGGATGCGGGTTCCCGACGATGGAGTGCTCACCGGCGACACGGCTCCTGATTCCGAGGAGCACGGCGAGACGGACGACGCACTCGAGCTGTCGCTCGCGGAGACCATCCGCGAGCACAGTCAGCCTCTGTCCGCCAACGCCCAGGCGCGCAAGCTCCTGGAGGACATGCTCCAGCTGAGCGCCCAGCACCGCTCGGCCCGGGACGCGAAGCTTCGGGCCCTGCTCCACTGGATTCGCGAGCACCAATGCCCGCTCACCCGAGACGCTGCGTGGAAGCCTCGCCGGGTCATCCTCTTCACCGAGTATGGAGACACGCTCCGCTACCTCAAGGAGCAGCTCACCGCCGCCTTCGAGGGGACCCAACGGGGGGATGAGCGCATCCTCACGCTGACGGGTGGCATCGATGATGCGAAGCGCGCGGAGGTGCAGGCCGCCTTCAATGGTTCGATGGATGAGTTCCCCGTGCGGGTCCTCCTCGCGACCGACGCAGCGCGCGAAGGCATCAATCTGCAAGGCCAGTGCGCGGACCTCTTCCACATCGACGTCCCATGGAATCCATCCCGCATGGAGCAGCGCAACGGCCGCATCGACCGTGCCTTGCAACCTTCGCCCATCGTGCGCTGTGGCTACTTCGTCTATGGTCAGCGCGCCGAAGACTCGGTGCTCGACTCCCTGGCTCGCAAGGTCGAGACGATCACTCGCGAGCTGGGCAGCCTGGGCTGCGTGCTGATGGACCAGATGCACGATGCCCTCGCCTCCGGCATCACGAAGGGCACGCTGGAGCGCGTCTCCCGCGCCGCGACCTCGACTCGCACGGATGTGACGAAACGGGAGCTGGAGTCCCAGCGCACGCTTCAATCCCTGCGCAAGGAGCTGGATGCGATTGGAGAGCTCCGCGATCGCAGCGGCAAGGTGATGGACTTCAATCCCGTCCTGCTGCGCGATGCGCTGGACGTGGGGTTCGAGCTGGCCGGCGCGGGCCGGTTGGAGCGGGAGGCCATCACGGAAGAGGGCCGGACACTGGAGGCCTGGAAGGTCCCTGCGCTTCCCGCTTCCTGGAACACGACCCTGGATTCCATTCGTCCGCGCCGGGCGCACGACGAGGCTCCCTGGGAGTGGCGCAAGCGCCCCCTGTCTCCCGTCGTCTTCGAGGCGCCTCCGGGCGTCTCCAGCAAGCTCGTCCACCTTCACCTGTCCCATCCGCTCGTCCAGCGAGTGCTCCAGCGGTTCCTGGCGCAGGGGTTCTCCGCGAACGACCTGAGCCGGGTCACGGTGGTCCAGACCCAACGCGACGCAGTGGCTCGTGTCATCGTCTTCGGCCGGTTGTCGCTCTTCGGCGAGGGCGCTGCGCGGCTCCATGACGAGGTGGTCTCTGTCTCAGCGAGGTGGCTGGACGGCGGCGGCCGCGGACACCTGAAGCCCTTCGCGGATGAGGCGGACCGCAAGGTCATCGACCAACTGGAGACCACGCTGGCGGAAGCGCCCGCGCTCTCCGCGATACCGAAGGCCGTCCAGAAACGCCTGCTGGCCAGCGCCGAGTCCGACTTCTCGAAGCTCTGGCCCGCCATCGAGGAGCAGGCCTCGGTGCGAGAGCAGGGGGCTCGCAAGAAGCTGGCGGCGCGGGGGGCGTCCGAAGCCAAGGCGCTGACTCTGATTCTCCAGACGCAGCAGGAGACCATCCAGGAGGCCCTGAGCGCGCAGCTCGAGCTCTCCCTCGACGCCCAGGCCGAGAAGGACCAATGGAGGAGGGACAAGGTTCATCTCGAACAGCGATTGACGGCGCTCGGAAGGGAACTCGTCGAACAACCTGAATCATTGAAGGCCACCTATGCCGTGAGGGTCGCCCGGCTGGTGCCAGTGGGCATGGTCTACCTGTGGCCGGGGGCGCGCTGATGAACGGCCAGAGTCTTGGCGGGGACGTCGAGCGTCGCTATCACCAGACCTGGATGGGGATGGCGCAGCCCATCGAAGGACTGGTGGTCTCCATCCCGGTCCTCGAGGACGCGCAGTGCATGCAGCGCCTGCCGGTGTCCGCGCAGTCGCGGTTCGTCCTGCTGGCGGGCCGGGAGTCACCTCGCGTGACGGATGTCCCGCGCTTCCTCCAGGAGGTGCTGGGCTACACCGAGGAGGATTTCACCACGAGGTTTCCGGAGGACCTCCAGCTCGATATCGCCGAGGGGCAACAGACCCTCAATCCCACGCGGGGGCTGTTGCGGCGAGGGCCCCCTCCCGCGAAGCCGGAAGGGTTACCGGATGACTCCACGCCCATCAGCCGCGCTGCGGAAGGCTTCGCGCTCCTGACCTGGGAGCTGCCGGCCGGGTTGGATCTGGACAAGAAGGAAGACACCACGGGCACGTGGTTCTACGAGCCCACCGCCAAGTTCGATCGCCTGCTGCGCGCGGCCCGTGTCCCCATCGGTCTGCTGTTCAACGGGGACTCCGTGCGCCTCGTCTATGCGCCCCACGGAGAGACGTCAGGGCACATCACCTTCCGGTTCAAGGACCTCGTCACCGCCAGTGGCCGTCCGCTGTTCGACGCGATGGTGATGCTCCTGCACGCGCGTCGCTTCTTCGGCGTGCTGCCCGAGCATCAGCTTCCCGCGCTCCTGGAGCAGTCACGCGGCCGGCAGGCGGATGTCACCGACGACCTGGCCGACCAGGTTCTGGAAGCGCTTGGCATCCTCCTCACGGGCTTCGAGACGGCCGCAGAACGGGATGGCTCCCGGGCCCTGGACGAGGCGCTCTCTCGAGGGGAGGAACATGTCTACGGCGGGCTCCTCTCCACGCTCTTGCGGCTCGTGTTCATCCTCTACGCGGAGGACCGGGGCCTGCTCCCCGTGGACCAGGAGCCCTATCGCGATGATCTGTCGGTGAAGGCGCTTCACGCCCAACTCGTCGAGGACTCCAGCCAATATCCCGATTCGATGAACCGGCGGTTCGGTGCGTGGCCACGATTGCTGGCGCTCTTCCGGTGCATCTACCTGGGGGCCTCGCACGACAAGCTGCGAATGCCGGCACGGCGTGGACAACTCTTCGACCCAGACACGTTCCCCTTCCTGGGAGGCACGGGCTCCGCCGAGGCGGGCACGGATGCTCGGGTGCCTCCCATTGATGACGAGACGGTGCTCCAGGTACTGGAGCGGCTCGTCTTCCTCAAGGGACAGCGACTGAGCTTCAAGTCGCTCGACGTGGAGCAGATCGGCTCCGTGTACGAGGGCCTGATGGGCTTCCACGTGAAGCGCCTGAGTGGTGCTGGAGTCTGCCTCAGGCCTTCGAAGGTGTGGGTCTCCGTGGACGAGGTGCTGGCCCAGCCCGCGAAGCGGCGTGCTGCATGGCTGGAAGAGGAGGCGGGCCTCGACGCGAAGGCGGTGAAAGCCCTGTCGAAGGCGTTGGAGCATGCCTCCACGCAGCAGATGGTCCTGGCCGCGCTGGAGTCGTACCGCGCGAAGGGGACCGAGACACGGCGAGCATCCCAGCTGGTACTCCAGCCTGGCGCCGGGCGGCGACGGACCAGCAGCCACTACACGCCTCGAAGTCTGTCAGCGCCCATCGTCCGCCGGGCTCTGGAGCCTCTGCTCAAGACGATGGGGTCGCAGCCGTCTTCCGAGAGACTCCTCAACCTGAAGATCTGTGACCCGGCCATGGGGTCTGGTGCGTTCCTGGTGGAGTCCTGCCGCTTTCTCGCAGACCAGGTTGTTGCCGCCTGGACACGTGAGGGCGTGCTGAAGCGAGACAAGCACGAGGACGAGGTAATGCGGGCACGCCGGCTGGTGGCCCAGCGATGCCTGTACGGCGTGGACAAGAATCCCTGGGCCGTGCAGCTCGCGAAGCTGTCGCTGTGGCTCGTGACTTTGGCGAAGACAGAGCCGTTCACCTTCTTGGACCATGCGCTCAAGTGCGGGGATTCGCTGGTTGGGCTCGACCTGGAGCAGCTTCGAGCGTTCCACTGGGACCCGAGCAGCAAGAAACAGTCGGAGCTACCCTGGGCGTTCATCTCGAAGGCGCTGAACAGCTCGCTGGAGAAGCGCGAGAAGATCCTCCAGCTCGCGCTCGACCTGGAAGGGCCGGAACGCAAGCCGCTGCAGTTAGACCTGGAGCCGGGCAGGGTGAAGGAGGGGCTTCTCCGGGATGCGGACGCGGCGTTGGAGGACATCAAGCACATCGCCAATGCGTGCGTCGGGGCGTTCTTCGCGCATGGCTCGGACAAGGAGCGGGAGAAAGAGCGAGTCCGCCGGTTGGACCTGATTGGGGCGTGGCTGTCCAAGTCGAAGAACGAGGTGCCGCCTCCCATGCCGCCGGACATCGTGGCGTTCTCCGCGCCGTCATGGACATTCCACTGGCCGCTGGAGTTCCCGGAGGTGTTCCACGGGAGCCGGCCGGATCCGCTCGACAACGAGCAGCCCAACAAGGCTGCCTGGATCGATGGGTTCGTGGGGAACCCGCCGTTCGCGGGAAAGAACACCATCATCGAGACGGTCGGAGAGAACTACCTTCCTTGGCTCCAGGCGGTTCATGCGGGAGCGCACGGCAACGCGGATCTCTCCGCGCACTTTTTCCGCCGTGCGTTCCATCTGCTGGGTGACCACGGCAGCTTCGGATTCATCGCCACCAACACCATCGCGCAGGGGGACACGAGAGCCACGGGACTGAAGTACCTGGTGGATCACGGCGGCCACCTCTACGACGCCGTGCGCTCCATGAAGTGGCCCGTCTCTGGAGCGAACGTCTCGGTGTCCGTCGTGCACCTGGCGAAGGGGCACGTCTCCGTGAATTTGGAGCCGCGCCTCGAGCGGCTACCCGTGAAACACCTCAACTCTCGACTGAGAGGAAAGCCCGAGCGAGCAGATCCCGTGGCACTCACCACCAACACGGGGAAGAGCTTCCAGGGATGCACCGTCCTTGGAATGGGGTTCGTGCTCAGCCCCGAGCAGCGAGCAGCGCTCGTCGCGAAGTCACCCAGGAACGTGGAGCGCATCTTTCGCTATGTGGGCGGAGAAGAAATCAATTCCGACCCCAAGCCGAGCCTTGAAAGGTATGTCATCAACTTCGGGCAGATGGCACTACAGGAGGCGGAGCGCTGGCCGGAACTCCTTCGCATCGCACGGGAGTTGGTGAAGCCTGAGCGAGATAAAACAAAGGACAGAGGAGCGAGGCAGTTCTGGTGGCAATTCAGCCGATCGCGTCCCGAACTCCAGGAAGCACTTCGTAAGTCGGAGCGCTGCCTTGCAATCAGCATTGTCTCCAAGCACCTCGTGTTTGACTGGCGGCCAACGGGCGTCGTTTTTTCAAATACAGCTGCTGTCTTCGTCCTGAGTCATGATTGCTGGCTCACATTGCTGCAGTCACGGGTGCATGAGGTCTGGGCACAGTTGCTGTCATCCTCCATGCGCAACGATCTTCGTTATGCACCTAGTGACTGCTTCGAAACCTTCCCCTTCCCGGACTCCGCAAGCACCTCGGCGCTCAATGCGATAGGTGAACGGCTCCACTCCGAGCGCAGCCAGTACATGCAGGCCAACAACATAGGCCTGACGACGACATACAACCGGCTCACGGACAAGTCCGTCACCGACACAGCGACGCAGCGCCTGCGGGACCTGCACGTGGCCGTGGACCAAGCTGTACTGGATGCCTACGGCTGGGAGGACATCCAGGTCCCTCCGTACTGCGGCGCCACTCCCAGACAGCTCGAAGCCTTCGAGGATGAAGTTCTCGACCGCCTCTTCGACCTGAACGAACGCCGTGCCTACGAGGAAGCCCACCCCACCGTCCGCCGTGCCACGAAGTCCCGCGTCCAGACCGCCTGAGCCCTCACATGAATGCCACTGACACGGGAGCGGTCCGCTCCCACCTCATCGATGCGCTCGAAGCGGACCTCGTGGGTCCGTTCCACAAGCCTCCGGGTGCTCCTGTCTCGGACGCCACGGAAGTGCTCCGCACACCACCGTCCCGCTGGTATCTGACTGGCTTCCTTGTCCCGCTCGACCAGGGTGTTATCGATGATGACCCCGACGATGAGGAAGACGACCTGGCCGCAGGCAATGACGAGGACGACGAGGAATCCTCCCGCCCTGACCCGACCGCCAAGAAGGTCCGCCGCCTGCCCGCGTCCATGGGCCTGTCCGTCTTCGTCCCCGCGGGCACTTCCCAGCTCACGGCCCATGTCTGCTGGGCGGACTACCAGCGCCTCGACGCAGAGGAGCGCAAGCACTGGCGTCGTACCTTCCATCAGCGCACCGTCACTCTGCACCTGGACGACGCGGCGCTGCGGGAAGGTCTGTACCTCCAGGACAGCGGTGGCCTGCGCCTGGAAGGCCACGTGGAGAAGACTCGCGAAGGCGAGCTCGCGGTCGCCATCTTCCTCGTCAACGCTCGCCCTCCCACCAGCACCTCCGCCGACAGGGACGAGGCCTACGTCTTCCAAACCCACCTCGCCCTGGAATGCGCGCAGGGCTTCGTCAGCCGACAGGACTCCAGCGACGCCAGGAGCGAGGACGAGGACGACCTCGTCAACGACCTCCAGTTCCGCGACCGCCAGCGGTGGGCCGTGGGCCATGGCATCTCCGTTCGCGTCCCCGTCGCCTCCGTCCCCGTCACCCGCGTCGAAACAGACTGGCTGCCACGCGTCGAGGTGCTCCCCGTCGAAGCGCGGCAGATTGACGAAGTCACGGTGGGCATGGAGCAGCTCGCCGCGTTCACGACACCTTCGGAGGCCGTAGCGGCCCTGCTCCCCCTGGTCCGGGCCTACCGTGAATGGGTGACCACCCAGGCCACGGTCGCTGTCGGGAGCGAACGCCGCGAGGAGACTCGAGATGAGCTCATTCGCAGGGCTCGACGCGCGGCGGATCGCATCGAGGACGGCATCCAAATCCTGGCCCGGGAACCTCTCGCCTTCGACGCCTTCCGCTGGATGAACAGCGTCATGGCTCAGTCGGAACGCAAGGTCCGACAGGACGAGGCTCCCAAATGGCGGCTCTTCCAGCTCGCCTTCATCCTGCTCAACCTCCCCTCCGTCGAGCACGAAGGCCACGCGGACCGTGAGCTCGTGGAGCTCATCTTCTTCCCCACCGGCGGCGGGAAGACGCAGGCCTACCTGGGCCTCATTGCCTTCACCTTGCTCCTGCGTCGCCTCCGAGGGCAATCCCACCTCCACGGCGGCCTGGGCGTGGCCGTGCTGCTTCGCTACACGCTGCGGCTGCTCACACTCGACCAGCTCGGTCGCGCCGCGACCCTCATCTGCGCGCTCGAAGTGCTCCGCCAGCAGGAGCCCAAACGTCTGGGCATCGTGCGCTTCTCCATCGGACTGTGGGTCGGTCGCTCCGCGACCGCCAACACGCTGGAGCAGGCCTCCACTCAAATCACCGAGTACAAGAACGACAACAGCGCCCGCGCCCAATCGCCGTTCCCGCTCGCCACCTGCCCCTGGTGCGCCACGCCGTTCGAACGGGAGTGCTTCATCCTCCGACCCTCCAAGTCCAGACCCGAGGGGGTGCTCGTCGGCTGCGCCAACATCGCGTGCGCCTTCAACCTGGGCCGCAACCCAGAAGGGCTCCCCGTCCTCTTCGTCGACGAGCAGATCTACCGCGAGCTGCCGTGCTTCCTCGTCGCCACCGTGGACAAGTTCGCCATGCTGCCGTGGCGTGGCGAGACGGGGCTGCTCTTCGGCCGAGTCCTCGGTCGCACCGGCAAGCGCTTCGTCGGTCCGTGCAACGACGCCGCGGACGTGAAGGCGGCGCTCGTGATGCTCCCGAAGGGGCTGCCTCCCCCAGAGCTCATCGTGCAGGACGAACTGCACCTCATCTCCGGCCCGCTGGGCTCCATGGTGGGCCTCTACGAAGGCGCCGTCCTGACACTCGCGCCCCGAGCGAAGCTGGTGGCCTCCACCGCCACCGTCCGCCGCTCCCGACAACAGGTGAGTCGCCTCTATGGACGGGACGTCGCGCTCTTCCCTCCGCCCGGCGTGGATGCCTCCGAGACGTTCTTCGCCTCCGTGGGCAAGAAGGGCGCGCGCCAATACGTCGGCGTGGCGGCACCCGGGCGGCCCATGAAGGCCCTCCTGCTGCGCGTCTATGTCAGCCTGCTCGCCGCCGCCGCGCGCGGCGAACAACTCCACGGCGCCGTGAGCGCGGACCCGTACCTGACGCTCGTCGGCTACTTCAACAGCCTGCGAGAACTGGGCGGCATGCGCCGACTGGTCGAGGACGAGGTGCGCCGACTGGTGATGGACCGCGTCCGCCGTCGTCCCGAGGACTTCAGCAAGGACGCCGAGCATCCCTGGTACCGGGGCAGGACCATCCGCGGCGAGCCCATCGAGTTGACCAGCCGGGAGAAGACCGCCGACATCAAGGTCTCGAAGAACCGCCTGGAGCTCACGCACGGCCAGCCCCAGAGCATCGATGTCGTGCTCGCCAGCAACATGATCTCCGTCGGCGTGGACATCGACCGGTTGGGCCTCATGGTCGTGGCGGGACAGCCCAAGACGACCAGCGAGTACATCCAGGCGTCCAGCCGCGTGGGCCGAAAGATGAACAAGCCCGGCCTCGTGGTGACGTGTCTCAACGCGGCCAAGCCTCGAGACCGCAGCCACTACGAGCGCTTCGGGACGTACCACGAGTCGTTCTATCGCTTCGTCGAAGCCACCTCGGTGACTCCCTTCTCCGCACCGGCGCTCGACCGGGGGCTCGCGGGCGTGGTGGTGGCCCTGGGCCGGCTGCTGGACACCGCCATGACCGCGCCCCTGGAGTGGAAGTCCTTGCAGGCGCACCGGGACGCGCTGGAGCAGGCGCTCGAGATCCTGGCGAAGCGCGCGGGCCGAGGACTGCCCACGGAGGAGGCGGAGCGCGCCAGCGACATCGTGATGCAGCGCGCACGCGGCCTGCTCGACTCGTGGCACAACATCATCGAGCAGGCGAAGAAGGACGCCGCCGAGCGCGCGTACTCGCCCTACGACCCGGCGGGGAAGGGGCTCAAGCCCCTGCTGCGCGGCTTCCTGGACCGCACCGACAACCTCACCCAGGACGAGCTCAAGTTCGAGGCGCCCACGTCCATGCGCGACGTGGAGTCCTCGGTGCACCTGTGGATTTCACGTCAACCCCTGGGCGGCTACCGCGCCCCGAAGGCCGCGACGGAGGAGGTGGCGAATGACGAACCGTAGGAAGTGGACCCGGGCCCGCTCGACGCGGCCTCCGGATGGGCGCGTGCGCCAGAGCCAGGTGGTCTCCACCTTCGGTCCGGGCAGCATGCTGGACCTGCTGAACGATGCAGTCTTGGTGGGCGGCCTGGACTTCTGGCGGCTCAAGGGGCAGGGCGAGGTGGTCAACGAACCACGGCTCCTGGAGATCGTCGAACCGCTGTACCACCGCAACAAGTGGCCGCTCAGCAAGGAGGCTCCCTTCCGCAAGCCCCCGGCTGGCGACGAGCGAGAGCCGACGGAGTCCTGCGGCATCCAGGTGTATGAGTTCCCGCGCTGGTTCGTCTGCCAGAACCCCCACTGCCGCACGCTGGTTCGGGCCAACAGCCTGGAGCGCGTGAACCAGGAGTACCGCCACCGCTGCGCGGGTGTGGACGCGAAGCCCGAGCGCTGCGTTCCGGTGCGCTTCGTCACGGCCTGTCCTCGGGGACACCTGTCGGACATCGACTGGACCTGGTGGATGCACGAGCGCAAGCCTTGCGACGCCCCTCAGCTCAAGCTCGAGGAGGGGGTGAGTGGTGATTTCAGTGACATCGAGGTCGCGTGCTCGACGTGCGGCAAGCGCAGGCGCCTCATCGACATGACCCACAAGGAGCAGCAGGACCGCTGCGACGGGGAGCGGCCCTGGCTGGGATTGGAGGCGCGGGAGCGCTGCGACGAGAAGCAGCGACTGCTGGTCCGCACCGCCAGCAACGGCTACTTCGCGCAGACCACCAGCGCCATCACCATCCCTGAGCCGGAGTCGCTCCGGCGCAAGGTGCAGTCCGCGTGGAGCATCCTCCAGTCCGCCACCGCGGAGACGCTGCCGGCCTTCCGGACCATCCCCCAGGTTCAGGCGGCGCTGGGCTCCGCCTCCAACGGGGAGGTGCTGGCGGCCATCACCGCGGAGCGCGAGCACATGCCCGAAGCCGTCCCGGAGATTCGCACCGCGGAGTGGCTCCAGTTCCTCGCGCAGCCTCAAGAGAAGCCTGGCGAGATGCCCAGGGATCGCACCGAGGTCTTCTGGGCCCGGCGCATCGCTCGGCCCCAGGGACTGCCCCCGCTGGTCGAACGCGTGGTGCTGGCGCGGCGGCTGCGGGAGGTCCAGGCCCAGGTCGGCTTCACGCGGCTGGAGCCCCTCTCGAAGGACCTCCAGGGCCGCTACGACCTGGACGTGGCGCTCGCGCCGATGTCGCTCCACCGGGACTGGGTCCCCGTCACGGAGATGCAGGGCGAGGGCATGCTGCTGGTGCTCGACGAGCAGCAGGTGCATGCCTGGGAGATGTCCGAGCCCGTGCTGCGGCGCGAAGAGGTGCTCCGGGCAGGATATGAGCGCTGGAAGCAGGGCTCCGGTTCGAAGCTCCCGTTCCCGGGCGTGCGGCTCTACCTGCTCCATTCGCTGGCGCACCTGTTGATGACCCAGGTGGCGCTGGAGTGTGGCTATCCCGCGAGCTCCATCCGCGAGCGGCTCTACTGCGCGCCGCACAGCGACGCCGTCCCCATGGCGGGCATCTTGTTGATGACGGGCACCACGGGCGCGGAAGGCACGCTGGGCGGTCTGGTGGAGGAGGGGAGGCGGCTGGGGCAGCACCTCGCCCGGGCGCTGGAGGATGCACGCTTGTGCTCCAACGACCCTGTCTGCGCGCATCACGAACCCACGGGCCGTGATGACCGCGACCTGGAGGGCGCCGCGTGCCACGGGTGCCTCTTCCTCCCCGAGTGCTCCTGCGAGCGTTTCAATCAGTATCTCGACCGCGCGCTCGTCGTGCCCACGCTGGGCCACGAGGACGTTGCCTTCCTGAAAGCGTCGTGGACCTGAGCAGCGTGGCGACGTTGGACCTGTCAACGGCCACGACAGTGCGGCCACGGAGACTGGGTTCAGCCTGAGCTTTCTAGTGTGGCCTTGGCGTCACTAGGTGTGTCTGTCCGTGGGGACGACGGACTTTGCATGCGCCTCCACGCGTGCCCATCCCTTCAGTGTGAGCGCAGGATCTTCGCTCACCGTGGTGGCCCGGAGGTCTGTCAGTCTTTTCACGCGAGTGGGACAACCTTCGGTCCACCCATTGTGCCAAACCACACTTGTTGGAAATCGGACTTGCGGCTAAGACGGCTCAGGGCCTGGTCGGGGAGCTGGTTCGAGCGCGCGTCAGGGGGAAATCAGCAACCCGTCTCCTCGCGGCCCTCCATTTCGCGCGCAAAGGAAATCCTTCATGTATCGTTGTATGCAAGCCGTGTTCGCCACGGTCCTGTGCATCACCCTGGCGTGTGGTTCCCCTGAAGGCAACCGCCAGGATGTGCCGCAGCAGACGGGGTCGGAGGCAAAGGCGCTCACCGACCCGTACAATCCCTTGGCCGAGGGCATTCGTTGGTATCAGAGTTCCCGCTTCTCCAGCGGAGAAAACGAGTCCGCGAGCTATCTCCATCCAGATGCCAACGACGGCTACTTCATCACGTTGAATGGCTGTCCTCCGGAGCTCGAGGACGGCGGCTATTCCCTCTTTGGCTATAACTTCACCTGGACCATCTCCGGCACGACCATCGACACGGGGGGCCTCTGTAAGATCAACCATACCTTCCCCACCCAGGGCGCCTATGACGTCCGCCTGAAGATCACCTACGCGGAGTTCGTGGTGAGCGGGCCGATTCAAACCGCGGAGTACCAACGGTTCGTGACGATTCGGGACTACCTCGTCGTGAGCCTGGGTGACTCCTATGGCTCTGGGGAAGGGGCTCCGGACGTCGTGGCGAACTGGGACAACGACACGCACCCGGTCTGGAAGAATGCGCGATGCCATCGCTCCTTCAAGGCCCCGGCGGCGCGGGCCGCGCTGGCCCTGGAGTCGAGTGATCCTCACTCCTCCGTGACCTTCCTGTCACTGGCGTGCTCCGGCGCGACCCTCCAGCGGACGACCTACAAGGACGAGAACTGGACCGGTGCTCCCATCTGGAGCATCCACGACGGCTTCGCCACCGCCAGCGACGGGCCGCCCCGTGGCTCGGGAATCCTCGGCCCCTATGTGGGCGTCGAGGCCCCCGCCTACCAGCACGGCGCCTGGAATCCCGAGCACTACATGCCCTCGCAGGTCGACAGGCTCGAGGCGCTGGTGGGCAATCGCCCCATCGACGCGCTCGTCCTCAGCGCCGGCGGCAATGACGTGGGCTTCGCAGACATCCTCCGGTTCTGTGTCGTGCACACGGATTGCCACCAGGGCAACGACGGGCAGGAGCTGCGCTCCAAGGTCGATGTGCTCAAGGCCGCCCTGCCCGCGAGCTATGACCTGTTCCAAGCGACGCTCAAGCAGAAGGGCTTCGATGTGCGCAGCACGTACCTCATGGAGTATCCGGACTTCGTGCGTGGCAACTCGGGGCAGGTCTGCCCGGCCATCCTGGAGGAGACGAACTTCCTGCCCAGCCTTGGTGCGGACGCGTCCTATGGAGAGCTGGTGTACCTGGATGGCTATGTCCGGGTGCCCCTGATGAACATGATGCAGGAGGCCGCCGAGCGCCATGGCTGGAACTACGTGTCGGGCATCTCCGATGCGTTCGCGGGAGTCGGCACTGGCGTGGGCCACGGGCTGTGCGCCTCACCCAGCAATCGCTGGGTGAACAACGGCTACGACGCGGCCGCGAATCAAGGGCCGGAGGACAGCGAGCAGGATACCACGGGCACCGCGCACCCCAACGAGACGGGCTACGCCGTCATGACGGTCTTCCTCCAGGAGAAGATGGACGTCACCCTCCCGCCCCTTCCTCGCGTGGGCATCCTGAAGAGCAACGGGGAAGTGCACGCGCACGAGGGTGGCGCCGCCTCCGATTGGGTCCCTCAGTCCGGTGACATCCAGGCGGTGGCCTTGGCCGGCAGCCGCATCGGCGTGCTGAAGCTGAACGGTGACTTCTACCTGAAGGACGGCGCCATCACCGAGCTGTGGAACCTGGTGACGGGCGACGTGGCCTCCATCACGCTGTCGGGCAAGCGCATTGGCATCATCAAGACGAACGGCGAGGCCTACGTGAAGGAAGGCGCGTGGGACGCCCCCTGGGTCCTGATGAGCGGCGACGTCAAGGCCCTCGCCCTGTCTGGCAAGCGCATCGGCATGCTGAAGACCAATGGCCAGTTCTACCTGAAGGACGGAGCCCTCACCGAGCTGTGGGACCTGGTGACGGGGGACGTGGCGTCCATCGCGCTGTCGGGCAAGCGCATCGGCATCATCAAGACGAACACCGATGCCCACGTGAAGGAAGGCGCCTGGGACGCCCCCTGGGTCGCGCTGGGAACCAGCAGCAAGGCCATCGCGCTGACGGAGAACCGCGTGGGCGTGCTGCGGCTCAACGGTGAGTTCGTGCTCAGGGAAGGCGCGCTCACCTCGGCCTGGAACGTGGTGACGGGGGACGTGGCGTCCATCTCGCTGTCGGGCCGGCGCATCGGCATCGTCAAGACGGATGGCAATGGATACGTGAAGGAAGGCGCGTGGACCGAGCTCTGGACCTGGCAGACCACGACCACCACGAAGCTCGTCCTGGCCACGCCGTAGCTCGGACATCCTCATGAACACACACATGACACCCAAACGGTTCAAGCCCTCCACCGGGCCTCTGCTCTCCATCCTCCTGTCGCTCTTCGTCGCGCTGGTCTCGACGGAGGCCCTCGCGCAGTGCCCCACGGGTTCGTTGACCTGTGGTTTCCCGCTGGGCGGCGCCTGCTACTTCCCGGGCAGCTCAAATTGCAGCAACGGCACCGTCTGCGGCCGGGGCTCCGAGGAGTGTGGTGGGGCCTGCTATCGCCCCGGCCTCGAGACCTGTCTGCGGGGCATGTACATCTGCAGCAACGCGTACCTCTGCGGCACCTATTGCATGCGACGTGGGCAGACGTGCCTGGATGGCAATCAGGTCTGTCCCACGGCCCAGGCCTGCCGGGGGCAGTGTCTGGAGGCGGGAGAGTACTGTCCCGCGGACGGCGCCCGCATCGCGATGTTGAAGCAAGGGGGCCAGCTCTACCTGAAGGAAGGCGCGCTCACCGAGCTGTGGAATCTGGTGACAGGGGACGTGGCCTCTGTCGCGCTGGCGGGCAACCGCATCGGCATCGTCAAGACGAACGGCGAGGCCTACGTGAAGGAAGGCACCTGGGACGCGGCCTGGGTCGTTCAAAGCGCCGACATCCAGGCCATCGCCCTCTCGGGCACGCGCATCGGCGTGCTGAAGCAGAATGGCCAGTTCTTCTTGAAGGATGGCGCGCTCACCGAATTGTGGAACCTGGTGACGGGAGACGTGGCCGCCATCACGCTGGCGGGCAACCGCATCGGAATCGTCAAGACGAACGGCGAGGCCTTCGTGAAGGAAGGCGCCTGGGACGCCCCCTGGGTCCGGATGAGTGGAGACGTGAAGGCCCTCGCACTCGAGGGCACCCGCGTCGGCATGCTGAAGACCGATGCCGAGTTCTACCTGAAGGAAGGCGCGCTCACCGAGCTGTGGAACCTGGTGACGGGTGACGTCCAGGCCATCTCCCTGTCGGGCAGCCGCATCGGCATCCTGAAGACGAACAGCGAGGTCTACGTGAAGGAAGGGGCGTGGGACGCGCCCTGGGAATGGGAGAGCTCGGCGGTGAGCGCCTTCCAGATCTCGGGCACGGGCATCGCGGTGCTCGCGAGCAACGGCGAGCTCTACGTGAAGGAAGGTCCCGTCACCTCGCTCTGGACGAGGGAGAGCGGGGACTGCACCGGGTTCTCGATCACGTCTCGCTAGCGTGAGTCCACGGAGCGGGCGGGTCTCCAGCGTGAATCGCCGGAGGCCGTGCCCGCTTCGTGGCTCGTCCTACGCGCGAAGGGTAGCGGTCCACGGCCGTTCCGGAGCCTCGATGTCTGATATCGGGTGGACATTGGGCGCAGCGCGTCAGCAGGGTGGGACTTGACCCAAGGCGCGGGCCCGCAGTTGGATTCGAGGGCTACAACTGCAACGGGGTTTCCATCATGATTCTTCGTGTACTGGCGCTTGCGGCGTTCGTTTCCATCGTCGGCTGTGGTGGAGCAGAGGTCCCGGAGGGCACCGAGACGGGCGCTCTTCCCGAGCAGGAGGTGTCCGCTCAGGCCGCCACCTGCGAGTCCCTCCAGAACAGGGCCTGCAATCCGGATCGGGAGATTGGCTGTACCTTCGCCAACGGCACCCTGGGTTATTGTTTCTGCCAGGCGATTCCCCACAACAAGTGGGTCTGCATGCCCAACTGAGCATCCCAGCCGGGCTTGAATGAAACGCTGCCCGCGACGCTCGAAATCGAGGTGGCGGGCAGCGTCTGTTCCCCTCGAGGCTGTCCTGGGGCGCAGCCCCGTTATGAATTGGGCGGGACCGTCGTCGAAGGAAGGACCGCCGGAGTCTCTGTCGCGGCGTCACCTGACAGGGGCTTCGCCCCTTGTGCCTCGGGCAGCGCCCCCATGCTGGCGGACATCACCGCGATGGCGTCGTGCACGTCACGAGTGGCAGCCTCACGCGCCCCGACATCATCCACGAGCTGATACAGCAGTTGGATGCGCTGGGCCTGGGCATCGTGCATCAGCCGCTGCGCCACGTTGCGAAGCAGCGGCTCACTCAGGCCATCCGTCTGTGCCAACTCCTCGAAGCCCGCGACCTTCTCTTCGACTGCGCCGGTGACGTACCAGACCAGGTCCCTGGCACCCCGCAGGCCCTTCTTCTCCAGGTTCTCCCAGGCCTCGGGAAGCGCCTGGGCCAGCAGGGCGGAGTCAATCCACCCGAGAATCTGGTGCTTGTCGAAGTTGGTGTTGCGTTGGAGCCGCAGCGGGTCCGCCATGGCCATCCCCACCACGTCGTGGATGCCCTCCTCCTGGAGGCGCTCATCTATCTGCGGCGTGACGCCGCGAATCATCGCGAGCGGCATGGAGCGGGCGGGCGGAACATACGTCGTCGCCCCCTTTCCGAGTCGCTGCGCCTGCTGGGCGATGGCTTGAGCCACATACCGGGGAGCCATGCCCACCCCGAGGTACAGGGCCTGGGTGCCCCAGCCCGTGGACTCGCCAGCGGTCCCCACGCCCGCGACCCAGACCTTCGATATGGCCGCGGCCATGATGGGGCCCAGGGCCAGGGTGACCGCGCACCAGAGCGCCGCGCCGCTGGTGATGTCATGCCGGAAGCCCCGCTGTCCCAGGTAGAGGAGGACGTAGACGTACGCGCCAGCCACGCCCAGGCGGGCTGCTTCCAGCGTGGTGTCGGAGATCAACGGCGTCCCATTCTTGACGAGCACGATGTTGAGCGCGCCCTCCGAGACAGGGTTGAGGACAAAGGCGGCGACGGCCCCCGTGGCGACGATGGCCAGGGCGGGCAACCCGTAGCGCAACGCGATGTTGCTCGTATTGAAGTAACGGTCATTCGCCTCGACCATCTCCTTGAGGTCTGCCCGCTCCTGATGACCGAAGCTGTGCAACACCTCTCGCGAGATGAGGCGGGGCTTGATGAGCCCCAGGTAGAAGCCGTGGTGGATGACCAGCAGGGCGGGCAGCGCCGACAGCGCCCAGGTCCAGAACGCGTACCGAGGCAGCAGGTTGCTCGCCATGGCCACGAAGATCATGGCCACCAACACCAGCCCCCACAAGGTCCGCTCGCCCTGAAGCTTGCGTTGCAAGCAGAGCATCCCCAGCAGCACCAGGACCACGAAGGTCAGGAGCACGCCGGTCCCCTTCGGCTTGCCGCGATTCTCCTGGGAGGACGCTTCACTCGGAGGCGGAGCCTCGACTCCCGAGGCCGTGTTGAGCTGTGCGGCCGCTTCAGCGCCCGACGCGTCCTTGCCTTGAGAGGCGGAGGGGGTGGTCGGTACCTTGCCTTCACGCAGATACGATTGGACCGTGTCGGTCCACGTCCCAGGCCAGAGAGCGCCCAGGTAGTACACCCCGAGGAGACCTGCCGCGGCGGTGAGCAGCAAGACACCCAGCACGACCCGGAAGGACTGCCAGAATCCGTCTCCGCCAATGCTGCCGGACCCTGAATCCAAGACACTCGCTTCAGCCTGACGCTCTTGAAGAATCATCCGTCCCCCCCAGCTTCCGTACCGCCGCGGCAGTGTACGCGTGAACGTCGGCTGGATGGAAATCCCAAGAGGGGCTTGGCGCCTTGGACTCCCCGTTCCGCGGGAGCAAACGCTGACGGAGGTGTCCGCGCAGGTTGTTACTTGCAATTCCCTGCAGGGCAGGGCCTGCACCCCGGACAGGGAGATTGGCTGTCCTTGGGCCAATGGCAACCCGGGTTATTGTGTCTGCCCGGCGATTCCTCACGACAGGTGGTTCTGTATGATTGACTAAGCGTCTTGACCGGGCCTGGAGCGCAGGCTCCGGAGCTGGCCGCCTGCAGGGAGTTGAATCATTCGATGGACGCTTGTCTGGAGATTTGGATACCGGAAGCGCACTCCTTCGAGCCGCACTGCGACCAGCTCGACATGGTGGTCGAGGCGGACCTCGCGCAGGTGTTGACCCTGCTGGGGCAAGGCGTGCGGAGAGAAGAGTCGGCGCTGGGGTTCGTGGCCTACTGTCGCTCGGCCGTGTAGCAGCGCGGATGGGCTGTGCGCGCCGGGCCCGAGTGACTCACGGCGCGCTCAACGTGAAGTGCCAGCTCTTGGCGATGCCCACCAAGGGGTCCTGCGATGAGAGCACCACGCGGTGGAGTCCCGAGGCGGTGGTCGTCACGCGCTGGGTCCTCGTCGCCGTGTCGCTGACGATGGGAACGCTCGCGCCCTCGGCGTCGAACAGCTGCACCTTCGCCCCACCGGGGGACACGACGTAGGTCGTCCCGCCTTCGAGCATGACGGCGAGCTCGTCGATGTCCGAGCCCAGCTCGAAGACGCCCTCCAGGCTCACCGGGAGCGTCACCAGCGTGGCGTGGGCCGCGTCGTCGCCATGGTCATCCGTCCCCACCCGCTCCACCCGGAAGGTGAAGGCGTAGGGAGGCGAGCGCGAGTCGATGAGGAAGGTGACCCGCGCCGACGCCAGCATGTGCGCCTTCCAGACGCCTCTGCTGGAGGTGCCTTGCATGCGGAGGGTGCTGCTGGGCGCGCTCGCGCGCAGCGAGCAGTCCGGCGTGCAGGTGACCTGATAGACGCCGTCCGCATCGAGCTGGAGCGCGATGGCGTCCAGGTCCTCGATTCTGTGGATGAGCCCCTCGACGCTCTGCCCCACCTCGATGCGGGTGGCGGTCTCGGGCGTGCCGCCGTGGTCATCCAGCCCGAGGTCCTTCAGCTCCACCTGGAAGTCGCTCCACCATTGGGCGTCCTGGAGGACGTGCACGTAGTAGCGCCCCGTCGACGCCGCTTCGTGGACGATGCGTCCCCAGTCGGACTCGACCAGGACCTTGCCCGCCGCGTCCGTGAGCTGGATGCGGCGCTCGCGCGCGGGGGACACGCCGACGGCGTAGATGTGGCCCTGGGTGGCCTCGAAGGAGAAGACATCCACGTCGTTGGTGCCATGCAGTCGCGCCGTGAGGGGGACTCCCGGGACGAGCAGGGTGGCGCCGAGCATCCCGTTCGCGTGCTCGTCGGTCCCCAGGTCGTCGAGCCGGCATTGCGTGCTCCACACGCCGTCGCTCTTGTGGACGCTGACATACCAGGTGCTCGCCTCCTGGCTCATGCGTCCCACCGAGGAGCGCCATTCGTTGCCCAGCACGTAGCCGTGCACCTGGGCGCCCGCGCTGTCCCACAAGGTCACCGAGACGGCTTCACAGGAGAACCGGAAGCTGCGCCCCGGCTCGGTGCGGAAGGTGAAGAAGTCCATGTCTCCCGCGAACTCGAAGGCGACGGGGAACGGCGCGCTGGGCATCGCGATGGGGGTCGCCGTGGCGGGCGTGTCGCCGTGCGCATCCTTGCCCAGGTCCTCCAGCCGATAGCTGTACGTCCCCGAGCCCTCACGGCCCGTCCCGGCGGACAGCTCGATGAAGCGGGGCGCCTCCGGCGTGGAGACGAGCTCCACGACTTCGCCCTCCGGCGCGCGGTAGGACCTCACGTGGACCCGTCGCCCCTGGGCATCCAGCGCATTCCAGGACACCGCGGTGAGTGTTCCGGGGCGCAGGGTGAAGCGGAAGCCATGGCCCGCCAGCGCGGGCACGGCGAGGACATCCCGGTCCACCTTGTCCCGGAAGAGGGGGCTGATGCTCCCCTCCTGGAAGTCCGCGGTGTGGGCCAGGAGGGTGGCGGTCTCCACCGTGTCACCGTGGTCGTCCGAGGGGCGGAAGGCGGCGATGGCGCAGGTGAGGCCGGCGGCCTCCTCGAAGGCGCCACAGCGGCACACGGGGGCGCCGTTCTCGGCGACACAGCGGCCGGCGGTGCACTCCACCTCGGCGCAGACGCGCAGGTCCTCCTCGGCGGACGGGCCACCACAAGCGCCGAGCAGGACGACAGCCACCAACGTGAACAGGCGCGGAACGGATGCGGAGCGAAAGGGAGACACCGGGAGCCCTGGGTTGACGACCGTCGAGCGACCGTAATAACCCGACGCCCACGCATGCAAACGCTCTCTCGTCCCACCGCGCGGATGCTGGCCCTGCTGTCCTTCCTGGTGTCCTCGAGCGCCGTCGCGCAGGTGTCCGCGGAGGGGGGCGCCAGCTTTCCGCGCTGGCTGGGGCTCTCCGTGCGTGCGGGCTATCTCATGCCGGGCGGGCAGATGGATGGCTCGCCGGACCCGTTCTATCTGTACGAAGTCTACAAGGGGCTCTTCGCCGCCATCGTGGAGCCCACGGTGCGAATCGGCTCGAATGTCGAGCTCGGCCCCTGGCTCCAGCTCTCCCACGCGCAGATGCGGCTGCACTGCTCCAGCGACACCACGTGTCCGGGCAGCCACCTGCGCTTCGGGCTCCAGGGGAACTACCACTGGATTCCCTCGGGGCCCTACAACCCCTGGACGGGCGTGGCGCTCGGCTACGAGCGGGCCTCGTTCACCGTGCAAGGCATCGACATCGCGTACTCCGGTCCGGACGTGACGCTCCAGGCCGGGTTCGACAGGAACTTGGGTGGGAGTTTCTGGGTGGGGCTCTTCGCCAGCTGCACGGGCGGGCGCTATGACTCGCTCGAGGTGAAGATGAACGGCCGCACGGGTGACGAGAGTCTTCGCGAGCGCACCACTCACCTGTGGCTCGGCTTCGGCGTCCGCGTGCGGATGGCGACGCCCCACGCGACGTCGCATCCCTGAGGGCCATCGCGGCGCCTATCGGCGGGAGCGCCGCCGCCACCACCCAGCGGTGCTCATCATGAGCATCATCCACGTCAGTCCGCCGGAGCTCCCCGGTCCCGCCGCACACCCATGACTCTCGGGCCTCGACGGGACGGGGGCGGGCTCGGAGACCGGGTTCACCGTGACGGGGAAGGTGCACTCGGACGACAGCCCGGCCTCGTCCTTCGCGGTGACCCGGACCGCGGTGGTGCCGAGCGGGAAGCGGCTCCCTGAAGCGTGGCTGTAGGTGACCTGGGGCGCGCCCGTCACCGCGTCATGGACCTGGGCCGCCGGATAGGTGACGGACTGGCCCGAGGCGTCGGGAGTGGAGACCTCGACCGCCGCGGGGCAGACGAGCGTCGGTGGAGCGGTGTCTCGCACGGTGATGGAGAACGCGCAGGCGGCGGTGTTTCCCGCCTCGTCCCGCGTGGTCAGCGTGACGGAGGTCGTCCCGAGGGGGAACGTCGACCCCGAGGCCACGCTCGGCGTGAGGCTGGGCTCCTGGGTGACGGTGTCCACCGGGGCGTCCCAGTGGAAGGTGACGGCCGCGCCCCGTGCATCCTGGGCCTCCGCCGAGAGGTCCTCCGGGCAGCGCACGGACGGGGCCTGCGTATCCTTCACGGTGAGGATGAACTGGCACGAGGCTGTGTTGTTCGCGCCGTCCCGGGCCACGACGGTGAGGGTGGTGTCGCCCAGCGGGAAGCGGGTCCCTGCCTCATGGCTGTAGACCAGCCGCGGCGATGCGCTCACGGCGTCCATCGCGGTGGCGGTTGGCAGTGCCTCGACCTGCGTGCCCGAGGCGCTCGTGGCCTCGACGCTCATCGCGCCAGGGCACACGAGGGTCGGCGGCGTCGTGTCCACCACGTTCACGGAGAAGGCACACACGGCCTTGTTTCCGGCCGCGTCGGTCGCGCTCGTGGTGACGGTCGTCGTTCCCAGCGCGAACAGTCCTCCTGAGGCGTGGCTGCTGGAGACCTCGAGCGCCGTGCTCACCGCGTCGGCGGCGGAGACGGGGGGGAAGGTGACGACGGCACCCGAAGCCTGCGTGGCTTCGACCGTGATGTCTCCCGGGCACGAGAGCACTGGCGCGGTGGTGTCGCGGACCGTCACCAAGAACGAGCAGGAGCCCGTGTTGCCGGCCGCGTCCGTCGCGGTCACCGTCACGGTCGTCGTCCCCAGCGCGAACAGCTCACTCGAGGTGTGGCTGCTGGAGACCTCGAACGTCGTGCTCACCGCATCGGAAGTGGAGACCGGCGGGAAGGTGACGACGGCGCCCGCTGCTTCCGTGGCCTCCGTGAGGAGGTTCGCCGGGCAGGTGAGCACCGGCGCGGTGGTGTCGCGGACCGTCACCAAGAACGCGCAGGAGGCCGTGTTGCCAGCTTCATCCGTCGCGCTCACCGTCACCGCCGTCACGCCCAGCGCGAACAGCTCACCCGAGGCGTGGCTGCTGGAGACCTCGAACGTCGTGCTCACCGCGTCGGAGGCGGAGACCGGCGGGAAGGTGACGACAGCCCCCGTCGCCTGCGTGGCTTCCGTGACGATGTCCGCCGGGCACGTGAGCGCCGGCGCGGTGGTGTCGCGGACCGTCACGGAGAACGAGCAGGAGGCCGTGTTGCCAGCCTCATCCGCCGCCGTCACCGTGACGGTCGTCACGCCCAGCGCGAACAGCTCACCCGAGGCGTGGCTGCTGGAGACCTCGAGCGCCGTGCTCACGCCATCCGCCGCGGTGGCTGGCGGGAAGGTGACGACGGCGCCCGCTGCTTCCGTGGCCTCCACGGTGATGTCCGCCGGGCAGGTGAGCACCGGCGCGGTGGTGTCTCGCACCTGCACGGAGAAGGAACACGAGCCCACGTTCCCCGCCCCGTCGCGCGTGGAGACGTTGACGGTGGTGGGGCCCACGGGGAACACGGTCTGCGATGCCTGGCTGTACGACAGCGTCAGGACCTTCGTCACCGCGTCCATCGCGGTGGCGGGCGCGTAGCTGACGTGCGCCCCCTCGGGGCTCGTGGCCTCGACGAGGAGGTCGGCGGGACAGACCACCGAGGGCGGCGTGGTATCGCGGACGAGCACGTCGAAGGTGCAGGAGGAGGAGTTCCCCGTGGCGTCTCGCGCCATCGCCGTGACGGTCGTCCGGGCCAGCGGGAACGCCGCGTCCGATGCGTGGGTGTAGAGCACCAGCGGGCTGCCCGTCACCGCGTCGGTCGCCGTGGCGGGCGGGTAGTGGACCACCGCGCCGGAGGCCGAGGTGGCTTCGGCGTAGATGACCGGCCCCGGGCAGGTGATGGTCGGACGGGTGGTGTCTCGCACCACCACGGAGAAGGAGCACGCGCCGGTGTTCCCCGCCTCGTCCTTCGCGGTGAAGGTGACGCTCGTCGAGCCGAGCGGGAACACCGAGCCGGTGGCATGGCTCGCCGTCACGACGAGCCCGGAGGTCACCGCGTCGGTGGCCGTGGCCGCGGGGAAGCTCACCTGGGCACCCGCCGCGCTGGTGGCCTCGGCCACGATGGAGGGACCCGGACAGGTCAGCTTCGGCGGCGTGCTGTCCCGCACCGTGACCGAGAAGCCGCAGGTGGCCACGTTGCCCGCCAAATCTCTCGCCGTCACGGTGATGGCCGTCGCCCCCAGCGAGAACAGCGTCCCGGAGGCCTGGCTGTAGGACAGCATGACGCCTCCAGGAATCTCATCCGTGGCGCGGGCCGCGGCGTACGTTACCGGGGCGCCCGAGGCGCTCGTCGCCTCCACGGTGAGGCTCGCGGGGCACGTCACCACGGGCGGCGTCACATCCGGCACGGCGTCGAACCTCATCCGCCACAGCTCCCGGCCCGTCACTCCGTCGCTCGCCGAGAAGTAGATGCGGTCCCCCGCGCGGGTGAACAGCTTCGGGTTCGAGGAGTAGGGCCCCGGCGCCAGGTCCGCGATGCGCTGGGTGCCCGCCTCGGTGCCGTCCGACACCCAGGGCTCCATGCCCGTCACCCCATCCGAGGCGGTGAAGATGACCAGCCCTTCATCGGGCAGCGCGAGCATGGGCGTCGCCGCCATGCTGCCCACGGGCCCGGGGTTGATGTCCTTCACGCGCCAGGTGCCCGCGGTGGTTCCATCGCTGCGCCACAGCTCGGCGCCGCCCTCCAAATCCGTGGCCTGGAACAGCACCACGTCGTTGAGCGGCGCCAGGTGCCGGGGGTTGAAGTTGAAGCGCGAGTCCTCGAAGCCCTTCACTCGCAACGTGCCCGCGGTGGTTCCATCGCTGCGCCACAGGCCGCGCTGATTGTAGGCCTCCGCGGCGCTGAAGTAGAGCACGCCCCGACGCATCGCGAAGTCCGAGGGCCAACTGCTATCGGTCGGGTGGATGTCCCGAACCAGGACGGTGCCCGCCGCCGTGCCGTTGCTGCGCCACAGCTCGATGTTGTTGCTGGAAGTGGCCCCTCCCGGGAAGAGGAAGAAGTCCGGCAGGACGGCGGAGCCCGTGGCGAAGTCGGCGCGGGTGTTGCTGACCGTGACGGTGCCCGCCGTCGTCCCATCGGTGCGCCACAGCACCGTGCCCGCGCCCGTCGTCGCCGCGAAGTAGCCCAGGCCCTTGAACTCCACGTACCCCTTGCTCATCGAGTTGTAGGGCGACCCCTGCCACAGGTCCTTGAGCAGGCGCGTCCCCTCGGCCGTGCCGTCCGAGACCCAGGGGTCATAGCCCGTGGAGCCGTCGTCGGCGGTGAAGTGGAGCCGGCCCGCGACGACCTGCGCGTCGTGGGGGCCGCTGGAGTAGTAGGGCGCGGTGCGGAGGTCCTTGAGCAGCCGGGTGCTCTCCAAGGTCCCCTCCGTCCTCCACGGCTCCCGACCGAGGGTGGTGGACTCCGCGTCGAAGAAGAGGGCGCCGTTCATCTCGAGCAGCCACGAGGGCGACGAACCCCAGCCTCCGGGATACAGGTCCAGGGCGACGGTGCCGGCGGAGGTGCCGTCACTCATCCAGGGCTCACGGCCCAGGGTGTCCGTGTCGGCGACGAACCAGAGCTTGCCCTGGTAGGGCGTGAGCACCTCGGGGGTGGAGTCCGTGGAGCCCGAGAGGATGTCGCGGACCCGGCGGGTGCCCGCGCTCGTCCCGTCGCTCGTCCAGGGCTCGAGGCCGGTGACGCCGTCATTGGCGGAGAAGAAGAGCCGATGGCCCACGGCTGTCAGGTTCGCGGGCTCTGAGCCCGCGGGGACGGCCTGTGGACGGATGCTCTTGACCATGACGGTGCCCGCGGCGGTCCCATCGCTCTTCCAGACCTCGCGGCCACCCCAGTCCCCCTGGGCCGTGAAGTAGAGCAACGGGCCCACGGCGGTGAGGTTCTGGGGCAGGGAGGACTGCCCGCCGAGCCGGATGTCCTTGACCCGCTGCGCCCCCAGGGAGGTGCTCTCGGTCTTCCAGAGCTCCTGGTCCCCACCCTGGCTCGCGCTGAAATAGAGCGTGTCGCCGATGACCACCAGACCCTCCGGCCAGCTGCTGCCGGACGGGTGGATGTCCTCGACCAGCGAGACCCACGTTCCATTGAACCGGTGCAGCTCGTAGCCGGAGAGGCCATTCCACATCCGGGTCTCCGCCACGAAGTAGAGCATCCCCGCCATCCCCACCATCCGCCCATGCAGGGGGCCGGTGGTGGAGTCGAAAGGGATGGGGCGCGTGCCCTCCAGCGTCCCATCACTCGTCCAGAGGGTCTTCGGTGCCGAGGTCGGGTCGGAGCCGATGAAGTAGATGCGGTCGCCCACGGGGGTCAGGGTGCTCGCGTAGACGCGCTGGTTGCCGGACATGCCGGAGCGCAGGCGCACCGTGCCCTCGCGTGTCCCATCGGTGCGCCACACCTCGTCGGACAGGGGCGTGGCGGGGGAGATGAAGTAGAGCAGGGAGCCCGCGACGGCGAACTCCGTGGGCGCCTGGAACGTGGGGCCCGAGGGATGGGACTCGATGGAAACAGTCCCCTCGGGGGTGCCGTCGCTCTTCCACAGCCTGCTGGTCCCCTCCGGAGTGCCGAGGAGGCTGAGGTAGAGCTGGCCCTGGAACCGCGTCACGCGCTGCACGGAGGCCGAGCCGGAGCCCGGGCTGATGTCCTTGACGAGCACCGTGCCCTCGGCCGTCCCATCGCTCTTCCACAGCTCCGAGCCCCGGCTGCCGTCATTGGCGAAGAAGTACGCCACCCCGCCGACGACGGTGAGGTGCATGGGGCTGGAGTCCTGGGGCCCGGGGTTGATGTCCCGGACGAGCCAGGTCCCCTCGGGGGTGCCGTCGCTGCGCCACAGCTCCCGCCCGCTGCTGGCCTCCTTCGCGGCGAAGAGGAGCACGTCGCCGAGCGCGGCCAGCTCCGCCGGGGCGCTGCCCTCATTGGCCACGAGCACCGTGCGCAGGTCCCGGACGAGCTCGGGAGCCTGCACCTTCAGCGATGCGCGCGCGGTGCCGAGCGGTGGCTCGCCGTCGGAGGGAGACTCCCCACATCCGCCGACGATGACGAGCAGGATGCAGAGCCACGACGCGCCAGCACGTCCCAGTGTTTTCATGAGGTTGAGCCGAGGTGAAGCATGTCCGCGCGGAGGGCGAGGCCATCTTCTCATACCCATACGGCTCGACACGCGAGCCCTGGTTCAACCGGGCACGCTCGCGCGGGCGGAAGACCCACCGAGGTCCACCGCGCCCCGCGCTCCTGGTGCGGATGATGGCGCCTGACGGGGGGCGTTCAGACAGAGGGCGGGCACGGGAACGGACAGTGGGGTGTCACTGCCCGTCCCGTGTCCTGGCCATCCCGTGAGGTGTTCACGGGCGGCGGGTGAGGCTTCCGCCTACCAGCCGTAGAGGTACGTCAGCGCGGCGATGTCGCCGCTGGTGAAGTTGCCCGAATCCGAGAGGGAGGGGCAGGAGTTCATGACCGAGCCGCCCGGGGTGGCGGCGGTCGGCGTCCCCGGGATGTGGACGGCGCCCACGTTCTCCGGGTCCGACTCGGGGTCGGGGTAGGGGCGGCCGCAGCTGATGCTGGTGTTGTAGTAATCCGAGTGGCGCAGGCCGAGGGCATGGCCCAGCTCATGGGTGATGATCTGCTCGCTGACGTTGAGCGGGTAGGCGTTCACCCCGATGTTGATGTCGACGATCCACCCCGGAAGCCCATTGGCGGGGAACGCCGCGATGCTCCGGCCGTCGGAGAGCATGTTGTGCTTCGCGATGATGTTCGCGGTGCAGCCGGTCGTCGGCCCGCGCGCGAAGGTGATTCGGAGCCCCAGCGCATTGTAGTTGGCGAGGGCCAGGTCGAGCCCCTGGCTCATCAGGGGGTAGCCTTCGAACCAGACGGTGGGGGTGACGCAGATCTTCGTCACGCCAGGACCCGCGATGTTGACCGAGCGGTACTGCTCGTGGCTCCCCTCGGGCGCCTGGAGCATCTCGCGGGAGGCCGCGAGCGACACCAGACCATCGCGGCCGACGAGCACGGCGCCGTCCACCACCTGGATGTCATTGGCCGGAAAGCCAGCCTCGATGAGATTGGAGGTGGTCTCCTCCTGCTCGGTCTGCGCGTCGGAACCACAGCCGACCATCAATGCGCTACACGTCACGGCGAGGACTGCGACCTGCTTGAACATGGGGGCTCGTACTCTGACTGCGGGGGGAGGGCGCTGCCCGCTGGAGACTCCAGGCGAGACATCGCGACGGCCCGCGGAGCATTCCCCCGGTCCTCCACCCAGAGGCCAGGGAAATCGGCTCGTCCAAGATGATGCTGTTTTTCTTGTAATCCTAGATTATGGGCCTTCCTTCGAGCGGGTGAACTCCATCACCCAGTTGGTCTCCCAGCTCAGCCCCGCGTCGGGCGAGAACGCCTGTTCCCAGCGCGCGGTGTCCTGGCCCATCCGGGTCCAGGTGAAGCGGACGCGGATGGGGCGGCCCTCGAAGGTGTCGTTCGTTTCGAACAGGCCCACCTCGCCCACGAAGCCGCCCAGCACGGGCGGGTCGATGGTGTGGTTGCGGTTGTCCACCCAGGAGATGGACCATTGCTTCGTCGCCGGGTTGTAGACCCGGGTCGCCAGGCCCACGAAGCCGGGCCAGAACTCGCTTCGATACGTCTCCTGATTGCCGAGTCCGCCGGGCAGCGGATGCTCTTCGGCGGTGGCCTCGAACGGCAGCCACTCCGTGCACCCCTTCAGTCGCTCCTTGAGGCGGCGGTTGTGGACCCGCCAGCGTCCCATGAGGAAGTCGAAGTCCCGCGCCCCGTCGTTCTGTCCCTGTTCCCGCATGCCATCGGCTCCGTTCAGGAGGTCGAGGGCCCGGTTCGGGCCCCCTGAACGCGTACGGTGGACGGGATATAGGGCGAACCCAGCCCTGATTCGGACAGGCCCTGGATTCACTCCGGATGAATCACCCGCAGATGGTTCCCAGCACCCAGCCGTTGGGGCAGCAAACGTAGGTTTCCATGTCCGTGCCCTGTGCGCTGTAGCCGCAGAAGGTCTCCTCCGGGTCGATCGCGATGCCACAGACACTGTAGGCGCCGTTGGTGGCGCAATAGTCTGACGGGCATTGCGAGTGGTGTGAGCACGGGAGGCCCGGCTTCCATCCGTTGTAGCAGGTGCAGTCGATGACCGGACAGGTGGTTCCCTGGACCCATCCACCCTCACAACAGACATAGGCATTGCCATCGGTGCCCGTGGCGCTGAACCCACAGTAGGTTTCCTCGGGTTCGATTTCGATGCCACAGACTCGGGTGGTGCCGTTGTTGGCGCAGTAGTTGGAGGCGCAGTCCGAGTGGTCGGTGCAGGGGGCACCGGCCCGATAGCCACCGCCGCACTGGCAGTGGTCGAGACTTGCCTTGCTGCTCGCCTGAGCCGGCTCCTGCTCCGCCTCGGCTTTGGTGCTGCAGCCGGAGATACCCAGTGCCAGGAAAAGGAGTGTTCCTGTGAGGAGCGACTGAATGGCTTTCATGGGGCAGCCCTCTGGGGGATGTCGAGTTGGCTGCTTGTTACCAGGGCGATAGTGTTTGAGGCAATGATTTGCGATAGGTGGGTGCAACGCGGCAATGCTTGCGTTGCGGCGCGAAGGTTCTTGCCGAGGCGGAGAGGCAGGGGGCGGCGGCTTCGATGGGCGAATGGTTTGCGCCCTGCGACGCCATGCCTCGCAGAAAATGCGTTGGCGATGGGGAGGTCAGAAGGGGATGACGTCGATGACTTCGGTGTGGTCGCCCGGCAGCCGGGGGGCTGCCTGTCCCGCGAGCTGCTTGATGCGCGCCGCGGAGCAGGGGCCACAGCCCAGGGCGTCCTTGAGCTTCTTCCCTCCGGGGCCGACTCGCAGGTTCTTGACCGCGTTCCACGCGTTGACGAGGCCGAACTTCCGGGTGCGGACGGTCTCTCCCCGGAGCGCCTTGCAGATCAACTCCAGGTCCGCGTCATCGAACTCGGTGAGGTCCCGGGCCGTGTCGTCGTTCGCGCGGTTGGCATAGAACACCCTGCGCTGTCTGGAGAAGGTGGGCCGGGTGTTCAGCGTCTGCATGAGCGCGCTGCCCGCCGTGAGGTCTCCGGGGCCGGGCACGCAGTCGGAGATGAACAGCGGAGCATCGGTGAAGCCCTGGAAGACGGGGTCGATGAGGGTCATCCGGAGGTCGAGCTGATTGGGGTTGGGCGGGGGCTCGAGCACGAAGCCGTTGCGATGCCTGCCGCGCACCTTCTTCATGAACCCGCAGTTGGTGGGGACCTCCGTCGGCATCCACTCCGGGTCCACGAGCGAGTGGTCCGCGCCCGTCGCGATGATGGCGCCCAGTGAATGCGCCACCACCTGGACGGTCGTCCCCGAGTGCGCTCCTCGCGCCTGGATGATGGCGTTGCGCAGGCAGTCCGCCGTCTCCATGGGGTGCCGGTTGTCTGGGTAGAAGAAGTCGTAGACCTGCGCATTGGACGGGAAGTGGTTGATGGCCGGGTCCATCACCTCGGGGCCGGCGCCGATGCCATGCACGGAGATGTAGGGCACCTTGTTCGGGTCGATGGGCCCTCGGGGCCGGAGCTCGCAGATGCCACAGCGCGCGCGCATCCGGGACCGCTCCGCGCCATTCGTCCGGTCTGCGGCCGTGGTCGGCGTGGGGTTCAGGACGGGAGTCGGAGCAGGAGTGGCCTGGGGCTCGAAGGAGGCTTGCACCACCGACGCTTCTGCCAGGCTCGCGCCCGCGTCGGTCCCCGCATCGGCGCCTGCGTCCGCGCCGGGGCTGCTCCCCGCGTCGCGCCCGCCGTCCGAACCCGCGTCTGAACCACCACCACCGCCGCCGCCACCTCCGTCCGAGCCCGCATCCGCGCCTGCGTCCACCCCCGCGTCGTCTTCGCACGTGGGCGTCTCGGTGAAGTCCTGCTCGGGCGGAGGACAGCCCGCGTCTCCGGCGTCACCCGCGTCACCCGCGTCACCCGCGTCGGTGCCTCCATCACACTCGCCGCAGGACTCGGACTCTTCGTCTTCCGTCGTCATCCCTTCGCGCCACGGCGCCATGCTCCCGGCGCCCCCGTCCTGCGTGGAGCAGGACGATGACATGCTGGCGGTCATCACGAGCATCGCCAGGAGGAGTGAGCGGGCAACGATGGGACTGATGGTCGGAAGGCGCGGTGGCTGGGATTCCCGCATGGGCGAAGTCATCCGTCGTGAGTTTTCAATCCCAGGGGAACGGGTCGTTCTCCGTGGGTTGTCTTTGGGGATGCGGAACCTGTTGCAGTCGTCGCCCTCCAATCCAACTGTGGGCCCAGGGTTTGGGTCAAGCCCTGCGCTCCTGACGCGTTGCGCCCAGTGGCGAACGTGTTGGGTTCAGGTGTCCTCGTGAGGCCCCCCGGGTCAAAGCCAGCAAGCGCAGCTTGACCGCCTTGGGTGAGCCCGGCGTCGAACGTCAGCACTCCAGGAACAGGAGGCCCCCGCCGCAGTGGTTACTGGAGGGCCTGGGCGTCCTCGTCGCCCGGAGCGAACAGTTCCTCCATGGGAAGGTCCACGCCTTCTCGCGCCAGGTAGGTGACGGTGCTGATCTTGCCGTTGACCGAGGGCTCACCGCGCACCGACACGAAGGCCCCGTTCCAGACCTGTCGCTCCACGGACATGAAGGCCTTCTGCATGAAGCTGAGCGACTGCTCGCTGTCTGCGTGTTCCGTCTCGATGCGGCACAGGCGGGTCCGGCACTCGATGGACCTGAGGTGTGAGGCGTCTGGCAGTGCGGCGCTCACGCCATCCTTCGCTTGTTGCTCGGCGCTCCGTGCCCAGCCAGGGTCGAAAGGCTCGCTTCCGAAGTATATTTCCATGCGCTGGCTCACCTGCTCCGTGGAAACAGCGGGCGGAGCCTGCGTCACCACAGCCTCGGGTTTCGGGGGCGAGGGCTCGGGTGGGGCCGCAAGCACGGGGGGGCTCGGCGCCGGGGCGGCGGCCTCGACGCGGGCAACTCGGGGGAGGCTGGGCGACGTGGCATCGGGAGCGGAGGCGCGCTCCTGCTGCTCGGATTGGAGATGCTCGACTCGGGAGGCGAGCTGAACGAGCTCATCCCTGATTTGTACCTGAAGGGCGTACGGCACGGTGATGCACGTGCAGGCGAGGGCGCCTCCTGTCAGGAGCAGTCGGGGCTTCATGGTCAGGACCTCGGTGGGTGGAGCCGCCGCTCCGTGGGTATCCGGGAGCGGCGGCTCGATGGGACTACTGGTACCAGTTCACGCTGTTCACGCGCGCGCCCGGGCTGAGGTCGCAGGCGAGGTTCAGCGTTCCGCCAGCGGGGACGAACACGGGGCCGAGCACGATGTCCCGGTTGGCGCCGAAGCCCGGGAGATAGCCGAGGGGCACCTGGTAAATGCCCGTCGCATCCTTGGTGAGGCCGAAGAACCGGCAGCCGACGTTGTTGGCGGGGGTCGCGCCGTAGGCGTTCACGGTGACCCGGTAGTTACCGGAGCCGTCGACCATGAGCGGATAGAACACCGTGATCGTCCAGGAGCAGTTGTTGGTCAGCGTGGTCCACGACTCGCCCGTGCAAGCGCCGTCCGCGTGGATCTGCGGCTTGCCATGCCACCCGGCCACGGTGCGGGCGTTGGCGGTACCTGCGACGCTGGTGAGCACCAGCGCTGAAGCAACGAGGGTCTTCATGTGATGGGTCATGGGGTCGGTTTCTGGCTGTGGGGGTACTTCGAGGCGCGTGGATGTGTTTGCCGGAGCAGGCCTCGCGGCTCGGCGGCTTGGGCGTGGATGTGTGGATTTGATGCGTCCGTCGTGATGACAGTTCCTCGCATCCGCGCCGAATGCGAGTGATTGCACCCGGCGTGCCGAGCCGAATGACGCGGTCTCCAGAGGCGTCTCCCTCTGAACTCACCCAACAGTCGGCCGAGCGGGCATGATGCAGGCACAGCGCCGAGCGGTGCCGGGCACACCTCAGCGCCGTGTCGGATGGCAGGGCCCTTGCGTCTTGGGCGACCGCCATGGGCTATCATGACGCCATGGGGGATTCATGGACGATGACCGGGATGACGTTCCGGAGGCGGCGCGGTCCACCGTGGAGCTCAGTCTCGCGCCCGGTGCGGGGGAGACCGGTCTCCACGGAGACTCCTCCGTGGGCCATTACACGCTGCTGGCGCTGCTTGGCCGCGGCGGCATGGGAGAGGTCCACAAGGCCTGGGACCGGCGGCTGAGTCGCACCGTCGCGCTGAAGTTCGTGCGGGGCGGTGACCCGGACCGGGTGATGCGCTTCCTCCAAGAGGCCCAAACGCAGGCGCGAATCGAGCACCCGAATGTGTGCGCGGTGTACGAGGTCGGTCACGCGGAGGGCCGTCACTACATCGCCATGCAGCTCATCGAGGGGCAGCGGCTCGACCAGGTCGCCGGAGGACTGTCGCTCCCCGAGAAAGTCCAGGTGATGCGAGAGGTCGCCTCCGCGATGTACGAGGCGCACAATCTCGGCGTCATCCACCGCGACCTCAAGCCGGGCAACATCATGGTGCGACGGCTGGAGAATGGGCGCTGCTTCCCGGTGGTGATGGACTTCGGCCTGGCGCACGAGGTCGGTCTCGCGCAGGGGCTCACCCGGTCCGGCGCGGTGATGGGGACCCCCGCGTACATGTCACCGGAGCAGGCCCGTGGAGATACGCGGGCCATCGACCGGCGCTCGGATGTCTATGGCCTTGGTGCCACCCTCCATGAACTGCTGGCCGGAGTGCCACCGTTCTCGGACAAGACGCTCCTCGGCACCCTCAACAAGGTGCTCCATGAAGATGCGCCGTCCCTGCGCTCGCTCGTGCCGCACCTGCCCGGCGACCTGGAGGTCATCGTCCTCAAGTGTCTGAGCAAGGACCCCGAGCAGCGCTATGCGTCTGCGCGAGCCCTGGCCGAGGACCTGGGACGCTACCTCGACGGTGAGCCCATCCTCGGGCAGCGCCCGGCTCTTCTCTCCCGGCTCTGGCGCCGCGCGCGCAAGCACCGGACCCTGGTGGCCGTCTCCGTCATGTCGCTGGCGAGCATCCTTGTCCTCTCGGTCCTGGGCGTCACCTCCCGCCTGGATGCGCGTCATGCCCGACTGCAATCGGAGGTGCGGGCGCGGATGGCCGAGCAATTGGGCCAGCAGGTGAAGGACATCGAGTGGTTCCTGCGCCTGGCCTACACGACTCCCTTGCACGACACCGGTCGAGAGCAGCAGCTCGTGCGCGAGCGCATGGCGCGCATCGCGGCCTGGCGGCACACGTTGGGGGAGCCAGGGGACGCGCTCGTCCAGTACGCGCTGGGGCGGGGACATCTGGCGATGCACGAGTTGGAGCAGGCCCACGAAGCGCTGACGCGCGCGAGGCGGCTGGGGCTGGATTCGCCAGAGCTCCATCATGCGCTGGGCCGGGTCCTCGGCGAGCGTTACCACCAGGCAATGGAAGAGGCGCGGCGCGGGGGAGACGCGACGTGGGTCGCGGAGCGGCAGCGCATCATCGAGGCGCAGTACCTCCAACCCGCGCTCCAGTCTCTCGAGCGCAGCCGCGTGCTGGAGCTGGAGTCTCCCCGGTACCTGGAGGGACTGATTGCCTTCTATCGCCGGGATTACGACGCGGCGGCGCGGGCCGCGACCCTCGCCGAGGCCCAGGCGCCGTGGTCGTACGAGGCCCGGAAGCTCGCGGGAGACGTGGCGCACGCGCGAGCCATGGAGCAACTGGAGCGGGGCGAATACGACGCGGCACGCTCGGGCCTGCGCGAGGCTCGCCGCCTTCATGAGCGCGCCGTGGAATTGGGACGCAGCGACGCCCGGAGCTACGAGGCGCTGGCGGAGGTGGGGCTGCAGGAGGCGGAGCTGGACCGGCGCCAGGGGCAGCTTCCCCACGCATCGCTGGAGAAGGCGTTGGCCGCGGCGGAACAGGGCCTCCAGGCCGCGCCGTCTCGCGGGGCGGGCTATACCCGCAAGGCGTTCATCCTCATCAATCGCTACCGCGCCGCGAACGCAGCAGGCCAGGGGCTGGACCCGAAACCCATCCTCGCCGACTGCCTCGCCACCGCCTCTCGCGCGGTGGAGTTGTCCCCCCAGGACGTCCAGGCGCACGACATCCTGGGCGTCGGCCATTTCTTCCAGGGGCTCCGGGCGGCGTGGGAGGAAAAGGACCCCGAGCCTGCCTGGGGCGAGGCCATCTCCCGACTGGAACGGGCCCTCGAACTCCAGCCTCAATACCCGTGGGGACTCAATGACCTGGCGCTGGTGCATCATTCGCGAGGGACTCACCAGCGCGAGCGCGGAGAGGACCCGTCTGCCTCCTACGCCGAGGCGGAGCGCCTCCTGCGTCTGGCCGTGAGGCACGACCCGAAATACGTGTTCGGGTTCTCGAACCTGGCGGAGCTGTACAACGCGATGGCGGCGCACGGCCTCGCGAGGGGGCTCGATCCGGAGCCCGAGGTGCAGAAGGCCATCGCGGCGGGAGAGGCCGCGCTCGCCATCAACGGCAACTTCCACTCGGCGCTGAACAAGCTGGGGCTCTCGGAGCTGCTTCGCGCGGAGCACCTCGTCGTCTCGGGGGCGGATGCACGGGCTCCACTGGAGCGTGCTTCCCATTGGTTCGAGCGTTCGCTCGGTATCAACCCGACCTTCGGTCGGAGCCACTTCTTCCTCGCGATGGGACATTGGCTCTCGGCGACCCATGCCGTGCGCGAAGACAGGGACCCCGGCGCCTCGCTCCAGGCGGGCCAGCGTGCCCTGGCGGCCGCGCTGCGCGGGGACAAGAGCTGCGCCGACTGCCAGGTCCTGAGCGCGCGTCTGGCGCTCGTGGAGGCCGCCTGGGCACGACGCAGTGGGCTCTCCGGACTTCGACACCTCCAGCACGCGCATGCCGAGGCCCGGAGGGCGGTGGAGATACATCCCTACAACGAATCCCACGAAGTGCTGGCGAGAGCCTGCTGGCGTCTGGCGCAAGTGGTGTCACCGAGCGAGGCACCGGGCTTCATCTCCGAGGGGCTTGCGCAGGTGGACCTGGCGCTCGGGCTGGATTCGAAGCTGGCTTCGGCCCATGCCGTCCGTGGAGGGCTGCGATTGCTCCAGTCACGACTGGCGCGTGGGGATGAGGAGCGCGCCGCCCATCTGAGTCAGGCCCGCGAGTCACTGTCGCGGGCGATGGAACTCCGGCCCCTGCTCCGGCGGGAGGATGCGGACGCGCTGCGCGAAGCGGGCTTCAGTGCGTCGCGGGATTGACCGTCCCCGTGGCGAGCTTTCCCGTCGATGTCCACGTGGGCGACCTGGGACAAGGCGGTACATCGTACAGTCCCGCGGGCAGGTCGATGTCGGGGACCCGGCGATTCTCCGCGTTGAGGCAGACTGCGCCCAGGGGACTCCAGAGGGCCTCCAGCGTACGAAGCTCCTCGACGTGGTTGTTCGCGTTCCTCCCCAGGCCGAGTTCGTCGCGCTTGGCGATGCGCGTGCCGTTCCGGGTGTAGCTCGAGAGGTCTCCACGGCCGACGAAGTACGCGGCGCGCTTGGCCTGCAGGCACGCGCCGAAGACATGGCCGCGCAGCACATCGTAGTCGCCCGTTTCGGGGCTCCAGGGGGCGTAGCCCCAGTCGAGGCAGGTGACGATGGCTCCCGACGCACAGCCGACGGTGGTCCACTCGGGGACGGGCTCGACGGCTGCGTTCACGCTGTTGATGCGCAGCCCCGGCAGGAACGACGTGGGGTCCCTGTCGGGGGCGGTGGCGCCCCTCGGAGTGCAGTGCTTCAGCCAAGGGCGTCCGGTCGCGTATTCCCGATAGCGGACGTCGTACCCGTGGACCCGGGCCGACGCATCCGAGAGGGGCGTCACGGCCAGTTCGAGGACGAAGGGGCCTGTGGGAGCGCCGTCGTCGGGTGGAAGCCGCACCACGAGCTTCAACCGGCGGAGCTTCTCGCCCTGCAGGGAGTGGACCTGGGTGGCTCTGTCCAGGCAGGGGCTGGACAGGGAACAGTAGTTCACCGTGAGCTGGGTGCCCGTGGCCTGGATGCTGTGAATCCGGACGCCCTCGTCGGCGCCGGGAATCTGAGGATTCTGAAGCACGCCAGTCACGGTGGCTTCGCCGAGCTGTCCCCCGCGCTTGGTGGGGTCTCGGCCCATCAATCGGACAGAGGGGTGGGGTGACGCGGCCGAGGCCGGAACGTTCTCGAAGGCTTCGGGACAGAAGCGTGGAATGCCATCCACCATGAAGCAGTAGGTGCCGCCCTCGATGATGTAGATGCCCAGTCCGTTCGTCTCGGGGGGGTGGCAGCTGGGTTGTCCCGTCGGACATTGCCAGGGATCCAGCGGCTGTGCCCCCGTTCCGAGCACACAGGGCTCCACGCGGCAGTCCCGGACGGGCAACCCTTCGTTGATGTCGGGGTCTCCAGGCGGAGTGGGTTTCACGCACGACTTGCTTCCAGGGAACAATGCACAGCAACCGCTGAGCCCAAGGGCCAGCAACAGCATCAACGGATACAGCACCCTCGACCTCGAGTCGAACGCAGAGGGACGGGATTCTTGCTTCAAAGACATGTTCATTTCATCCGGGCATATGTTTGTGTTTGGTGAATGCGATGCCAGGAGACGGCGTGGGCCTCGAATTCTTGACAACTTCCTGTTTGGCCTGGAAGTTCAAAGACTTGCGAGGAGCCAGTGGCCCGCGGAGGAGGGGACTGGGTGGCACAATCGGTGGCACCGCCTGACGTGTGCCCGCGGCACAGGCATAAGATGGTCATCATGGAAACGGAACAGGATCGGTCGACGCTGCGCGCGAGCAGGGGAGCTGCTGGCGCGGACACGAACGCTGAGGCCCGTGTCCCGGGGCTGATGCGACTCTTTGGTGGGGGAAAGGCCCTGGCCGTGGCGCTGCGCTTGAAGGAGGGTGCGCTGGAGCTGGGACGAGGCGCCGCCGTGCTGGGAGAGGTCCAGGACGCGAAGATGTCGCGGCGCCATGCCCAGGTCCGCTTCGATGGGCAGCGCTTCTGGGTGACGGACCTGGGAAGCCAGAACGGCACGTTCGTGGATGGCGCGGCCATTCCCACGGGGACTGCCCATGAAGTCCAGCGCGTGGTGCGCATGGGCGACTCGCTCTTCGTTCCCAGCATGGACGTCCGGCCGCTCGAGGCCCACGGGGTCGAAGTCGTGGAGGGCTTCGTGCGAGGGCCCGCGATGCAAGGCCTGCTCAGGGAGGTCTCCCAGGCCCGTCTCGGCCATTCCCTGTACATCCATGGAGAGAGCGGCACCGGCAAGGAAGGCGTGGCGCGTGCCTTCCACGCCCTCTCTCCCCGGCACGGTGGCCCCTTCATCGCCGTCAATTGCGCGGCCATTCCCGAGAGCCTCGCGGAGCGGTTGTTGTTCGGTGCTCGGAAGGGGGCGTACTCGGGCGCTGACGTGGATGCGCAGGGCTACCTCCAGTCCGCGGATGGCGGCACCCTGTTCCTCGACGAGGTCGTGGAGCTGGACCTGGCGGTTCAGGCCAAGCTCCTGCGAGTGCTGGAGAACCGGGAGGTGATTGCCCTGGGCGCGTCCAAGGCGCAGCGGATTGACCTGCACGTCTGCTGCGCCAGCAACAAGGGCCTGCGCGCGCAGGTGGCGAGCGGACGACTGCGCGAGGATTTGTACTTCCGCATCGGTCGACCGGATGTCTCCCTGCCGCCGCTGCGCCAGCGCCCCGAGGAGATTCCGCTGTTGCTCGAGCGGGGGCTGTCACCCGGAAGGAGCCTGCACGTCTCGTTGGTCGAGGAGTGCCTGCGCAGGCCCTGGCCCGGCAACGTCCGAGAGCTGATGTCCGAGCTGGGCGTCGCCGAACATTCGGCGCACCTGAAAGGTGCCTCTCGGGTCGAGGGAGGTCACCTCAAGCCAGACGCTGGCGCGGCCTTCGGGCCCGCATTGTCTCAGCCGTCCGAGGCTCCACGCGCGCCGCCCCGGAAGGCTCCCTCGAAGGCGAAGCCCCTGCCCGACGATGAGCGCACCCGAATCGAACTCGCCCTGCGCCAGCACGGAGGCAACGTGACCGCCACGGCGGAAGCACTGGGCATGCACCGCACGCACCTGCGGAGGCTGCTCGCGCGCCATGACATCGCCGTTCCCGACACGGACGAGGAGGCGTGAGTCGACCGGAGGTGGAGGCAGCCCACCCACGAGAGGGCTGCCTCACACCTGTTGGACCGACCGGGTGACGGACCCAGGGGTTGGGTGGCTACAAACTCCCTGGCGTGAACGTCACCTGCAGGGGATGGAGCGCGTCGGCGGAGACACCATCACCCAGTTGCCCCACGGCGTTGTCTCCCCAGGTCCAGACCGTGCCATCCGCGCGGAGGGCCAATGAGTGGCGACTGGCTGCGGCGACGTGGGTGACGTTGGAGATGCCGGACACTCGCCGCCCCCGAGATTCGTCACCGGGGTCCGTGTCTCCGCGCTGGCCGTGGCTGTTTCCCCCCGTGGCCTGGAGGTCCCCGTTGTCGTGGAGCATCAGCGAGTGCATGCCTCCGCCCGCCAGCGCGCGGAGGTTGGTCAGCGTGCCCATCCTCGCCGGTGTCCTTCCATTGCCGGAGCCCCCGATGCCCAGCCGTCCCTGGTCGGGCCTTCCCCAGGACCAGGCGGTGCCGTCCCTCCGGGTGGCGAGCGAGTGTTCCTTGCCCGCCGTCACCGAGGCGACGTTGGTCATTCCTGGCACCTGGATGGGGGTGGTGCGCCCGGTGGTCGTTCCGTCTCCGAGCTGGCCGACCAGGTTGCCACCCCAGGCCCAGACCGTTCCATCGCTGCGCAGGGCGAGCGAGTGGTCTGCTCCCGCGGCGAGGGCGGTCACCTCCGTCAACCCCGGCACCTCGACAGGGGCCTGCCGATGGGTGGTCGTTCCATCTCCGAGCTCACCGGAGGAGTTGTCGCCCCAGGTCCAGACCGTGCCGTCGTCGCCCAGGGCGAGCGAGTGGTTCTCTCCCGCGGCGATTCGGGTGACGCGGGCGAGCCCCTGTACCTGGATGGGAATGAGGCGGGCGTACGCCGGTCCGTTGCCGAGCTGTCCGAAGACGTCGGAACCCCAGGCCCAGACGGTGCCATCCCCACGCAGGGCCAGCGTGTGCTGGCTCCCCGCCGCGATGGCGACGACGTCGGAGAGCCCCAGGACCTGCACCGGTGTGTGGCGCCGCTGGTCGCTGCCATCACCGAGCTCTCCGTTCAGATTCTCTCCCCAGGTCCAGACCGTGCCGTCCTCACGCAGTGCCACGGAATGGAGGGACTGGGTGGCCACGGCGCTGACGCCTGTCAGCCCTGGGACCTGGGTCGGCGTGTGACGTCGCGGCGGCGGGCCCACGCCGAGCCGGCCTTCTCCATTGTGCCCCCATGCTCGGACGCCGCCGCCCTGGAGGAACGCGAGGGAATGGTCGCTGTTCGCGGAGATGGAGAGGGCGCCCGTCAGCTCCGGGATCTGCATCGGCGAAGGGCGCGCCGTCACCGTGCCATCGCCCAGTTGACCGGAGTGATTGTCACCCCACGCCCAGACCGTCCCGTCGTCCCGGATGGCCAGGCCGTGCGAGGCGCCCGCGTCGATGGCCGTCACGCCGCCCAAGCCGGGGATGGCCGCGGGCTTGCTTCGCAAGATGTCCGTTCCGCCGTCGCCCAGGGCGCCCTTGTGATTGCTTCCCCAGGACCAGACGCTGCCATCGACGAGGAGGGCCATGGACCAGCCCATGCCCCCGGAGAGCGCGACGGCGGAGCCCACCCCCGCGAGCCGGACCGGCGTGGAGCGGTCGACGAGCGAGTCGTCGCCGAGCTGGCCAGAGGTATTGCTGCCCCACGCCCAGACGCTCCCGTCCGCGCCTGCCGCCAGCGTCTGCCAGCCCTCGCCGGCGGCGATGCTGGTGATGCGAGGCAACCCCTGGACCTTCCACGGCCAGTTCCTGGGGGAGTGCGTCCCATCGCCGAGCTGGCCGAAGCTGTTGTTGCCCCAGGTCCAGACAGTGCCGTCCTCGCCGAGCGCGACGGAGTAGGTGCTCCCCGCGGCGATGGCGATGACCGGTGGCAGCCCGTTCATCCGCGCGGGGGTGATGCGGCCGGTGTTCGTGCCATCGCCCAGCTCGCCGAAGTAGTTGGCGCCCCAGCTCCAGACCGTGCCGTCTGCACTCAAGGCCAGCGAGTGTCGGAGGCCCCCGGATACCGCGATGATTTGTGTCAACGCCGCTTCCTGGACAGGGGTGTGGCGCTCGGCGTCGGTCCCATGGCCGAACGCGCCGGGCCCGTTGTCGCCCCAGGTCCAGAGGGTGCCGTCCTCGCGCACGGCCAGCGAGTGGGCGTGGCCCGCGGAGACCCTGGGGCCCGTGCACGGACGGGCTGACAGAAGGAACGTCTTGGTGGTGGAGAGGTCCTCACCATCCGTCACGGTGGCGGTGACCTGGATGCGAGTTCCCGTCGGCAGGCAGGAGGGGCTGGTCCACGTCAGCTCGCTGGTGGTGTCCGAGTGTGTGGGCGTCCCGAGCGTGCCCGTGGTGGCGGCCCACGTGAAGCGCAGTCGGGGTGTCTTGTCATCGCGGGCGACGACCCGGAAGGAGACCGCCTCGTCCGGCACGGTGTTGACGGTGGATTGGGTGGCTTCGATGAGCGTGGGCGGCTCGGGGGGAGGAGGGCCCGCGTCGGGTGGACCCGTGTCCGGGAGGCCCGCGTCGGGGAGGCCCGCGTCGGGCTGGCCCGCATCCGGGATGCAGCTCATGGGGCGTCTTTCGCAGTCATCCGCCTGCTCCGTATCGGAGGTGCAGCCGCTGAAGGCCAGCCACGCCGAGGCCAGAAAGAGGGGAATGGCGACATGACGGTGTCGATGTGGGGACATTTCAACCTGAGCGAAGGTGCGAGGATTTGAGGACCGCGGTTGCGCCCGGACGACCCGGCGCCAATCACAATCCGCCGGAGGTCGAATCCAGGAACGCCTGGATTGGCCGCGGCCCCGGTGCATCCCGCGTGCCCCACCTGCTCCCACGCGGAGACGTTCCTCGGAGGGTGCAGAAAGCTGCACGACTGTGTTCCCCCGCGCCCAGGTGTGCCGAGCGATGCACGGCGAGCCCAGTGCCCAGGTTCGGGCCGTGATTCGACTTTCATGACGCGACGTGTCACCGTGTCGGCTGGAGGTCCTGAATGACGATTCCGGAAGCCCCGCCCAAGCCTCGTGTGGGCAAGGTCGATGTCGCGCTCGGCGTGCTCAATGGCGTGCTGGGGGACTATCTCCACCGTCGGAGCAACGCGCTGGCCACCCCCATGGGGCTCTTCCACGAGGGCCGCCCGCTCCCGGTCGAGCGGGAGGCCTTGCGCGCCGCGCATCCGAGCTCCACGGGGCGCGTGGTCCTGTGGGTCCATGGGCTCGCCGTCACCGAGGCCGTCTGGGCCTTTCCCTCCGAGCCCACCACCGACTACGGCACCCTCCTGGAGCGCGACGCGGGCTTCACGCCGCTCTACCTCCGCTACAACACCGGGCTGCACATCTCCGACAACGGAGAGGCCCTCGCGCACCTGCTGCAACGCCTGGTCGCCGAGTTCCCCGTCCCCATCACCGAGCTCGTCCTCGTCGGCTACAGCATGGGCGGCCTCGTCCTGCGCAGCGCCTGCCACCTGGCCTCCGAGGCGTGCCTGCCCTGGCTCTCCCTCGTGCGGCGCTCCTACTCCATCGGCGTGCCCCACTTCGGCAGCCCCCTGGAGCGCATGGGCACCGTCGTCGCCCAGGTGCTCCGCGCCGTGCCCAATTCCTACACCCGCCTCGTCGCCGACGTCGTCGACCTGCGCAGCAGCGGGGTGAAGGACCTGGGCGTCGCTCGGCTGCGTCGACAGGATTGGGAGGACACCTCCGCGCCGTGCGCGCCCCTGCGTCCTCCCCAGGGCATCGCCCATCACCTCATCGTCGGGGCGCTCGGGCAGGAGGGCGCGTGGGTCTCCGCCCTGTTCGGCGATGGCGTCGTCTCCATGGCGAGCGCCTCCGGGCGCACCGGCCCGGGTGATTCGAGCCCGTTGTTCCCTCCGGAGAACGTCCAGGTGGTCCCGGGCATCGACCACGTCACGCTCGCGCACCACGCGTCGGTCTACGCGCGGCTGCGCGAGTCACTCATGTTGGAGGCCTCATGAATCGCCTGCGGGGAGTGAAGGACCTGGTCCGGGACGCGGTGGAGCACGGCGCCACGGCGGTGGAGCGCATCCACCGCTCGACCGCCGCGAGGCCGTTCCAGGTGCTGCGGCTCATCCCCTCACTCGAGGCCCCCGTGGGCGTCCTGCAGTCGCTCCAGGACACCGCCCTCGCCGGCACGTATGGAATGGTCCGCTGGGTCAACCGCGCCGTCGGTGGGACGCTGGACGTCGCCCTGGACCTCGTCGAGCAACACCCGCGCTCGGCGCCGACCGAGGCTCAGGGCCCGTCGAGCACCGACAACATCCGCGGCAGCACGTCGGAGAACGTGTAGCTCCAGCATGGGAGGTTGTGGCCGCCGTCGCAGCCGAACGGATTCTCCGCGGGCTTCGGGCGGCCATACATCTCGTAGTGGTGCGCAATCCCCGCGCTGTCGAGCGTCTGGTGCAAGCGCGCCGTGGCCGCGGCGGGGACGCGCTCGAGCAGGTCTCCATCCCACGTGCCCGAGCCCGCGTAGAGCGCCACCGCCACCGTCCTCAGCCCCGCGGCGCGCTCCAGCGGGTTGTTGATGTGCCATGCCGGGTCGAAGGGCCAGAAGGGCGAGCCGAAGGCCCCGTTCGCGTTGTTGAGCCAGCGCGCCGACTCCTCGGTGACGACGGTGCGGATGGCCGCGTTCCCCAGGTCCAACGCACCGGAGAAGCTGGCCACGTACGCGAACAGGTCCGGTCGCCGGGCCGCGCAGCTGATGGCGCCGAAGCCCGCCATCGACGGGCCGGCAATCGCCCGGCCCTGCTTGTACGCGAGCGTCCGCAGGTTCTGGTCCACCCACGGAATCAGCTGGTTCAGATGGAACTCCTCCCACGCTTGATTCACGCCGCGCGGGAGGAGCCAGTGGGTGTACCAGCCCGCCTTGCCTCCCTCCGGCATGATGGTGATGACCGGCTGGTTCTCCGTGGTGGCCCGCGCCCCGCCGGATTCGACCCACTGCGAGGAGTTCAGCCCACCGCCACTGTGCAGCAGGTACACCACCGGGTAGCGCGCCTCCGGGGTGCTCGCCTCCACCGGGGAGGCCTCTTCCGCGTGGGCCGTCCAGGGGACACCCCCCAGCACGGCGGTGACGGACAGGAGCGCGCTTGCGACGACGGAACGCCAGGACACCGAGGAGACTGCATTGTCTTTGGGCATCCGCCCATTTCGGGGGGCACTGGCGGTATTGCAAGGCTTCACGCGTGACGCGGTGGTCCAGGCGCCACGGCGGGAGACGAGCGCCGTGGCGAGGACCGGGGGGCGTCAGTACGCGAAGATGAGCCGGCCGTTGGAATACACGCAGTACAGCTCGCCGGTGGTGTCGCCATCGCAGCAGGTCTGCACCTCACCCTCGTTGAAGCAACGCTTGTTCACGAGCGAGCCACACGCGGGATAGCCCGAGCACGCCAACTGGGAGAGCGTCGAGTCCTGGCTGCTCTCGGACACTGCCTCGGGCTCGGAGACCGGACCGCCACAGCCCAGCAGGGAGAAGCCGAACAACACCGCCGTCACAACAAGAGACTGCTTCATGAGGAGCCTCGTCGGGTAGGTGGAACGACGTCAGCCTAATCCAACGCGAGCCCGAATCGATGGGCACGGGGCCTCATGAAGGGGAGGGTGCACCGGGACCTCGTGGCCCGCCATCACTGTTCGTGGCGCAAGAGGTGGGCACTTGCTCCCTGCGGCACATTCCGAGGCCTCTGCCGCGAGGGAGGGGGCGGCAGATGGGTCCACGAGGTCGCCGGGTTGTGACGCGTCACGCAGACTCGAAGAAGGCGATGGCGTTGCCATCGGCAATGAGGGAGCGCGTCGGGGCCCCGGCCCCTGCGTCCAGACACGACGCACCCGATTCTCCCGAGGACGCACGCCTCGGCGGGGGACGCATCCTCCGAGACTCACGAGCCGCTGGTCCGGGAATTGCGTTGCCGGCGCGCGGAGGCGACATGCCGTTCTACAAGTGCTTTGGCTGCATGAAGTCGTTCATGTCGGAGACGCGAGCCACGCAGTGCAAGTTCTGCGACAAGCTCCTCAACGAGGACGTCAACCGTCAGTCGGCGCCTCCCAGGCTGACGCGGAGCAACTCCGCGCCCCAGTTGGGGGCGATGACGCCCCAGCAGCAGGTGGTCCGCTTCGAGGTGGCCCAGAAGCAGGTGGCCTTCAAGCCGGAGTGCCCCCGGCTCGTCTGCAGGTCCAATGACCTCACCTGTCTCGGCGCGGACCCCATCTTCGTTTCCGGCGCCAATCTCTATGTCTGCAACACCTGCACGGTGAACTTCGTCTGGAACCCCCTCCTCCCCTTCGAGAGGGGCTTCGCCAGCCAGGACGTCACCTACCGCATGACGCCGCTCAACGTGCTCGCGTTCCGGGGGCTCAACCTCCCAGGTCCGCTGGACTGCTTGAATGTCTTCAAGAAAGGCTTCCCGGTCCGGAAGCTCGGCTACGCGGATGACTCGCCCTGGAACATCCAGTACCGCACCAGCGCCGCCAAGGGCGTCACCCTGGACGAGGAGGAGTTTCCCATGTCGGGAGACATCTTCCCCGAGTCCGCGCATTGCTTCGCGACCCGCATCCCCGGCGCCACCATCTTCCCCAACGACGCCACCGTCACCCGGACCTATCTCTTCGTCTGCTTCCTGCGGGAGGGCTTCGACACCCGTCGTCAGCAGCAGCGGGAGGTGGCGCTCATCCAGAAGTACTACCCCTTCCTGTCCGCGGCCGCGCTACGGAAGGTGGCCTGGCCCCTGGATGCCTATGAAGTGGCCGTCGAGGAGCTCGATTCGAGCCTCATCCTCGCTTCCATCCGCTGCGACAAGGTGTGGGCCTCCGCGAACTGGAAGGACGGAGGCACCTACCGGCTCTACCTGCCCTCGCTGATGTTCAATCCCTCCACGCCGTTGGCCCTGCACGGGCCCATCACGACCATGCTCAAGCAGCATCGCGCCGGCACGATTCCCAGCACGCCCCTGTGAGCGCCGGGTGCACCGCCGCCAGCAACAGGCCGGCGGCGGTGCGGCTCAGCTCAGATCGGCTCCATCGGGTCGTCTTCGCAGCAACCCCAGAAGCTGCAGATGCACGTGTACTGCTCCGTGACGGGATTGTAGGTGCACTCCGACAGGACCTTGCAGCAACTGCCCATCGTGCAGCAGGTCTGGCACACGCCCTGCGCCGAGACGCCCTGGATGTGCTCGAGGAAGGCCCCCTCGGAGGTCAGCTTGACGTCCATCACGCCCTGCCCCAGGGACTGGGCCTCGACACCACGCTGCCGCGCGACGTCCTGGAGCCAGCGGTCCATGGAGACCTGCTGTCCACCCGCCGCGAGCGCGATGCGTGAGTAGTCGATGGCTCCCTCGGAGGCGTCGAACCGGATGACGTCCTGCTGCTCCAGCGCGTCCAGCCGCAGGTGGTTGCCCGGCGCCAGGTGATTCACCGTCAGGGCCGTGATGCGCAGCCCGCTCTCCTCCCGACCCTGCGCGGCGGTGTCGGGTCCACCCGCATCGTCTCCACCCTGGCACGCCAACGTCGTCACCGCGAGGACCGCCACGGCGACCACGGTCTTGAATGTCGAAAGCCTCATGGGTGCTCCTTGTCATCAGGACTCATGACGACCCCGTGTCGTCATGTGACGCTGATACCAGAGCAACCCGTCTGTCGATGAAACCCGACTCCAGGATGGAACGACCCTGTCCAGGTCGGATTTGACGTCTGGACAAACAGGGTGAATTCGAATTGGCTGCAGGTGTCAGTCGTACTTGAGCGCGATGATGGGGTCCACCCGCGAGGCCCGCAGCGCCGGGAGCCACGTCGCCACCAGTCCCACCGTCAGCAGCACCAGCGGCGCGGCGATGAACGACAGCGGGTCCAGGGCGCTGACGCCGTGGACGAAGCCAGACACCAGCCGCGTCAGCGCCAGCGCGCCCGCGCACCCCAGCACCACGCCGCCGGCCACCGAACCCATGCCCTGCCGGAGCACCAGTCGCACCACCTCGCCCCGCGTGGCGCCCAGCGCCAGGCGCACCCCCATCTCCCGCGTGCGCTGACTCACCAGATAGGACAACACCCCGTAGATGCCCACCGCGGCGAGCAGGAGCGCCAGCGCCGCCATCATCGCCAGCAGCACCATGTTGAAGCGCTCGGAGCCGAGGGAGCGCGCGACGTGGTCCGCAAGCTTCAGCGTCTCCATCACCGGCTGCTGCGGGTCCACCGCCCACACCTCGCGCTGGACGGCCGCGATGATCTCCGCGTGGCCTCCCGGGGCGCGCACCAGCAGGTTGCGCGGAATCATCCGCACGAGCAGGGCGGCGATGCCCTGCGACATCTGTCCCGGCGCCAGGTACATCACGGGCGGGGGCTCGTCGTTCAGGCCATCCTCGCGCACGTCTCGCACCACGCCCACCACGACGCGAGGGACCTCGTCCCGGAGGCCCGGCACCGAATGCGCCACCCGGATGCGCTGGCCCATGGGGTCCTCGCCCTGCCAGAACCGGCGCGCCGCCGTCTCGTTGATGACCACCACCGGCTCCGAGCCCGCCACGTCCGACGCCGTCAGGAGCCGTCCTCGCACCAGGCCGATGCGCAGCGCCTCGAAGTAGCCCGGGTTCACCGGACGGTACTGCCCCCAGCCCGCGCCCGGGCCGTTGTCATCGCCCGTGTACTTGCCCTCGATGGAGAACGACATGCTGGGGCCCGCGCCCATGGGCAGCGCGGCGGTGAAGCCGACCCCCTCCACGCCGGGCAACGCCCGCACGCGCTCCTCCACCTGCGCCTCGAAGCGCTCCAGGGTCTGCGGCGTGCCGTAGCGCGCCTCGGGCAGCGACATCCGGAGCACGTGGACGCCGTGCGGGTCGAAGCCCGGCTGGACGTTCTGCAGCGCGAAGAACCCCCGGATGAGCAGCGCCGCGCCCACGAGCAACATCACCGCCAGCGCCACCTGGCCCACCACGAGGAGCGCGCGCGTGCGCCCGCCCGTGGGGCCCAGCGTCGTTCGCTGGGCGCCTTGGCGCAGCGCGGTCTCCAGGTCCGTGCGAGATGCCTGCCACGCGGGCAGCAGGCCGAACAGCAGGCCCGTGAGCAGTGACGCGGCCAGCGTGAAGCCCATCACCGCGCCGTCGATGCCCACCTGGGAGCTGTCTTGGGACAGCAGGGGCGAGGTGTCCGGTGCCAATGCGAGCAGCCCGGGCAGGGCCGCCGCGGCCAGCAGCACCCCCAGTCCTCCGCCCAACACGGAGAGCAGCAGGCTCTCGGTGAGCATCTGTCGCGCGAGCCGCCCGGGGGCCGCGCCCAGCGCCGCGCGCACGACCCACTCGCGGTTGCGCGAGGCCGCTCGCGCGAGCTGGAGGTTGGCCAGGTTCACGCACGCGATGAGCAACACCAGCCCCACGGCGCCCAGCAACACCCAGAGCGCCAGTCGCAGGTCACCCGCGAGGTACGTCCTGAGCTCCACCGGGACGTACTCCTGGCCCTCGTCGAGCAGGCCCGGGCTCTCCGTGCGCACGCGTCCCCCCAGCGTCCGCAGCATGGCCGTCGCGCCGTCGAGGGTGATGCCCGGGCGCAGCCTTCCCGTGACGAAGAGGTAGTTGACGTCGGCCCGGTCGGTGAGGTCGAGCTGGAGCGGCGTCCACAGGAGCGCGCCCCGGGGATGGGCGAACGTGGCGGGGGCCACGCCCACCACCGTGTAGGGTTCGTCGTTGAGGACGATGGAGCGGCCCACCACGTCCGGTGCGCCACCGAAGCGCCGCTGCCACAGTCCCTCACTGAGGATGACCACGCGGGGGCCGCCCACCACGTCCTCCTCCGGAAGGAAGTCGCGCCCCAGCGTGGGCCTCGCGCCGAAGGTCTCGAAGAAGCTCCCGGTCACCCGGGCGCCCGATAGCCGCTCCGGCAGGCCGTCACCCACGACGCTGAAGCCCGAGAGCAACTGCTCGTGGGCGGAGACACGCGAGAAGGGTGAACCCTCCGCGGTCATCCACGTGTAGGCCGGGATGGACTGTGAGGCCGAGCGCCCATGGTCCTTGTTGACGCGCACCACCTGCATCAGCCGGTCGGGCTCGGGGAACGGCAAGGGCCGCAACAGGACGCCGTTGACCACGCTGAAGAGGGCGGTGTTCGCCCCGATGGCCAGGGCCAGCGTCAGGACCGAGACGAGCGTGAATCCCCGGCTCTTGAGCAAGAGCCGGAGGGCGAAGCGGACATCTTCGAGCAGCGCGGACACGGGGGACCTCGGGGGGCGAGTGCTGTCCTACGGTGCTTCGCGCGGGCGATTGCACGCGCGAGCCCACCCGGACCCCGGGTCTCAGCGCCGCTGGAATCCACGGTGCGTGCCCAGCTTGCCTCCGTGGCGGCGCTGGCGGACGACCTCAGCGCCCGCCGAACAGCCCGCCCAGACCTCCCAGACCGCCGCCAGAGGAACCACCGCCGGTGAGCAGGGGGAGCACCGAGAGGACCTTGTTGACGAGCGCTGGGTCCAATCGCGACTTGAGGAAGTCGAGCAGCAGCGGCGCCACGAGCGTGGCCTTGCTCGCGTCCAGGTTGAAGCGGCCGAGCAACGAGACGACGGCGGCCACCTCCGCGCCCTGCGTCGCCGCGCCACCCAGCGCGCCCAGCAGCCCTCCCGCGCCACCACCCTGGCCACCCATGAGCCCGCCGAGCGCGCCCATGAGCCCGCCACCCTCCGGCTCGGCGGGAGGCGCGGCCTTCTGCCACGTGTCCATCTCCGGGATGGCCTGGCCCAGCTGGTTCGCGGTGTCCGCGCCGAGCTTCTCCTTCACCGTGCCTTGCACCAGCTTCAGCAGGCCGCCCGCGAGGCCCTGCGCCTGCGTGCCATCGACTCCGAGCTGCTGTGAGAGCTGTCCGATGAGGTCCATGTCGTGTCCCTTCGAGTCCGCGAGGAGCCCTGCTTCGTAGCCGACCTGGGGCCTCGCGTGTAGTGGACCGTGGGAGGGTCGATGGCGCACCTATTCCCATGCGGACAGCCGGTCGAAGTCCTCCGCGGTGAATCGACCTGACTCCAGGCCATTGGTCACCCACGCGCCCTTCAAGCCCAGCGACTCGCGCAGACGCCGATAGGCCTGGACATCCGTGAGGCTGGGCGCAACGCCGCCTCCCACGTCGTCCACCGTCGCGGGCGTCGTCCACAGGCGGTCTCCCGGTTTCCGGTCGAACATGAAGTTGTGATTGTGGACGTGGGCCACGAGCGTGAAGCCCCGCGCGACGTCGCTCCTCACCCGGTCCGTCACCTCCGAGCGGAGCTTCGCGCCCACGCGGTCCGCGCCGGAGAGGTACACGCGCAGCCGTCCGTCTGCGCGCAGGACGTACGCATGGAACTCGGTGGGGTGCTCCAACATGGGGAAGCGCTGGGCTTGCCGCTGGAAGAGCCGCCACTCCAGGCAGGAGCTGGGGCCGACGGTCCCGACGCTCCCCTCGAGCACGCGCGCGCTGTTCTCCGCCTCGCGCCGGCTCGAGTCCTCCTGGGCCGAGAAGAGCACGCGGGAGCGCTCCAAGAGGGCCTTCTGCGTGAGTCCGGCTTCACCGAGGCGAGCGCGCAAGGCCTCGCGATAGCGTTGTCGCTCCTCGTCCTCGGGAGCGGGCTTCCACCACGCGGGGGCGTCCGAGAGGTCGAAGACCTCGTGCAGCTCGCCTGGAACCAGTGCCTCCGCCACGGTGATTCGCTCGGCGGGCTGTTCGAGGGGGGTGCACGAGGACCCGGCGGTGAGGGGATGGCCGGTTCGACACGCCGGCGCCACCAGGGTGAGGAGGAGGGCGCCAGCGAGTCGGAGATGTCCGCGCATGGAGGCGAGCATATCGTCCAGGACGGCGTGCGCCCTCAGTCGTCCAGCACCGGAGGTGTTGTCTGGGTGAGCACCGCCGGGGGCTCGCCGCTGGTCATGGACAACAGACCCTTGAAGCAGCGCACGGCGAGCAGCCAGTTCTTGGGCGCGCGCATGTCCAGTCCTCCCAAGAGCTGCTTGAGCATGCTGAGCGTGTCGAAATAGACGCGCTCACAGACCAGGGTCTCCGACGCGTCGAAGATGAAGAACCCCGTCATGCGCACGCGGAAGCGGCTGCCCGTGGGCGGGATGTTCCCCAGGGGGCCCAGGTGGGTCCCCATCAGCCAGAACTCGACGATGACCGCGTCGTCGCTGTGCCGCAGCGAGATGAGCTCGTGGTGCTGGTCCGGGAACGCGACGCGGGTGTTCCGGTAGTACTCGCGCACCGCGGAGCCTCCGTCGTGCACCGTCATCGTGGACACGAGCTCGTAGTGGGGGTGAGGGAACGTCGATAGGACGTCGTCCCACTGCTGCCGCACCTCGTCGCGGAAGTGGTCCAGCACCAGCTTCTGGCGGGCCTTGCGTCGAATCTCAGTCGTCATGGGGGCTCGGGGGGAATGGCGAAGAAGGGCGATGTGGGTTCGACTCGAATCTACACTGTAGGTCCGCGTGAGCCATTGCCGACCCTCGAATCGATGCGGCGTGGGTGCATATCCACAGCGAGTCTGCAAAGAAACTGAACCGTGACACGCGGTGGTGTCGGTGTCGGGCCGACCCGGCGAGGGTGGGGTCAATGTTGTCCCATTTTGTCTGTCTTTGTGTTGGGACACGCTGTGTCCCCCCTCGTGGCATGTCCGGCGAATCTCCGCCCCGCGCGAGAAGGAACATCTCATGCGTGCACTGAAGTCGCTGTCTGTCCTCGTCTCGTTGTTGGCGTGGGGCGTCGGCTGTGGTCCGGAGGCCACGTCCTTCGGGGCGGCCGAGCTGGTCATCGGGAGTCAGCAGGCGGCCGTGTCGGAGAGTGAGGTGACGCGCATCCAGGTGGTCGTCTCCGGCGCGGACTTCGCGGACATCACCCAGGCGCTGGTGAAGACCGACGGCGTCTGGGGAGGAACCCTCCAGGACATCCCCTCCGGCACCCAGCGGACCTTCAAGGTCAGCGCCTTCGGTGCTGACGACGCGCTCCTCTACGAGGGCCGGGCCCTGGGCGTCACCATCCTCGCGGGTCAGACGGTGATGATCGCCATCACCCTCCAGGACATGGTCACGCCGCAGACGCCCACCAACGAGGTGCCGGTCATCGACTCGGTGACGGTGTCGTCCACCGTGGTGGAGCCGGGCGGGGTGATTCAGTTGGGCGTGACGGCGCACGACCCCGGCGACACCCTCACGTACTACTGGACCACCATGGGGGGCGAGCTGAGCAGCACCAGCATTCCCAATCCCACGTGGAGGGCGAAATCCTCCTTGGGGACCGGGTACATCACGTTGCTCGTGAGGGACCAACGCGGCGCGGAGGTCGCCGTGCGCTTCACCATCACCATCGCGCCCCCGGGGCAAGCCCGGGGACAGGCCTCCATCCAGGTGTCCTTCAACGCGGCGCCGGTCGTCAGCGTGCAGGTCAACGAGGCCCGGGTGTTGTTGGGACAGTCCGCTTTCCTGCGCGCCAGTGTGGTCGACGCGGACGGAGGCCCGGTCACCTATCGGTGGACGGCGAGCTGCCAGGGAACCTTCTCCGCGCCCACCGCCCTGGTTTCGGATTTCAAGCCCACGGCGCTGCCCGTTGCGCCCTGCAACAACTGCCTCCTCACCCTGACGGCGAGTGATCCGTTCGGCGGCGTCCGCGCTGCCTCGGTCAACATCTGCGTGGCCGCGACCTCCATGCCTTGAGCGGACGCAGTCCTGAGCAGGGGCGGGAGGCCCGGGGCAAGGGGCCTCCCGCGTCGAGGTGCGCTCAGGGTTGGCTTCGCGGGCACGCGCGAGACGGCAGGGCCTTGGATGGCGCGACGCCCATCGCGTGGCAGGCCGTGCAGGAGGGGGGGCCGCAGTTCGGATTGGGCTTGGTGTCGTGGAAGCTCATGAGGCTGAAGAAGGGCGAAGCCGCCCGGCCCTCGAACACCGCGGAGACATCGCGCACGTTGGCGGCGTCGACGGGCGTCTGCCAGATGACCGCGTCGCCGACGCGTCCCTGCGCGGACATCAGGGCGTGGGAGTCAATCCAGGTGGGCGTCGTCGCGGCGCCCTCCCACGTGCCCGTCCGGGAGAACGAGGGACTGTATCCGTCGGCGCTCACCGTGACGTCCGAGTGGGCGACGCGGAACTGCGGGCCGCAGGACGTGAACTCCGCGGCGACGTCGACCAGGGACGCGCGGGGCAGCAGCGAGACCCATCGCCAGGTGTCCGAGGGGTTCCTTGCATTCTCGAACCCGAGCCACGTCGAGCCGACGCCATCGACGACTTCGCTCGTGGCGAGGTAGTAGTCCCCGGTGGTCTTGTTGGCGGTGAGGGACAGGGAGACGGGCGTGGTGGTCGTGGTGCTGAGGATTTCTCCGGCGGTGGACGCGATGACGGGCCAGTAGTCGTTCTGGTCCTCCGGCTTCTGCGCCAGCTTCCAGCCGAACGAGTACCCGCTGGTGCAGCCTGTCGGGAAGTAGGGCTTGCCGTACTGATACCAGGCGATGCGGATGATGGGGTTGGGCAGGGCGCCGACGTCGTTGAGCGCGACCGCGATGGCGGGATGGGAGAGCGTGTAGCTGGAGCACATCATCGAGAGGTTGATGGTGTAGCTCGTCGCCAGGGGACTGGCCTGAGCTCCCGGGAAGCTCAGATAGTTGATGTAGTTCTTGCTGGACCAGGCCAGGTAGACGAGGTCGCCCAGGCCGTCGATGGAGGTGCTCTGCACGTATTCACTCGTGTAGTCGGACGTCACCTTGAACGGCGCGCTCCAGACGCCGGTCCGGCTCCGGGAGCGGTAGTAGACGTGGTGATTCCCGGGGCCACCGGCGCCGGCGCGGAGGTACACGATGCCCACGTTGCCATTGCCATACAGGGTGATGGACGGCGCGAGCGCCGCGTTCGAGTCCACGGCCATCGGCGGGGTCCAGATGGCGCCATCCCGCGAGGTGGCGTAGTACACGATTCCCGCGTGCGTCCAGACGGTGTGCAGCCCGGCCGGGTCCCACACGGTCTGTCGTCCTCCCGCGGAGGAGAGCACGGGCGTCAATGACGGGTTCGTGTAGGTGCTGATGCTGTTCGTCAGCGCTTGGGTCGTCTCACCCAGTGGCGCCTCGGAGGGAGTGTCCCTTTCGGGTGAACAGCCTCCGAGGAGCAGGAGACACGAGCAGAGCAGGGCGGCGCGGGGAATCCAGGCAGTCGTCATGATGGCACCATGGGAAATGTCTTGATGTGGCGGTGCAATCCTAGTGAATGCCTGTGTTCACATTGTGTGAAATCTGGGTGGGTGCGCGGATACCTGGGGATGTCTCGGACGTGGGCGGGTTGGGCCGGGTGACGCGTCGGCGCGGTTCAGTGCGCGGGGAGCAGGATGGGGACATAGCGCGCGTTGTCATGGGTCCCATCGCCCAACTGCCCCCAGTCATTGCAGCCCCAGGCCCAATGCCGTCCATCCGCGGCCCGGGCGAGGGTGTGGCGCCAGCCCGCCGCGACGGAGACGATGAAGCTGGGGCCCACGGCCTGGACGGGGGTGATGCGGTTGAGGGTGGAGCCATCGCCGAGCTGGCCGCAGTCATTACCACCCCAACCCCAGACAGAGCCGTCGGCGAGGACAGCGATGACATGGCCACTCTCGCCCACCGCGATGGACGTCGCTTGAGTCACGCCAGGAACCTGGGTGAGGGGGCTGGTGGGATGGTCTCCCTGCCATTTCCAGACGGTTCCGTCGGCGCGCAGGGCCGCTGACAGCCAGCGCCCGGAGGCGATGGCGGACACCTGGGTGAGCCCGGGGCGCTGGGTCGCCACCGTGGGAGCGCTGGTGGAGATGTGCCAGACGGTTCCGTCGGCGCGCAGGGCATGCGTGAAGCCCTCTCCCGCCGTCACGTTCACGACCTGGGTGAGCCCGCCCACCTGGGTCACGGGGCGAGTGTCGCCCCACGTCCAGACGGTGCCGTCGGTGCGCACGGCCGCGGAATGGAGGGCACCCCCGGCGATGTCCTTCGCCGGGGCGAAGACGGCGACGGGCGCGGTGTGGATGTCGCTGCCATCGTCGCGAACCTGCCGGTGGATGTTCATGCCCCACGCCAGGACCACGCTGTCGGAGCGCAACGCGAGGGAGTGGTACGAGCCCGCGGAGATGCTCGTGATGTTGGAGAGTCCGGAGACGGCGACGGGCGTGTGGCGATCGAGCTGGGTGCCGTCCCCGAGCTGTCCGGCCCCATTGTGGCCCGAGCCCCAGACGGTGCCGGAAATCCCCAGGCGAAGTGAGTGCCGCTCTCCCGCCGCCACCTGTTTGGGGCCAGCGAGGGCCTGGACGCTCGTTCCCAGCGTCTCGGGGGCGGAGGAGATGTCACTGGCGCCACAACCCGTCCCGCAGAACGTCACCACCGCGCTGGACAAGACGACTCGCTGCAACCGCGTGAGAGCGTTTCGCATCCGTGGAGGCCCTTTCCTGTCATCGGGAGCGCAAGACATTGCGCGCGACGAGTCTGGGACAGGAGCCCTTCGAAACTCAATCCCGGCACGGGTGGCGGAAACGACGAATCGCCAGCGGGAAGAACCTCCCACTGGCGACCCGAGTCCTCGCCCGAATCAGGGGCGAGTCAGGCTACGGCTCCAGCTCGTAGGGATTGTTGGGGTTGTAGGGGCCGGGGCCGGCGATGATGATGACGCCACCACCACAGGTACGGGGACCACCGCGAACCTTGGTCTTGATCTGCATGGTCTGCTCCTGATGAGTGCTGCGTGAACTCCAGTCTCACGGTGACCGAGGGCCGAGCGAGACTGGAGCGCGGCATTCAATTGCACATGTAATCAGTCGTCAAGAGGCCGAGCCGATGCACTGCCTTGGACGACGTGTCGTCAAATATTTGATGCGACATGTCACGATGTCCGGCTCAACGTGAAAGCCGTCTGTTTCGTCAGGGATGCGTTGCTTCGGGTCGGCGCGTCATCGATTCATGAACTCACTGGGTGAGTCACGACACCGTGAGATGCGCGCCAAGAGGATGCCAGGTTTCCCACCGAGTGCCTATCACCCTCAGGTGGTAGTGCGAGCCTGGCGAAGGCCTGTTTCTGATTCACGTGTGCAAGCACATCCGCTTGCGGGGGCCTTCCGATGTCACCTCCCGAGGCACGAACGTCCGTTCGCCACGACCTACCCGCGCGTTGGTCCATCGACACGGGGCAGTTGTGCATCTCCCTGCTGGAGTTGGCTCCGGAACTCGCGTTCCGAGTCAGTCTGCGCAAGGCCGAGTGGCAGGCGCGCGGCTGGCTCGATGGAGACCAGCTCGTCTTCTCCCAGGGCGAATGGGCCGCCCTGGGGCGACCCGTGGAAGGGGCAGGTGACGACGAGGAGCGCGAGTCGCTGCACGAGGAATGGGCCGTGCTCCAGCACCTCCTGCTGGACCTGGTCGGGCTCGAGCAGCAGGACCTCGATTGTGAGGTGGTGGGAGTCCCGGGCGGCGCCGGAGCCCGGTATCGGGTTCGGGTTTCGGGTCTGCTCCTCCCTGACCCGCCCCAACCCATCCCCTGGTTCGTTTCGTCCGACACAGGCGAGGTCGTCCTGTTGGGCCCCTCCGCAGCGTGGGCGTGCGTGGAGGCCCGACTTGCGACCCATGCGCCCCGCAAGGAACAGCTCGCGCGGGTGATGCGCGTTCGCGGTGTCCTGGAAGAGGTGGCGCGGCGCTTGCCGGACCGGGTTCGGTACACCGCTCGGGGCTACTTGGGTCGTTTCCAACCGCAGCCCGTCGCCCGCGTTGGATTGCGCTGGGAGCAGGACCCGGAGGCGACGGAGATCGTCTCGTTGCACCCCTATGCGGTCCATCCGGATGGGACTCAATCCGCGTTGCCGCTCGCGAGCCTCCAGCCCGGAGGCATCGCGGGTGATGACGCCCGGAGGCCCCTGGTCCTTCCTGAAGGCGCTGAGCGCATCCTGGAGAACGTCCGGCCTCTCCAGCGCCGGCTCGCAGTGGATGTCCAACGAGAGCTGGAGGACCCCACGGTCATCATCCCCGAGGGTCTGAACGCGGACGGCATCGTCGACCTCTCGAAGTACTCGGAGCGCGTGCTGGGCTTCGAGGTCCTTCGAGGTCGCGACCCCACGGTGGGCATCGAGGGATCGGGACTGGAGTGGTTCGACCCCGACGACAAGGAGGGCGACTTCTCGCTCACGCTCCAGGTCGATTCGCCGGAGGGGCGCGAGGCCGCGCCGTTGCGTTTGGATTCACGAACGCTCGCGATGGAGCTCCACGTGGCCAATGAGGCCGCGTTGGCTCGAGGCGACTCCGCGCCACTCGTGGTGGCGGGGACCCGCCTCCTCCCGAGTGAGAGTCTGCGACGTCAGTTGGTGATGGCGCTCCAACTGTCGGCACCGGAGCCCGCGACGACGCCTGATGCCAGTGATGCTCCGGCGCATGCCTCTCGGGGCAGAAAGCCTATCGAGGCCGTGAAGGTGAAGGAGCTGGGCGCCTCCGCCACGCGGGGGGCGTTGGCTGGCGACGCCGACCCCGTGCCCTGGGAGTCGCTGCGCTCCGTGATGGTGACGGGCGTCGAACTCAAGCTCCATCAGCGACAGGGCATCGAGTGGCTGTGGCGCCGCGCGCGAGAGGCGACGCCCGGTGTCTTGCTGGCGGATGACATGGGGCTGGGCAAGACGCTCCAGGTCGCCTGCTTCCTCACGCTGCGGCGCATGGCGCTCCAGGCGCAGCTCCGTCCTGGAGCATGGCTGAAGCCCCAGCTCGTCGTATGCCCGACCATCCTGCTGGAGAACTGGCGGCAGGAGCTGGCGCGCTTCTTCATCGAGTCCACGTGGGCGCCGTTCATCCTCCACGGGCCCGGGCTCGAGGCCGTCAAACGCGAGGGGGAGCTCAACGGCGCCTTCCTGGCGCGACAGGACCTGGTGCTCACCAACTACGAGACGCTGGGGGCTCATCAGCGTTCGTTGCTGAAGGTGGACTTCGACGTCGTCGTGTTCGACGAGGCGCACAATCTCAAGAATCCGGACACGCTGCGCTCGCGTGCCGCCCGGGCGTTGAAGCGCTCGTTCGCGGTCGGCCTGACGGGCACTCCGGTGGAGAACGAGTTGCTGGATGTGTGGGCCCTCTACGACGCGCTTCAGTGTCGACAACCCCGGGTCTTCGGCACGCGCGCGGCGTTCCGGGAGGCGCATCAGGGGGAGCAAGCGGTCCAGACATTGCGCCAAAGGTTGGGCTACCCCTCCGAGGGTTGCACCCTCCTGCGGAGGGAGAAGGCAGAGGCGCTGAAGGAACTCCCGCCGAAGAGCCCCCATCGCAGGTTGGTCGAGATGACGGAGGCGCAGGAGTCCCACGAGCGGCTCATCGCGAGGAAGATGGTCTCGGAAGGCTCGCTCTGGGCGCTCGCCGCGCTCCAGAAGCTCTACCAGCATCCCGCGCTGCTGACGGATGCTCGCGGACTGTCCTCCGCAACCGCGCTGCGGGAGAGCCCGAAGACGCGGCTGTGTCTGGAGTTGCTGTCGGAGATTGAAAGCCAGGGCAGCGGCGAGGGAGCGCAGAAGGCCCTGGTGTTCGTCCTCTCCCGCGCGATGCAGGACCTGTTGGCGCAGCTCATCTCGGAGCGGTTCCGTCTGGGACGTGTCGACATCCTCAACGGTGAACCGGCGAGCCGGAAGGCGGCGCTCGACAACATCGAGGTCTTCTCCCGGGCGAAGGGGTTCCAGGTCTTGATTCTGAGCCCCTTGGCGGCGGGCGCCGGGCTCAACATCACCGCGGCGAACCACGTCATCCACTACGGGCGCTGGTGGAATCCGGCGAAGGAGGACCAGGCGACGGACCGTGCCCATCGCATCGGCCAGGTGCGCCCCGTCCACGTCTACTACCCGTTGCTCCATCGACGGGGCAGACCCGATGCGGGCTTCGATTTGCGGCTCCATGAGTTGGTTGAACGCAAGCGCGCCATCGCGCGCGATTTCCTGTCGCCCACGGACGAAGACGCCCAGCAGTACACGGGGGTCTTCCAAGGGGCTCGCGAAGAGGGGGAGGGCTGACACATGGAGACAATCACTTCGCTCTGGCGCGACGAGGCGCTGCGGTATGCCGTGGGGAGCATCACGGGGTTCGCACTGTTGGCCCTGGCCCTGGTGTTGTTCCGGAGGCACAAGCTGCGGCGCGCCATCGGGCTGTTGGATGCGCATCTGGAGGAGGTCCTCGAGGGACGGCGACCGGAGCCAGGGCCGCAAGAGGAGGCGAAAGCGCTGTGGCGAGCCATTCGTGAGCTGCTCGTCTTTCCTCCTGGGCGGCAGCCCGTTCCGCTGCCTGCCCTCATCCGGGCTGAGCCGTCCCAGGGGTTGCGTGAGACGTGTCGGGCGCTGTTCCGACACTCCTGGGGGCACGCGCTGGGAAAGAGCCTGACGGGCATCTCCCTGGTCATGACTTTCGGCCTGTTGGGAATGGTGCTGGTGGGGCCTGTCAGGGAGGCCTTGATGGGGGGCCGCGCGGCAGGGGCGTCGCAGGCGGAGCTGCTCTCTTCAGCCATCGGGCAGATGGGCGCGAAGTTTTTCGTCTCGGCGATGGGATTGCTGGGCTCGTTCTTGTTCCAATCCGTCGCGTCCGTCATCGAGAGCCGGTTGCTGGCACGGCTGGATGCCATGCGGTCCCGGTTCGAGTCCGCCACCCGGACGCTCGAGGCCCAAGACATCCTGCTCGCGACGGCGAGGGGGGATGCGCTGGGCACGTTGAAGGATGAGCTGGTCCAGACCCGCCGTGAGCTCTCCGAGCGACTCGCCCGATTGGAGAACGTCGAGGTGACGCTCCAGGACATCGGAACCCATGTGCTGTCGACCTTCGGCTCGATGATGAAGGAGCAGGTCGGCGACGTCATCACGCGGCAGCTCTCCGCGGTGGAGAAGGCCGTGCGGGAGATTGCCGCGGACCTGCAACGCTCCATCGCCTCGGGGTTCGCGCAAACGCTCCAGACCGAGCTGTCCACGGTTCGCGACAGCTTGGGGGCCATCCAGCAGTCGCTCGCCGGTCGACAGGAGCACGAGCTGGGGCGCATCCTCGAGCAACTTCGGGACTCCGTGTCGGGTGGCTTCCATTCCCAGTCGCAGGACATGGCTCGGCAGATGGAACAACTGATGGGGGTGCTGCCCCGGCTCGAGCAGCAGTTCGAGGCCATGGCCCGGGTGATGGGGACGCAGGCGGAGCAGTGGGGCGCGGAGAACCAGCGTTCCATCCAGGTCCTCAGTGAACGTGTCGCCACTGTCGTCGACAGCTTCGACCGTGTCCGGGATGGGTTGGTGAGTGCCACCGCGGGAGTCCTCGCCGCCTCCAAGGAGTCGTCGCAGCAACTGGGGGTGGAGAACCAGCAGATGCTCGGCCAACTGGAGCGCAGCGTGGAGTCCGTCGTGGAGAGGTTCGAGCAGGTGCTCAAGGGGATGGACGCGAGCACGCAGAGGCTCGTGGACTCGACCTCGCAGTCGGCTCAGCACCTCCAGCAGCAGACCGGGGAACAGGCGGACTTCCTGGCCCGACAGGTGGAGATGCTCCGCTCGGCCGCCAACGTGGACATGAGCAACTTCCAGAGTCGCTCCGAGGCGTTCGCGAAGGTCATGGGAACCACCCAGGACGGCCTTCGCCAACTCACGGAGCAACTGCGCAACACCGCGGCTCAACTCGTCTCCGCGACTCGGGGAGCAGGGGATACGCAAGATAAGGCGCGAGGGGCCGCGGCGCAGATGGAGCAGGTGACGCGTCAGCTCGGGGAGACCGCCAAGGAGTTCATGCAGGTCTCCCAGAGCCGCCGCGAGGTGGCCAGGGTGGAAGAGGGGCTGCTCAGCGCACAACGGCAGGCGTTCGAGCGTGTCCAGCCGGTGCTCGATGGGTTGGCGAGTCGCTACGAGGAGTCCGTCAAGGCCCAGGCGCAGACCCTGAGCGGTCAGTGGAGCAAGGTGATGCAGGACATGCAGAGCGTGGTGACGATGTCATCGGGAGAGCTTGCTCAGGGCGTCGATGCGCTCAACGAGACGGTCCAGGCGCTCAGCAAGGCGCTGACGACGCAGGTGCGGCGACCATGAGTGCCTCGGGGGATGGGAGCGAGAAGTCACTGGCAGACCTGATGGCGGGCGTCGCGGTGGTGTTCCTGCTGTTGGCGGTCATCTTCATCTTGGAAGCGCATCAGCAGCGCGAGGCAGCCATCCGGGACAAGGAGGCCGCCATCGAGAAGGTGGATTCGCAGAAGGAGGGCGTCGAGGAGTCGCTCTACGCGTTGCACTCGAGCTTGCAGGTGTTGGATGCCGAGCTGGGTGGGGGCTTCATCGCGCTCAGCGAACTGGATGGTGGTGTGAATGCCTTGGAGATTGAATTCAAGAACATGCAGTTCGAACTCGGTCAATGCCGGACCCCGCCCGCCTATGTCGAGCAGTTCGAGCGGGGGGCGGGCCCCCTCATCCATCGAGTCTGCGAAGCGGTGAACGCCATGCGGGACGCGGGCGCGGAGCCTTCCATCATCCTGGAAGGACACACCGATGACCGTCCCTTCCTGGGGACGAGTTCGGAGTGCGGGGTTCGGGACGGGGTGGTCCAGCACAGCTTCGAGAACAATGTCAGGGCCAGTGCCGCGCGTGCCCAGGAGGTGTTCTTCACCGTGCGCAAGCAACTCCGCGACGCTGGCGAGGATCGGGACTGCTTCGATTCGAACTTCGTCGTCTCGGGACGAGGGCAGACGGCGCCACGTCCGGGCGCCGATGGCGGTGATGCCGAGAACCGACGTCTCGTCATTCGCGTGCGTGGCGACCTGCGCCTGTAGGAGGCTCCATGGACCTGGACGCATGGCTGACGAAGGTGCAGGAGCGGCAGCGCACCGCGCTCGCCGGGCTCGGCACGTTCCAGCAGCAGGTGGAGCGCGGGCTGCAACAGCTTCAGTCCAGCCTGGACGAATCGCAGCGGCGCATGGATGAAAGGGAGCCAGGACGCGTCCAGCGGATGGTCGCTTCGCTCGATGTAGACGGGTTGCTCGAGAAGATGAATGGCAGGCGCTACTCGGAGTTGAGCCCGCGTGAACGACGCGTCGTGCCTTCGTTCTGGCGGAAGGTCCAGCCCGTGCGCATGGCGGAGTTCCTGGAGCAGTTTCCAGACGGTTGGTCTCGGCTCGTGAGGCAACGGCTTCGCGACTGGTGTCTGGCGGATGCGGATTCCATGCACCTGCGAGAATGGACGGGGTTGACCCGGCGCTGTCCGAAGGACTTGCCTTCGCTGCGGTGGCGTCTTCCGGTGCCCATTGAGCTTGCGCTCGAGCCAGAGGGGCCGAGAAGCGTCGCGGCGGGTTGGGGAGCCCATCCGCTGCGGGAGGTGGTGTCGCTGCTAGGGCAGGCGGGACTGCGCCCCTCGATTGGCTACGCGGGACATGTCGTCGCGGAGCACCTGTTGCGACAGTGCGTCGCTCGCGAGGACGTGTCGGAGTCCCTGCTGTTCCTGGTTGATTCTCAGGAGGGGCGGGCGTGGCTGCCGGGCGTGAGTGGCGGAGGGAGTGTCCTGGGCGCTCCGGTGGAGGCGCGCGTCGCCGTCGTCGCGACACTGCTGGAGTGTCGTGCGCGAGGGCGCGTCGGCAAGGACGTGCAGGCCCGCGTCGAGGAGCGGCTCGTCGCGAGGGACAGCGTCTTCGGGGACCCGCGACTGTCCACCCTGACGGAGGCGTGGAGCGCCGTTCGCAAGTGCTCGAAGCAGGCGTTCGATGCGTTCTTGTCGGCGCTCATCCAGCAGGACCTCGAGTTCTTCTTCGAGAAAGCGATGAACGAACGGGACCGGCATGCCTTTTGGTTGCGCTACCTGGGCGTCATCCAATCGACGACCTGCTGGCTGGCGCCGGATACCTACGACGCGTTGCAGAGGAGCGTCAGAACGCTCCCCCTGGAGCAGCAAGCCGCGTTCAGGAGGGCGAGGCGCTTGGCGAAAGGTGACGTGAGCGCCTTCTGTTTGCGGTTCAGCGAGTACTCGGTGGTCGAATTCTCCGACACAGGGAATGCGACGTATGTTTATGGGCACAGTGTCTTCAGTGGCAGGGTGCTGGGAGGCGGGGTGGAGAGCGCGAATGACCTCAAGGTCCGGCGTGAGGCGAAGGACCGGTTGCATCATCATTCGAACTGGGAGCCTCGGTTCGAGCAGGCGCTTCTGGAGTTGGGCATCGAGCGCAAGCCCCCGGGGCCGAAGCGCTCGTCTTGAAACTGCGTTCGACGCCAAGTCCCAAGTGCACATGGGTTCAGCGTCATGTTCGAGCCTGATAGCGTCGTCGCCACGGGAGGGCGCATGCTCAGGTCATTCGTGGTGGCGATCATCCTCGGCGTCCTTGTCGTGTGCGTGGCGCTCGTCTCGAATGAGCGCTCGACGACGCAGGCGGCGATGCTCCCGGTGCGGGAGCTCACCGCGACACCGCCGGACGAAGCGCCGTCGACCCTTGGCGCGTCCGAGGAACCTCTCGAGGGCGCCCAGCAGCACCCAGCCTCCGCTGTCCTCCTGGAGGGCATCATCCTCGACGAGGACGACCAGCCAGTGACGGCGGCCACGGTGGTCGCGATGACACCCCCCCGACTGATGAAGGCTGTCGCCCGACCCACCGGTGAGTTGGACCCCGTGGAACAGGTGGGGGGAGTGACGCAGTGGTTCGGAGACTACGCCTCCGACCGGTTCGAGATGGAGGTCGACGACGCGGGCCGCTTCGTCCTCGAGGTGGCCCAGGCGGGGTCGCACTTCCTCGTCGCCTCGGCGGAGGGCTTCGTCGTCACGCGCGTGGACGTCTCGGCGCCAGCCAAGGACCTCCGGCTCGTCCTGCGCGCCGGTGGGCAGGTGGAGGGCACCGTGGTCAGCGCCACGGGAATCGCACTCCCGGACGTGAATCTCTTCCTGTTCGCCGATGGCATCCAGACCCATGTCGCCGAGAGCAAGAGCGATGAACAGGGGCGCTTCCAACTGCACACCGTGCTGCCTGGCCGATACAAACTCGCGGCGGTCTTCGACACGGGCGCGCCGCATCGGGTGTCGCGTGTCATTGATGTCCGTCCCTCGGAGCCGACGACGGTGACCTTGCGGATGGACACCGGTCGCTCCGTGTCCGGCACCGTGGTGGACGAAGCCAACCGCCCCGTGGCTCACGCCGAGGTGTCGGCCCGGTCGGACCCGGAAGCCCACGCCGAACTGTACGAGCGAGAGCGCGGCCCGCGGGTGTCGGCTTCGTCCGCGCGCACGGATGACTCGGGGCGCTTCACGGTCCACCACCTGTTACCAGGAACATGCCTCCTCTCCGTCGAGAAGCCTGGCTACGTGCAGCGTGAGCACGACGGCGAGGACTCCCAGCGCACCGTCGTGGCGGGTGCGACGGACGTGACGCTGGTGATGCGCTATCAGGGCAGCATCCGGGGACGGCTCCGGCGCTCGGACGGCTCGCCCATCACCCGCTTCAGCATCAACGACGAGCCCATCGAGCACGACGACGGGGCCTTCCGGCTCCCCCTCCAGCAACCGGGCATGACCTGGCTGACGCTCGAAGCGCCGGACCTGCTGCGCACCGTCCGCGAGGTGCCAGTCGAGCCCGGTCAGGACGTGGACCTGGGTGACCTCGTCCTCGACGCAGGGCTTCGCATACGAGGGCGGGTGCTGGACACGAGGACCTCCGCTCCCATCGAGGGCGCGAAGGTCGCCGTCCGGCACACGCAGGCCGGCTCCGAGGGCATCGCGGCGCCCGAGCTGGCGAGCGCGAAGACGGACGCGACAGGTGCCTTCGCGCTCGCTCCAGTGGAGGCCGGCTCGCTGCGCTTGGACGTCTCGCGCTCCGGCTGTCTACCCCTGCGAAGCTCGCTGCGCGTGAGCGAGGAGCCGCTGGAGCTGCGCCTCTCCTCGGGTGCGCGAGTGACGGGCACCGTGAAGGACCGTGAGGGGCGGCCCGCGAACGTGGTGTTGCGAGTATTTCCCCTGGGGGACCACCCGGGCCACTCGCCCACCAGCGTGCAGGTCCGGGACGGCACCTTCGATGTGGCTGGGCTGGAGCCCGGGGAGTACGCCTTCAAGGTCCTCTCCGTGCACGACTCCCTGGGGAGCGTCTGGTCGGAGAGGCGCTCTGGCCGCTATGTCCCCCGCAGGGTGACGCTGGCGCCCGAGGAGCAGCGGGTGCTCCAACTCCAGGAGCGGGAGGGGCGCTCCTCGCTGCGTCTGCGCATGCCCCGCTTCACGGGTGTCACCCCCGAGGATGTCGCTCCTCACGCAGCCGTGCTCATCCCGGGGACCGTTCCGCAGGTGCGCACCTATTCACGCTTCGAGCGGCTCATGCGCGAGCAGGGCGTGCCCGGCCCGCCGAAGCCGTCCTCTGCCGAAGTCGTCTACGACGCGCTGCCCGCGGGCCGTTACACGTACGTGCTCGTCGGAAAGCGTCCCCAGGGAGGCGCCTACCTCGTGCACACCGAAGTGCTGGAGGTGCCCGAGGCCCAGGGCGTGACCCGGGACCTCCAGCCCGTCTGGACGCCCATCACACACATCATCCTCTGACGGAGGATGCGCGACAGGACGTCACTCCCGCGCGCCGTTGAACTCCGGCAGCAGGTACTCATCCACGGCGGGGACCTTGTCGATGATGCCCAGCTCCACGAGCTGCTGGGAGAGCTGCTCCCACCGCTCGCGCTTCATCATCCCCAGGCCCCGGGTCCGCGTCTCCTCGGTCTCGATGAGCGGCTTCTGGGCCTCGGCCGCGGCGGCGAACGTCTCCGCGTCCATCGTCGTGTTCAGCTTGCCCATCACCGCGTTGGTCGGCCCCGGGTTGTCCAGATACGTGCGCCAGCCCTCCCGCACCGCCGCCACGAACGCCTTCACCTGCTCGGGATGCTCCTTCCAGTACTGCTTCCGGGTGATGACCACGGCGATGTACGGATTGAAGCCCTCGTCGGCCACCAGGAACACGGCCGGCGTGGCGCCCTGCCGCTTCGCGGCGATGGGCTCCGCGGTGACGAAGCACTGCTGGGCGAAGTCCTTGTCCGCGAGGAAGCGCGCCACGCCTCCGTCGTAGGGCACCACCTTCACCTTGTCGAAGCTGTACTTCTTCTTCAGGAAGGCCACGTAGGAGAGGCCCGGCTCCAGCGCCACCGTGCCCGAGGACAACACGTCCTTGATGCCCTTCGCCCCACGAGACGCGTGGGCCATGATGGCGTGCGGCGACGTCTGGTACACCGCGAACAGCGGAATCACATCCAGGCCCCGGGCGCGCGCGGTGATGATTTCATCCGCGCCGCTGATGCCGAACTCCGCCTTGCCCATGGCCACCATCTGCGGCACCGGCGCGCCCGCGCCGCCGCCCAGGATGTCCACGTCGAGCCCGTGACGGGTGAAGGCCCCCGACTCGCGCGCCGCGTAGAACCCGCCGAACTCCGGCTCCGGCACCCAGTTGAGCGCCAGCTTCACCTTGGCCAACGCGGCCTTCTGCGGCGCCGGGGTGCCCGCCTGGGCGCCCTGGGGGGGCTCCTCCTTCTGACGCGAACAGGCGCTCGCGGCCAACAGCAGCCCCACGCACCCCCACAGCTTCACGAGACGTCCGCTCACGTTCTGCCTCCCTCCCACGTGACTCAATTCCCCTGCGCCGACGGGTGCCAGCGCCGCAGCAGCCGGGCCCCGGTCAGGCTCACCGCCCCGAACAACACCAGCCCCAACCCCGACGCCGCCAGCACCGCCGCGAACAACAGGTCCGTGCGCAGCTGACGGTACGCGGACAGCACCAGGATTCCCAGCCCCGCCGAGCCCTCGGAGAAGCCTGCGACGAACTCGCCGACGATGGCGCCGATGACCGACAGGCCCGAGGCAATCTTCAACCCGGTGAACAGGTGCGGCAGCGCCGCGGGCAGCTCCAGCTTCCACAGCGTGGCGAAGCGTCCGGCGCCATACAGCCGGAACATGTCCCGCAGCGCCGGCTCCACCGAGCGCAGCCCGGTGAGCGTGTTGGCGATGACCGGGAACAACGAGACGATGAAGGACGACACCGCGACGGCGCGAGGGCCCGGGCCGAACCACAACACCAGCAGCGGCGCGATGGCCACGATGGGCACCGTCTGCAGGAAGAGCGTGTACGGGTAGAGCGCGCGCTCCACCATCCGTGAGGACGCCAGCAGCACGGCCACGAGCACGCCCAGCACCGCGCTCAACCCGAAGCCCACCAGGGCCGCGCGTCCCGTGGTGAGCGCCGCGCCGAGGAGCGCGCCCGCCTCCCGGGCTCCCGCCGTCCCCACGGCCGAGGGCGGCGGCACCAGCCAGACTGGAATCTCGAAGAGGCGCACCGTGCCTTCCCAGAGCGTCAGCAGCACGACGAGCGCCACCAGCGGAGGCAGCGCCGCGCGAAGGGCCGGGCGGTTCACCAGCGCTCTCCTTGTTCCAGGGCCTCGTGGAGCAGGCGGGCCTCGCGCGCGAAGGAGGCCTCGGTGCGCAGGTCCGCGCCGCGCTCGGCGGGCAGCTCCAGCGTCCGGTCCAGCACCACGCGCGCGGGGCGCCGCGACAGCACCACGGCCCGCTCGGCCAGGTAGGCGGCCTCGGAGAGGGAGTGGGTGACGAAGAGCACCGTCATCCCCAACTGGCGCCACAGCGCGCGGAGTTGGTCATCGAGCCGGCCGCGCGTCAGCTCGTCCAACGCCGCGAAGGGCTCGTCCAGGAGCAGCAGCCGGGGCCGGGTGACGAGCGCGCGCGCCAGGGACACGCGCATGCGCATGCCGCCGGACAGCTCGGCCGGATGGCGCTCCGTGGCGTCGCCCAGGCCCACCTGCTCGAGCACCGCGCGCGCGGCGGCCTGTCGCTCCGGCCGGGGTACGCCGGTCAGCTCCAGCGGCAGCGCCGCGTTGTCCAACACCGAGCGCCACGGCAGCAGGTGCGCGTCCTGGAACACGTACGCGATGGGCGCGCGCTCACCGTGGGTGCGCTCCAGCGTCGGCGTGAAGGTGATGTGCCCGGCCTCCGCGCGGTCCAACCCGGCCACCAGCCGCAGCAGCGTGGACTTGCCACAGCCAGAGGGCCCGAGCAGCGCCACGAACGAGCCGGGCGCTACTTCCAGGTCCAGCCCCGACAGCACGGCGAGGTCACCCGGGAAGGCGCGGCGCAGGCCCTCGACCTTCACGCGGACGCCCCCACTTCCGGAGACGGGGGCTGGGGGAGCGGGGGGAGCGAGGCCAGGAGGCGCCATGGAAGGGGCGTTTCTAACCGTCCTGACCTCGCGAGGCGAGCGTGGATCTCACCCCCAGGGACGTCGGCGCGGGGCGCGTGTGGCGGTTCCACCGGAGCATCCGGGTACAGATGCAACAACATCACGAATCCGAGAGAATCTGAAATTCATGTAATTTGAGCTATGTCTGGATATCATGGTGGTGAACCAAGGAGGGTTCTCCATCATGCGTATCTTCCGCCGGGCCATGCCCGGACTTCCCATGTTCGCGGTGGTCTCACTGCTCCTGCAGGTCTGGGGCGTCTCCGAGGCCGAGGCCGCCGAGCGGCGCTTCCTGGTCGACTTCGGTGACGGGCCCACGGCCACGCCGGGGTGGAACAACCTCCACTTCGGCTCCACCGGCTCTTCGTTGAACAACCTGGTGGACAGCGCGGGCGTGGGCTCGGGGCTGTCGCTCCAGATAACGGACGGGTTCTGGCAGGGGTGGACGGGCGCCTACAACGGCGGCGGCACCACCGCGAGCACCGTCTATCCCGCGTCGGCCACGCGGGACACGTTCTTCATCGGCACCAACGAGGGGACGACGGACACGCAGGCGCAGGTCCGCCTCTCCGGGCTGGCCATCAACGGCACCTACTCGCTGCGCTTCTATGCGTCGCGGATGGCGGGTGACACGGCGGACCGGACGACGCGCTATGCGGTGGGCGCGCAGGCGGTGGAGTTGCAGGCGACCAACAACATCGACGGCGTGGTGCAGCTGACGAACCTGGTGCCCTCGAACGGCGCGCTGGACATCACCGTGACGATGAAGCCCGGCGCCATCTTCGGCTACCTGGGCGTGCTCGAGGTCATCGAGCAGGACGGCGGCGTGGTGGTGAACCAGCCGCCCGTGGTGAACGCGGGGGCCGACCGCACCGTGCCGCTGCCCACCAACACGGTGGCGCTGCAGCAGTCCTTCTCCGACCCGGAGGGGCAGGCCACCACCTTCGTGTGGACGCAGGTCTCCGGTCCCACCACGGCCCGGCTGTACCAGAACCCCTGGACTCCGCTCGTCGCGAGCAACCTGGCGCAGGGCACCTACGTCTTCCGGCTCACGGTGACGGATGCCCTGGGCGCGAGCGCGTCCGATGACGTGAGCGTGTCCGTGGTGCCGAGCACGGGGAGCGGCACGCCCTTCCTGCGCACCCTCACGGAGAAGTCCGTCACGGCGAGCGGCAAGGTCATCCACTACTACGAGTCACTGCCTCGCGGGTACAACACGGACCCGAACCGCAAGTGGCCGGTCATCGTCTTCCACCACGGCGTCGGCGAGAAGGGCAGCACCCCCGAGTCGCTGCCGAGCGTCCTCGGCAACATGACGCTCGTGCGGGACAACGTGCCGCTGGAGTTCGACATCAACGGCGTCACCGAGTCCTTCATCGTCCTGATTCCGCAGCTCCACGGGAACTACGGCGACTGGCAGGACTTCTTCACGCAGGCGATGATCGACTCGGCGAAGACGAACCTCCGGACCGACGCGGACCGCGTGTACCTGATGGGCTTCTCGCTGGGCGCGTTCCACACCTGGAGCTTCCCGCAGCGCTCGGACACGAACGCCCGGCAGATCGCCGCCATCGTTCCCTTCTCGGGCGGACGCGTCTACAGCGTGAACGGCGTGTCTCAAATCTGCCGGCTGGCCACCTCGAAGGTGCCCGTGTGGACGTTCCACGCGGCGGACGACGGCACGGTGCACGTGAGCTACACGGACGCCGCGGTGAACGGCCTCAACGGCTGCTCACCCGCGCCGGACCCGGCGCCGCGCTACACGCGCCCCGCCACGGGGAACCATTGGATCATCGGCTCGGGCGCGTCGCCGACGCAGCCGCCGGCCAACAACATCTATCACTGGATGCTCTCGCACCGTCGCGTCAGCACGCCGCCGCCCGTCACCCAGCGCACGCTCACGCCGAGGACGACCACGGTGCCCAAGCTCTGGAATGCACAGTTGGGCTACTACGAGTCGCTGCCGCGCGGGTATGACGCCAACCCGAGCCGCCAGTGGCCGCTGCTCGTCTTCCTCCATGGCATGGGGGAGCGTGGCAACGGCACGACGGAGCTGTCCAGGGTGCTGCGGCATGGCGTGCCCGCGCAGATCAACGCGGGGCATCCGCTGGAGTTCACTGTCAACGGGGTGACCGAGTCCTTCGTGGTGCTCGCGCCCCAGCTCGGCGAGAGCGGCTCGAGTTGGCATCCCTATCTGGTCGAGCGCCTGCTCGACGTCGCGCAGACGAGCTACCGCATCAACCCCAAGCGCGTGTACCTGACGGGCGTGTCGCTGGGCGGCTTCGGCACGACGGCCTTCGTGGAGCTCTCCCTCGCGAACGCCCAGCGCATCGCGGCCATCGCGCCCACGGATGGCGCCCACTATGGCGGCATCGTCTGGACGCCGGACCTGGACAACGTGACGACCAACGCCTGCTATCTCGCGCAGGCCGACGTGAAGGTCTGGCAGTTCTACGGGAAGAACGACGGAGATTGGGCGTGGACGGCCTCGGACTTCGTCACGCGTCTGAACGCCTGCGCGCCCCCGTCACCGACGTTGGTGACTCGCTACGATGACCTGGGGCATGCGGCCTACACCCGGGCCTATTACACGGACCACACGTATCACTCCCCGAACCTCTACGAGTGGCTGCTCGCGCAGCAGCGCCCGTAGTGGATGAAGTGGGGCCCCGCTGCTCGCACGGAGCGGGGCTCTGGGCCTACTGGACGCGCCGCAGGTACGCGCCCGGCGCGCACGCGCGCAGTCGCTCCAGCACCGCCTCCGCGCCCTGACGGGACGGGTGGAAGCTGGCCACCGCCCACTTGTCCCGGGTGAGCCGCCGGAAGTCGTGGGTGTCCACGGTGAGCAGCGATGTGCCCTGGCAGGCCGCTTCCAACGGAGTCTCCGCCGCGCGAGCATCGGACACGGAGTCCGCCGTGCGGAGGATGACGGCCCACGCTTCCGCGGGCCTCTCCACCACCTTCTTGCGCTCCGCGTCCCACCGCAGCTCCGAGAGGGCCCAGCTGTCGGCCTGCGCTCCGCCGCCGAGGTCGAGCGTGCGCGAGAACAAGAGCCGGCCGTCCTGCGCCTCCACGCTCGAGGAGGACGGCCCCATCCCCTCGCTGCCTTCCCAGGCCCGCTTCACCCCCTGCTCGTCCGCGACGAACAGGGCGTGTTGACGGTGCACATGCTCGAAGCCGCCCTGGTGGGTGATGAGGAGCGCGGTCGGCCCGCCCGGGAGGTCCACTGCCCGGACCCGGAGATTCCACGAGGTCGACTCCTCGCCACCGCCCCAGTCCCAGCCTCCTTCCGTCGCCTTCGTCACGTCGCACGTCAGGGCGTCATAGGGCGCGGACAGCGTCGCCGTGCGCTTCGCCGCACCGCCGCGGACGCGCAGCGCGCGCTGTCCCTGCTTGCACGGCATGGCCACGGCCTCGAGGCCCGGGGTGCTCTCCGCCGAGCCCAACACCAGCTCCTTCGTCGGGGCGGGCGCGGCGCCGATGAGCAGCACGGCGGTGGCGAGGACTGCGCCCGGATGACGACGGCGCGGCGGCTTGGGAACAGCGGGAACGGACACCGGGGACTCCACGAGAGGCGCTTGCCGCGGAGTCTGCACGGACTTGCCGTCAGGTGCACCCCGTCCGGGGCCCGAGGACATCACGGCCCCTGATGGCGCCGGACACGGTGCCTCGGCTCAGCTCGTGCCCTGGCTGGAAGCCCGACGGGGCAGCAGGGCGAAGAACGTCGTGCCCTGACCCTCTCGGGACGTCACGTCGACGGTGCCCCCGTGGGACTCGACGATGTTCTTCACGATGAAGAGCCCCAGTCCGATGCTGCGCCCCGTGTTGGTGTCCCCCGAGCGGGCGCGCTGGAGCGGACGGAAGAGCCGCTCGCGGGCGTCGTCGGGAATGGGAGGCCCTTCGTTGTGGACGGACAGGACGACGCGATGTGCTTCGCCGTGGACGCGCACCGTCACGCGCGAGCTCGCGGCACTGTAGTGAAGCGCGTTGCTCACCAGGTTGCCCAGCATCTGGGCGATGCGGTCCGAATCCCACTCACCGAAGGCGTCCCCGTCCGACTCCACGCGCAGCTCCCGCTCCGGGTGGCTCATCTGCAGCTCCTCGATGACCTGCTGTGACACATCATGCAGGTCCACCGGTCGCCGGTGGATGGGGAGCCCCCCGCCCAGGCGCACCTGGGTGAAGTCCAGCAGGTCATGCGTCATCCGCACCGCGCGCTCCGCGGAGGTCTGGATGCGCAGCACCGAGCGCAGGTTGCGCTCGCTGAGCTCCTCGCGCCGGGCCAGCACGGACGCGCCCAGCTGAATCGCGCTGAGCGGGTTGCGCAGGTCGTGGCTGACGATGCCGATGAGCTGCTGCTCGAACTCCACGCGCCGACGCGTCTCGGCCTCCTGCCGCTTCTGCTCGGACAGCTCGTGCGCGATGACGGCCATTCCCACCGGCTGGCCCGTCCGGGCCTGGGTGAGGGTGGAGAGGGCGTAGCGCACGGGCAGCCGCGCTCCCGTCCGGAGGTTTCGCGCCTGCAGCTCGCCCTCCCAGCGTCCCTGGGCCGTCACGGCGGGCAGGAGCGTGTCCTGGACGAAGGCGTGGTCCTCCTCGGGGAAGTAGTCCAGCAGGGACGTGTGGCGCGCCGCCTCCAGCCCCGTCACGCCGAGCATCCGCTGACCGGCCTCGTTGAGATAGGTGATGCGGCCCTCGGTGTCGGCGATGCCAATCGCATCCGAGCTCTGCTCCACCACGACGGCCAGCGCCTGCCTCGCCTGCTCGACCTGGCGCTTCTCCTCGCGCGCCCTGGACACGGCGAGGTTCCCCTCCACGCGCGCGAGCAACTCCCGCGCGGAGAAGGGCTTCACCAGATAGTCATTGGCGCCCGCCTCCAGCCCTTCGACGGTGGCCTCCTCGCCCGCGCGGGCGGACAGCAGGATGACGGGGATGTCCGCCGTCATGGGCGAGGCTCGCAGCGCGCGCAGCAACCCGAAGCCATCCATCCCCGGCATCATCACGTCACTGAGCACCAGGTCCGGTCGTCGGGCCCGCACCTGCTCCAGCGCCTCGTGTCCGTTGGCGGCCGTCCGCACCGCGTAGCGTCCGCCCAGGAGGCGCTGGACGTAGTCGCGCATGTCCACGTTGTCGTCCACCAGGAGCACCGTCTCCCTGGCGTGGGACGTCGGGGCTTCACGGCGAGGCCGAGGGGATGCCTCGTCGTCGGTGACGTCGATGGAGGCCGGGGCCTCGAGCCACGTCTGCGCCTCGCTCACGAAGGCCTGGAGGTGCGTGGCGTGGCCCGGCTGCTGCGCCGCCAGGTGCTCGGCGGGCAGGTGCGCATGGCCCAAGGGCAACCACACGGTGAAGGTGCTGCCATGTCCCTCCACGCTGCGCACGGTGAGCCTCCCGCCGTGCAGCTTCACCAGCTCCTGCACCAGCGCGAGCCCGATGCCGCTGCCCTCGTAGCTGCGGCCGCGCGCGCCCTGCACGCGGTGGAAGCGCTCGAAGATGCGCGGCAGCTCCGCCTCGGGGATGCCGGTGCCCGTGTCCGTCACCGACACCTCCACTCCGTCGTCCTTCGCCGCGCACGCGACGCGAATCTCTCCGGCGAGGGTGAACTTGAAGGCATTGGAGAGCAGGTTGAGGACGACCTTCTCCCACAGCTCGCGGTCCACCCAGACGGGCTGGGGGAGGGGCTGACACGACACGACGAGCTTCAGGCCGGAGCGCTCCACGGTGGAGCGGAAGGCGCTGGCCAGGTCCGCGGTGAGCGCGCCCAGGTTCGTGGGCGCGAAGGCGGCCCGCGTCCGGCCCGCTTCGATGCGTGAGAAGTCGAGCAGCGTGTTGACCAGCTTCAAGAGCCGCAGCCCGTTGCGGTGCACCGTCTCCTGGCGATGACGCTGGTGGGGGCCCAGCGGCTCCTCGGCGTCGCGCAGGCCGTCCTCCACCGGGCCCAGCATCAACGTGAGCGGCGTGCGGAACTCGTGCGACACATTGCTGAAGAAGGTCGTCTTGGCGCGGTCCAACTCGGCCAGGGCCTCCGTGCGGCGGCGCTCCTCGTCGCGGGCCCGCGCGGTGGCCACCGCCGTCGTCACGCCAATGGCCACCAGCTCCAGGAAGCGGCGATAGGCCTCGTCCAGCGCCCGACGGGGGCTGATGCCCAACACCAGGAAGCCCAGGGGCAGGGCATGTCCGGGCCGGGGCATGGGCAGCACCATCACGGACGTGGTGGCCTCGGGCCAGGGGCCTCCGGGCAGCGCGTCCAGGGCCTCGGGGAGCTGCTCGAGGCGCAGCGCCTCCGCGGTGCGCGCCACGCTTGCCAGGGGCCAGGTGTCGGGGCGGGGCGCTTCATCCAGGGGGATTCTGGCGGGGGCAGCGCGGCTGTCCGAGGGCAGGCCGCTGAGCGCCACGAGGCTCGCCATGCGCTCCGTGTCGTCGGTGAGGTAGAGCAGCGCCAGCGGCACGTCGTTCGGGTTGCTCGCGAGCACGCGCGCCATCTCGCGGCACGTGAGCTCCGGCGTCGCCTGTCCCAGGGCCGCGGCGCTCAGCTCGGAGAGCGTGCGCAGCCTGCGCTCGTTGAGCACGCGCTCGGTGGTCTCGGTGAGGGCGGCGAAGATGCCGCCCACGCCGCCGGACTCGTCGCGGATGGGGCTGTGGCTGTAGGAGAAGTAGCACTCCTCCAGGTATCCGTTGCGGTCCAGCGGCATCATCAGGTCTTCCACGCGGATGGGCTCTCCGGTGGCCTGGATGCGCTCCCAGCCGGGGGCGAGCATGGTGTCCCATACCTCCGGCCAGGTGATGGCGGCCTCCTGTCCCAGCGCGGCGGGGTGCTTCGTCGCGCCGCAGATGGGGCGGTACGCGTCGTTGTACATCTGCACGTACCGCGGGCCCCACGCCAGATAGAGCGGGTAGTTGGACGCCAGGACGATGCCCACCGTGGTGCGCAGGGATTGCGGCCAGCGCTCCACGGGGCCCAGGGGCGTCTTCTCCCAGTCGATGCGTCGGAGCAACGCGCCGCACTCGCCGCCGCCGCGCAGCACCTCCTCCACCGCTCGGGGCCCCCTCATGTCGCCAGTCTCCCCGCCGCGCTCGCCATCGACACCTGGCAGGGCAGGTGCACCGTGAAGGTGGCGCCCTGGCCTGGCGTGCTGCGCACGTCGATGGTGCCCCCCATGGCCTGGACGTTCTGCCGGGTGACGTACAGGCCCAGTCCCAGGCCGCCGTAGTGCCGCTCGGAGACGGCGCGCTCGAACTTCTCGAAGATGCGGTCCATGGCCTCGGGGGGGATGCCGATGCCCTCGTCGCGGATGCTGAACCAGGCGTGCTCCGCGGTGCGTCCGGTCCGCAGGTGGATGGGGTGGCCCTCGCCGTACTTGAGGGCATTGGAGAGCAGGTTCGCCACGGCCTGCTCCAGCCTCGCCCGGTCCCATTGGCCCACGACTTCGTCCAGCTGCGTGTGGATGGGCGTGCGGGTGCGCTGGGATTCGGCGCTGAAGCGCAGGGACACCTCTTGGAGCAGCGCGCCCAGGTCCACCGGCTCCGGCGTCAGGCGCAGCTGGCCTCCGCTGATGAGCGTGACGTCGAGCAGCTCGCCCACCAGGGTGGACAGGCGCTTCACCTGGCGCTGCATGACCTCCAGGTCCGCGGGCAGCCGCTCCAGCAGCTCCGGGCCGCGACCTTCCCGGGACACCCGGGCCAGCGTCTGGAGCTTGAGGTGCAGCGGAGTCAGTGGCGTCTTGAGCTCGTGGCTTGCCACGGCGAGGAACTCGTCGCGAATCCGGATGGCCTCGTCCATGGCTGTCAGCAGTCGCTCTCTTTCCTGTTCGACGTGTTTGCGGTCGGTGATGTCGATGACCGAGCCGATGTAGCCCAGGAACTCTCCCGCGGGTCCGAAGCGGGGGCTGGCCGAGTCGATGGCCCAGCGGTACTGGCCGTCCTTGCGTCGCAGCCGGTAGTCGAGTCGGAAGGGGAGGTGCTCGGTGTTGGCGGCGAGGAAGACGGCGCCCGCGTGCTCGGCGTCGTCCGGGTGCACGGCGCCGAGCCAGCCGAAGCCCAGGCTCTCGGCTTCGGTCTGTCCGGTGAACTCGTACCAGCTCCGGCTGAGGTAGAGACCGCGGCCGGTGACGTCCGTCACCCACAGCATGACGGGGGCGTGGTCGGCCATGTTCCGGAAGCGGGCCTCGCTCTCCTCGAGGGCGCGTTGGGACGCCTTCTGGGTGGTGACGTCCCGCATGGTGACGAAGACGCGGTCGCTGTGCTCCGCGGAGGGCCGGGTCAGGGTGAGCATGACCTCGACGTGGCGGCCTTGGAGGGTCCTGAGCACGGTCTCCAGCTCCAGGCGCGTGCCGCCTTCCCAGAACATGACGAGCTCGTCGGTGAAGGACGCCGTCGTCTCCGGGACGAAGATGCGGGAGAGGGAGAGGGTGCCCATCACCTCCTCGCGGCTGCGGGCCTCGAGCAGGCGAGCGGTGGCCGTGTTCACGTCCAGGACCTCCACCCAGCCCGCGGCCTCCATCACGAAGCCGGGGTGCTCCGCGAGCCAGGCGCGCAGGTCGGTGACTCCCGACGCGCGCAGGGCGTCGAGCGCGTTCGTCACCGCGGTGAAGTCCTCCACCCACAAGGAGACATCCACTGCGTCGAAGAGCTCCGCGTCCCGTGTGCCTCTGGCTGTTCCAGCCCCACCCACCAAATGTGCCTCCTCCGTGCCCCGCTCGGGTGGACCTGGGTTATCAGCCCGGCCGAGTCGGCCGTGTCACAAAGATTCTGGAGTCGCCAGGAGTCAACGAACAGGCATCTTCCGGGCGTCCACCGCTCGGACGCCCCCTCGCTGGGCCGGCCCCGGACGCCCGCCCGGACGCCTGTCTTCCTGCTTCTCCTCGGTTCGGTGGGAGTGCGGTCCCGGGGCGCACGCGCGAGGCGATGCGCGTGCGCCCCAGCGCGCGGGCTACCGGCAGGTGATGCTGCTGAACAGCGGATAGCATCCGTTCATGCTGCCACTCGAGCGAAGGACCCAGGTGTTCGTGGCGAAGACATGGTCGAGATAGGAGGACTCGTCCTCGCCACATGTCCCCGTGAAGTCCACCATCGTGTTGAATCCCCGCTGCCGACAGAAGCTGAAGCCATTCCCGGCGGTGAGCCAGATCTGCCAGGGATTGCCTTGATAGGCCTCGGTCACGTCGTGGAAGGTGGTGTCGGCGCGCGCCGTCCCAGCCGTCATCAGCAGCGCGCCCTTGAGGGTGACAAGGCCGTCACGGTGTCGTGGAGTTGTTTGTCATTGGTAGGGATTGGAGGGTCCTGCCGGAAAGGGTAAGCGCACACCCACCCTCCGCTGGTTTCGGATGACCCCCGTGGCGCGAGGCACTAAGAGGGCCTCCATGTCCGGTCCCTGGGCGACACGCGCGCTGATGTTCGTGGGCTTCTTCGCGGTGCTCGCGGCGTTCCCCGTCTACACCCCCTTCGATTCCAAGCTGACGCTCCCCACCACGCTGTCGCTCCTGCGCGAGGGGAACATCGAGCTGGACGAATACGCGCCCACCTTCCAGGTGCACCAGAACGGCCTCTTCGAGCGCGACGGCCACTATTACAACTACTTTCCCCTGGGCCCCTCGCTCGTCGCCGTGCCCATGGTGGCGCTGGTGGATGGGTTCGTGCGGCTCGTCACCCCCGTGGGCAGCCTCCACCCGGCACTGGGCAAGCCCCTGGCCCACTGGCGCCGCATCTACGAGTCCACCGGCCAGGTGGACCTCGACACGTGGAACGAGCCCCAGCGCTTCTTCGCCTCCGCGGTGACGGCCCTGGCCGGTGTCGCCATGTTCGTGCTCGGCACGTCACTGAACCTGTCCCGCCGGCGCGCGCTCCTGCTCGCCGCCGTCTTCGTGCTCTGCACGCCGCTGCTCTCCACCGCCAGCCGCGCCCTGTGGCAGCACGGCCCCTCGCTCCTGTTCCTCACCCTGACGCTCGTCTGCCTCGTCCGCGCGCGAGACACTCCCGCCACCGTCGGCTGGGCGGGCCTCCCGCTGGCGCTCGCCTACGTCATGCGGCCGACCAACGGGTTGTCCGTGCTGCTGCTGTCGCTCTACGTCGTGTGGACCCACCCGCGTCAGGCGTGGAGGTTCTTCGCGAGCGCGCTCCTGGTGGCCGTCCCCTGGGTGGCGGTGAACCTCAGTCACTACGGCTCCGTGCTCGCGCCCTATTACGAGCCGCAGCGCCTGGAGTGGTCCACCTCCCGCGTGGTCGAGGCCCTGGCCGGCAATCTCGTGTCCCCGGGCCGTGGGCTGCTCGTCTTCACCCCCGTGCTGCTCCTGAGCGCCTGGGGCCTGTGGCTGGACGTGCGCGCCCGGACCTTCACGCGCTTGCACGCCGTCCTGCTCGCGGTGGTGGCCCTGCACTGGTTCTCCATCTCCACCTTCCCGCACTGGTGGGGAGGGCACTCGTATGGCCCGCGCTTCTTCACGGACATGGTGCCCTACCTCGTCTTCTTCCTCGTCCCCGTGGTGCGCTCGCTCCAGTGGAAGGGCCCCGAGGCCCGGCGCGGACTGACGGCCACCTTCGCGGTGCTGGCCACGCTGAGCCTGCTCATCCACATCCATGGCGCCAGCTCGCGCGCCGTGTATCGCTGGAACAGCCTGCCGCTCGACGTGGATGAACACCCGGAGCGACTCTGGGACTGGAGCGACCCACAGTTCCTCGGCCGCCGCTGAGACACCGGGCCCCGTGCCCTGGTTGCTGGGGAGTCGCTGTCCTATCCTCGCGCCATGAGCATGTCCGAGCGCGGCCGCGAGCCAGCACAGACTCACGTCGCCTACGACGACGTCAACGAGCTCATCGCCACCGCCACCCGGCTGATGCAGAAGGACACCGCGCCGGAGACGCTCACGGCAGAGGACCTGCGGCGCATCGGCGCGGAGCTGGACATCCCCGCGCGCTACGTGGACCAGGCCCTGGAGGCGCTGGCTCGCCGACGCGAGGCCCAAGCCCTGGAGGCGCGCGCCCGTGAGGAGCACGCCCGCCAGCGCGCCCTGCGGCTGCGTCGGGGCGCCTGGGTCGGCGCCGCGCTCCTGGGGCTTCTGGCCGTGTCGGGGCTGGTGGTGCGCAATGGCCTGACGTCCTCGCTGGCGGAGGTGGCGCGGCAGCGGGCCCAGGTGCGCAACGTGCTGGAGCGCCGCGAGTCGCTGCGCGCGCGACAGGCCTCGCTCACGCCGGGGCCGGAGCGCGACGCGGAGCTGTCCGGCGCGGACAACCGCGTGTCCGTGGAGATTCGCCGCTATGACGAACGCGCCGCGAATTTCAACGCGGCCGCCACGTCATTCCCCGCCGGCTGGATAGGTCGCCTGAGCGGCCTGCCCGCCACACTCCCGCTGTCGTCGGAGGTCTCCACATGGTGAAGGCCGTCCTGTTGACCCTGCTCCTGCCCGCGGTGCTGCTGGGCGCTGTCCCCTCCATCGAGCGCCCGGTGACGGACGCGCAGGGGATGTTGGGGGCCGAGCCGCGGGAGGCTGTCGCCCGGGCCCTGGTGGACCTTCGCGCCCAGCGTCAGGTGCAGATGGCCGTGCTGCTCGTGCGCTCGACGGAAGGGCAGCCCATCGACGACTACGCCGACCAGGTCTTCCAGGCGTGGAAGGGCGGCGAGGCGGGCAAGGACAACGGCGTCCTGCTCGTCGTGGCGCGCGATGACCGGCGCATGCGCCTGGAGGTGGGCTACGGCCTGGAGGCCCTGCTGACCGACGGCGAGGCGCGGACCCTGTTGGATGCGCAGGGGCCGAAGATGCGCGAGGGCCGGCTCGAGGACGCGCTGCTGGCCATCATCGCGGGCGTGGGTGAGCAGGTCTCACAGGGCGCTCCCCTGGACCCGACGAGCGAGGCGACGGCCTCCACCGCGCCTGTCTTCGATGGGCCCCGGTACGAGGACACCCCGGCCCATGACGCGCGCCCGTTCGTCTACGGCATGCTCATGGCGAGCTGCGTGCTGGGAATTGCCCTGGCGTGGTGGAGGTTCCCCGCCGCCGTGGCCAGGTGGAAGCGGGGAGGGCTGTCGGCCGGCTGGAAGACGTTGAGCCCCGATGAGCAAAGCCACTTCTTCGTGGGCGCGACGGTGGCGGGCGCCGCGGTGGCCCTCAGCGGAATGTTCGGGAGGGCCGCCGGGCACTCCGCGCTGGCCATCATGTTCGCGGGCGCGGTGATGCTGGCGCTGATGTCGACCGCCTGGCACCTGGTTCGCGAGGGCCTCTGGCCCGTGGGCGGCGCGATGCTGCTGACCCCGGCCATGCTCGTCTATTCCAATCAGACGCAGTTCCGGCCCGCGACGGAGCTGGTGGAGCTGCTGGGCGGAGGCTTCATCGGCATCTTCGCCGGGGGCATCCCCACGGTGATCTGCCTGTTCTTCCTCTACGGCATCATCGACGCGCTGGCGCCCCGCATCCTCTGGGCGAGCGAGGTCTCCTCGGGGAAGCGCTCCGCGAGCCGTCGCGCCTCCAGGAACAAGCAGCGGTCCTCGACGAAGGGCCAGCGACGCTCCAAGGCCCGCGCGAAGCAGAGGGCCTCGGCGGGACAGCAGGCCCTCGAGACCGCCAAGGCCCAGGCCCCTCGTCCCTCCTTCCTCAAGGCCTTCTTCGCCTATGAGTCGCCGTCGTCGGGCTCCTCGTCCAGCCGGAGCTCCTCGTCGTCCTCGTCCAGCCGGAGCTCCTCGTCGTCCTCCTCGTCCTCCTCTTCTTCCAGCTCGTGGAAGGGGGGCGGGGGCTCGTCGGGCGGTGGCGGAGCCAGCAGCTCCTGGTAGTAGGACATCCGGGCCGGCGCACCCGCTTCAAACAGGCGCCGGCCCGCATTAGAAGTCTTCCCCGGTCCACCGTATCCCTGTCCCCGGAGCCTCCCCCGTGCCGACGTCCGCCCCGCCTCGTCGTCGACAGCCACCGCAAGGCCCGTGGGCGCGCTTCCTGGACTTCATGGAGCTGACCTCGCCCGAGGGGAAGTGGGGGTGGGGGCTGGTGCTCGGCCTGCTCGTCATCGGCTTCTGGCCGCTGGCGCTGCTGGGCGTCCTGGACGTGAGCGGGACTCCGCGCAAGGTGCTCGTCGCGCTGGGGCCCGCGTCCATCTGTCTGGGATTGGCCCTGCTCGTCCTGGTGTGTGGCCACCGGTATGGCGAGTCGCTGCGCATGTCGCGCGGCAAGACCTGGGGCCTGGCCGCGCTGTTCGTGGGCCTGGGCCTCGCGGGAGCCGCGGGCCTGTGGTTCAGCGAGAGCTGAGCCCCCTGGGGCGGCTCAGTTCGCCTGCTCCGCGCCTTCGAAGGTGACCTTCGCGCGGTTCATCACGTACTCCACGGCGAGCAGATACCAGCCCATCTCCGCCAGTCGCTTCGTCGTCTCCGGGGACTCGCGCAGGGCGGCGTGGGCATCCGCGGCGGTGAGCCCGAAGGGCTCCATCTGGATGGCCACCAATTGCTCGAGCTTCTCCGGCGTGAGCTGGAGCTTGTGCTCCTCGGTGACGGCCTTCAGCACGATGCCGATGCTCAGCCGCCGCTCGACGTCCGCGCGGGTGGTGTCGTCCGTGAGCCAGCCGTCGAGCGCCTCACGCTGCTCGTCCACGTCGAACTGGTGGTCGACCAGGCTCTGGCCCTCGGCCTGGACCCAGCGGCGGCGCAGCTCCTCGTCCACCAGCGCGCGCGGCAGCTCCACCGGGGCGCGCTGGATGAGCTCGTCCAGCACCATGTCCCGCGCCTGCACCCAGAGCTCGGCCGCCCCGGCGTCCTCCAGCTCCTCGCGCAGGTGGTTCATCGCCTCGTTCAGTGTGGCGCCCATCCCGAGCTTCGTCAGGAACTCCGGGTCGCTGTCCGGCAGCGGCGTCACCTCGTGCGCGCCGACGACGTCCACCAGGAAGCGCGCGGGCTTTCCACGCAGCGACTCCACCGGGTAGGTGTCCGGCAGCTCCAGGGCAATCTGCAGGGACTCGCCCACCTTGCCGCCCTCCGCCAGCGACTCGCTGAGCCCGGGCAACATCTCGATGGGCGCCAGCTCCGTCGTCAGACCGAAGCGCGAGGAGAAGGGGATGAGCCGGCCATCGCAGTAGCCCACGATGTTGAGCTTCACCTCGTCGCCCAGCGCCAGCGACTCACCCGCCAGCCGCTCGCGCGAGGGGGAGATGGCGCGGTGCTTCTCGTGGAAGGCGCGCAGCAAGTCCTCTTCCGTCAGGTCCGGCGGCGTGGGGACCACCACGGAGATTCCCTCCAGGGAGGGCGCGCTCACGGTGGGCAGCTCCAGCGTCTTCGCCGACGCGAGGCTCACCACCGGGCTCATCTTGAGGAGCCGCTCGACGCCTTGACCTGCTCCTTGAGACCCTTGCTTGCTGCTCACGAATGCTCCCGGGAGATAGGCCTGCCAGCGTCCGCGCCAATGGGGGGAAAAGCGACGGCTCGGCATGGACCAGGGCATAGTCCAGCCGAGCCGCTCTGACAAACCCCGAAGGGCCGCTTTTCTAGAAGAAGGCGCCCACGATGCTGGACACCGTGGAGACCGCGGCGCCCACCTGGCTGACGATGGGGATGTTGGTGGCCGCGGCGATGGAGCCCACCGCGGTGATGACCGACGTCACCTTCTTGCCGGTGCTCGCGTTCCTGTCCATCAGCGTCGCGCCCGCGTTGGCCACGTCGACCGCGGCGATGGCCACGTTGACGCCCGGGGCGAAGCGGCCCAGCGTCTTGGCGGCGGTGCCGGCGGCGGCCTTCGCGCCCTGCTTCAGCGCGGCCTCACCGGCCTCGGAGCCCGCCGTCTTCAAGAGCGCCTTGGCGGCCGTGCGCGGCCCGGTGCCCAGGCCCTGGGCCAGGGTGCTGGTCGCCTTCGCCGTCTCGGAGGCGGCGGCCTTGACGGCCCGGCTCACGCCCTTGGTCGTGCCACCCTCGAAGAGGCTGGTGGTGGCCGCGTTCTTGACGGCCTTGAGCACGTCGTCGCTGGCGTTGGGGAGCGTCTTCTTGAACGCGTCGACGGCCTTCTTCCCCGCGTCCAGCTTCTCCTTGAAGACGGTGCCGCCGAGCAGGCCGCCCGTCACCTTGCCGCCGACGATGCCGCCCGTCGCGGCCGTCAGGCCCGCCTTGGTGGCGTCCAGCGAGGAGCGCGTGGCGGCGAGGATGTCGTCCTTGCTGCCCGTGCGGATGGCCTGGCGGATGTCCTTGATGGCCGTGCCACCCGCCGCCAGCGCCCCGGGGATGCCCATGTGGCGCGCGAAGGCCTTCATGTTGGCGCCCAGCTTCGTCAGGCCCTTGAACTCGCCCGGCTTGAAGGTGGGGTTGCTGACGAAGTCGAGGTTCTTGCCCGTCAGCAGGCCCTCGGCGCCGTTCTTGACGTTCTTGATCTGCTGGAAGGCGTCCTTGCCGAACCCGAACGCCCGGATGCTCTGGGTGGCGGCCGTCGTGGTGCCCTTGACGAGCTCCTTGTTGTCCTCAACGGTCTTCTTGACGTCCTGCACCGTCTTCTGGACGTTCGTACGGACGGTGTTGAAGGTCTTGCGGATGTCGAAACCCATGGCGGGGCCTCACGAATTCAAAAAAAGAGGAACTTGCGGGGATTATCGCGATCACCGCGCCGGAGTTGCGTGGACTTCGCCCCAGAAACCATATTGAACGGATGGTTTTTTGTTCCAACTCCGTGTAAGAGCTGGAACTCCACAATCACCCCGACTGAACACGTGTCCTGGCGCCCCCCGGCCCGGGCCGCGAAAGGGAGCGGTATGCGCAAGCTGTCCATGACGGGCGTCCTGCTGTGCGGAGCATGGGTCGCGGGTTGCAGCGGTGCGGAGCAGGAGCCCTCGGAGCTCCCGGGCGAAGAGCTGTCCCGCCAGGCGGCCTCTCTTTCGCTCCCGGCGGCGCTCACCTGTATCGAGACGTACGTCAACGCGGGGACGTGCGACTGGGACCACTGGAGCGACCTGTACGACGCGTGCGACGTGTCCTCGCACCCGGAGCTCGACGACGGCCACTTCCTGGAGGAGGTGCAGTCGGACAACTGCACCGTGGCCAACTGGCCCGCGCTGAGGGCGCAGCTGCTCTCCACCACGCCCCTGGTCCGCGTGTTCGACAGCTGCCAGGGCGGGCCTCCGCTGATCCACGAGGCGTCGGCCAACGGCTGCCATGCGCTCGGGCCGAACGCGGGGGCCTCGTTCTTCGAGGTGTCCATCGGCAAGTCGGTGACGCTCTACGCGGGGGCGAACTGCGCCGGGGACTCGGTGACCGTCGAAACGGACGCGAACCTGTGTGAGACGACGTTCGCCAGTGGCGCGAGCGCGGACGGCGCGGTGCTCTCGTACCGCATCCAGGATGTCACGGCGCCCGCCTCGCCCTACCGCTACACCTGCTCCGCCTCGGAGCCCCAGTGCGTGGAGAACGACAACGCCCGGCTGGCCAGCATCAACAAGAAGCACACCGTCAAGGTGGTCCGCGTCACCTACCCGGGGCGGACCACTCCCTCGTTGACCACCATCCGCAACAGCGTCCGCGGCCTGTACGACTTCTTCGACGTGGCGTCGCGGGGCCAGGTGAGCCTGGAGGTTGTCGCGTCGCAGACCGTGGAGGTGACGAGCGCGGTCTGCAAGACGGCGAAGAGCCAGGCGGTCCAGAAGGCCCGGTCGAACGCGTTCCTCACCGTGTACTCGATGCCCAGCGGGATGTGCTCCACCTCCAACGCGGGCTCGCGCTCCGTCTACCTCAAGGGCGGCCTGTTCCGTGACTACGCCCACGAGGTCGGCCACGTCCTGGGGCTCGCGCACGGCAACACGCGCAACCCGGCGACGGGAGAGGTCAAACACTACGGCGACGCGAGCACCTTCATGGGCAGCTTCCCCTCGGACAACTACAACCTCCCGCAGCTGCACTGGCTGGGCTGGACGAAGAAGGAGGAGCTGCAGAAGGTGAACTCGGTCGTCGACAACGGCGGCACCGTCCTGGTCAAGCTCCGTCCGGTGGGCGGCAACACCGAGCTCACCAGCGCGCAGGGCGACCATCGGCTGGGCGCGGTCTGGGACATCCCCGGGACGGACCAGCGGCTGTTCATCGCCGTGCCGAAGCCGCGGTTCAACGACGTGAACCAGATCGAGGGCGGCACGGTGATGGTGTACCGCGCGCCCCGATGCGTGGGCTGCATGGGCATGTCCATGGGCACCACGGTGATTTCGCGCTTCATCGCCACGAACCAGAACGAGCACGAAGCGCAGGGGCTCTTCATCAAGCCGGTGGCCTACGAGCGCACCGCCATCCAGTCCGGGGGGAACACCGTCCATGTGTACTCGTCCGTGACGGTGAGCATCCGGCGGTAGTCCTCAGGAGTCCTGACCGGGACGGGTGGACATGGGCGGGGGGCCCCGTCCCGGTCGGGCGTGCGGTCCACGCGGGCACTACCGGTCCGTCACGGAGATCCGGTCGACCTTCACGTACGAGATGTCATGCCAGTACACGCGGGTCTCGATGGCGTGACCCAGCCGGCCGTCCAACGAGAAGCCCAGGCTGAAGTCGTGGAACATGAAGGGCTGGGTGAAGGCGGCCCGGGACAGGACTCGCTTCGCGATGACCTGGCCCGCCGTCGCATCGTAGACATCGAGACTCACCACGTTGCCCCCCGTCACGACGGAGTCGACCATCAGCCGGAAGACCGCCGTCTTGGGGCCGTCCCCCCAATGGCTGGCATAGGGCCCGTGGATGAGCCAGCCCGGCGGGTCCTCCGCGGTGTTGGCGGACCAGCCATCCGCCTCGCCTCGACCCACGAGCTTGAAGAGTGATTCACCCTCCGCCTCGTGGACGAAGGGGAGGGCGTGCTCGGAGGGGAACGAGATGCGCCGCGTGGTCTCGAGGGTCCGGGTGCCGCCCTCGATGGGCAGCGAGACACCTCGGTGCAGCACCCCTCCGCCAATCTCCATCCCTCCGTGGGTGTTGCAAAGGCAGAAGCCGGTGTCGTCATTGTCGGCGGGGCCCAGCAGCTCCAGCTTCAACGAGTCCCCGTACGAGGCCCGCCCGCGCGCGCTCCAGGAGATGGGGGTGGCGAGCCATCCCCAGGCCTCGTCCGCCGTGGCCTTGGCGGGACGCGCGGTCCATTGCCCCGCTGGGAACGTGTAGGGCGGCACGGGCCCGGAGACGTCGCGCAGCTCCGGGCGCACGGTGTGGAACAGGGCCGCCTTGGCCGGCTGCGAGGCGGGCAGCTTCGAGAGGACGAGTCCTCCAATCACGGACCACACCTCCTGGCCGAAGGCCGGGTTCCCGGCCGGATTGTCGAGCTGGTAGGTCCGGTCGAAGAACGGCCGGTCCGCATGCAGGACGTAGCCGAGCCGGAGGAACACGGGGCGCCGGATGCCGTCGGCGAAGAGGTAGTCCTGGTGGCAGAGGTCTCCGTCCGTCGCGCCATCCCTGCCCCCATCCGACTCCTTGGTGATGGGCGCCTCGTAGACCAGCCGGAGCGAGGTCTCGCCTTCTTCCTGGAGCGTGGGGCGGACGCGCCGGGCCCAGGCCATGCGGTTGCGCGCGCACGCCGTCCAGTGGGGCACGTTGGGGTCGGTGACGGCCGCCGCCTCGTTGAGGCTGTACCAGTTGCAGATGGTGCGGACACAGGCGCTGCCCGTGCAGGCCTCGTTGGTGTCGCACTGGCCGTTCCCGTTGCGGTCCTCGCCGGGCTCGGGAAACTCATGGGGCAGCTCGTAGTGCTCCGCGCCGCTGTAGCCCGGAAGCCAGGCGCCGTTGCCGTCCTCGGCCACGCCCAGGAAGCTCACCGGGCGGCGCGTGGTGGGCTCTTCATGGACGAACCCCAGCGCGTCTGCCTCCGCGCCGTTGAGCAGCCAGAGGGCGTTCATCTTCCCGTAGAAGCCGGTCTGGTCGATCCAGGCCAGGTAGTGTCTGCCGACGAAGACCAGGTCCCCGGCGTTCGGTCCATCCCGCCGGGGCGTCGCGGGGGGCGGCTCGTAGGTGCCGAACCCCAGCCCCTGGAGGGCGCGCCGGACCAGCGTCTTCACGTGCGCGGGCGAGCTCCTGGTGAAGTTCAACACCTGGGGCTCGCCCGGGGTGAAGTCATCGAGCCGCACCGTGACCTTGTCGATGTTCAGGTAGGCCCGCGCGAGCCAGTGCAGCCGGACCTCCATGCGCTGGTCGGCGCAGGGCTGCAGGTCGAACCAGAGGGTGAAGTCCTGGTAGGTGAGGGGCTGGTTGAAATCACGCCGCAGCACCTCCTTGCTCACGAGGACGCGGTTGCTGTCGTGACAGAAGACATCCAGGACCGCGACGGGCACATTGTCCGCCGTGTTGTCGTCAATCATGACGCGGAAGACCGCCTGGCCCGCACCCGCGCCCCAATTCGTTGCATAGGGGCCGTGGACGAGCGTCCCTCGCGTGGGGGACGCCGTGTTCGCGGACCAGCCGTCGCCGTCTGCCTGGCCCACGGCGTGGTGGAGTTCGGTCTCGGCCTCGTAGGTGAAGACCCGGTCGAACGACTCCGCCAAGACCCGGGAGGGCAGGGTCAGGATGGCGAGAAGACACACATACAGCCTGGAAGTCATGGGATGGCCCTGGCACGACGAGGGGCGAATCCTGGTGTTGGCTTGGAGCTCCGGCAATCCATGGAGCGCTCGAGCCTCGGGTCGGTGTTGCTCACCGGACCGGGTGCGCTTTGCCGGGAAGAAAGACGTACCGCTCGGTGTCGATATGTACGAACGTACACATGCCGGATTTCCTGGCGCCCCGTTCCTGGAAGCCGATGCCCCGCCGCCACGACCCCGACCGCCGCGACCGCATCATCAACGCCGCGCTCGCCGTCATCGCGGAGGGCGGCGTGGCGGGGACGTCACATCGACGCGTCGCCGAGCGGGCGGGCGTGCCCCTGGGGTCGATGACCTACCACTTCACCAGCATGGATGAGCTCCTGCGCGAGGCCTTCACCCGCTTCGCCGAGCGGGTCAGCGAGCGCTTCACGGCGCGCCTCTCCGCGGTGGTCCGCCGCGAGCAGTTGGCCTCGGCCATCGTCGCGCTGGTGCACGAGGACCTGGTGGCCGGGCCGGATGACCTGGTGCTCACGCTGGAGCTCTACACCCTCGCGGCCCGGAAGCCCGCCTTCCGGCAGATCACCCACGAATGGATGCGCCGCAGCCGCGCGGTGCTCGAACGACACGTCGATGCGCGCACGGCCCACAAGCTCGATGCGCTGATTGAAGGGTTGTTCATCCACGTCAGCCTGGATGCCACACCGCACGGCCGCGACGTCACGCGCGACGCCGTGCTTCGATTCCTCTCCCCCTAGAGCCCTCTCCTCATGACTCCCGCATCTGCTCCGTCGGTGCTCCGAGCGCACCGGGCGGCCCGCGCCGCCGTGGCGGCCCTGTTCCTCACCAACGGCGCCATCCTGGCGAACCTGTTGCCGCGCTATCCGCAGATCAAGGCGGACCTGGGGCTCAGCAATGCCCAGTACGGGCTCGCCGTCGCGTCCTTCCCCTTCGGCGCCTTGATGGCGGGGCTCGCCGCCGGCGCGCTCATCCGCCGCTTCCGCTCCTCCCGGGTCGCCGTCGCCGGAACCATGCTCACCGGTCTGGGCCTGCTGTTCGCGGGGCTCGCGCCCTCGTGGCTGTCGCTCGCCACGATGCTCTTCCTGGCGGGCAGCATGGACGCCATCACCGACGTGGCGCAGAACGCGCACGGGCTCAGGGTGCAGCGCCTCTATGGCCGCTCCATCCTCAATTCGTTCCACGCGCTGTGGAGTGTCGGCGCGGTGGTGGGAGGATTGATGGGCGGGCTCGCGGCGGGGCTCGCCGTGCCGCGGGGGCTCCACCTCGGCTTCTCCGCGCTGCTCTTCTCCGCGGTCTCGCTGACGGCCCTGCGCTTCCTGTTGCCCGGGCCCGAGTCCAGCGATGTGTCCTCGCCCGACGCGCACGTGGAGGGCGCCGCGACGAAGCGGGGGACGGGGCGATGGCCGCTGATGCTCTCGATGGCCGCGCTGACGTTGATTGCCGCGAGCGGCGTGCTCGTCGAGGACGCGGGGATGACGTGGGCGGCGGTGTATCTCTCGGGCACGCTCGGCGCGAGCGCCGCGGTGGCCTCGTTTGGTTATGTGGCGCTGGTGGGCGCGCAGTTCATCGGGCGGTTGTTCGGGGACAGGCTCGTCGACCGCTTCGGCCAGCGGGCCGTGGCGCGGACGGGGGGCGCGCTCGCGGCGCTGGGGATGGGGGGCGCGCTGTTGCTCCCCTCCGTGCCCGCGACCATCGTGGGGTTCGCGTTCGCGGGCTTCGGGGTCGCCACGTTGGTGCCCGCGGCGATGCACGGCGCGGACGAGCTGCCTGGGTTGCGGCCGGGTACGGGGCTGACGGTGGTGAGCTGGTTGATGCGATTGGGGTTCCTGCTGTCGCCCCCCGTCGTGGGGCTCATCGCCGACGCGGCGGGACTGCGCGTGGGGTTGCTCGTGGTGCCGCTCGCGGGGGGGATGGTGATGGCCCTGGCCGGTGTGCTCTCGGCGAAGCGCGTGTCGGGCCGGCGAGGCGGCTGAGCCACCTGAAAGGGCGAGCGGCGTGACTCCACGCGCCGCGGAACGAAGCGCGGGGCCAGGGGTGTCTCAGGACGATGCCCCTGGAGGCCGCGTGTGCTGACCCTCGTGATGCTGACCCTGCTGGCCGTGCCTCCCGTGGAGGTCGAGGTCTTCGTCCCGCTGTGTGACAACGCGCTGATTGATTGTGGCCGGGCTCCCGCGGGAGCGCCGCGCGCGCTGGAGACGAACCTCTACTGGGGCGCGATGTACGGCGCGGAGCGATACCTCTCGCGGGCTCCGGGCTTCAAGGTGGTGAGTCGCGAGCCGGGGCCCGAGGGCTCCGTGGTGCTGCGTGAGCTCGTCCTGGAGCGGACCCCCGCGAAGGGGGAGCGGCCCGTGAGACTGCGACTCCATGCCTATGCGGGCGACGCCATCGACACGGCGCTGGAGGACTTCCTGCGTGCGGCGGCGGGCGCCAGTCGCGCCGACCTGCTGGTGTGGGCCGGGCACGACCGGCTCATGGACCGCGAGCCTCCCCAGGTGAAAGCCCCGCCGGACGCCACGCCCAGGCCCGTGGTCGTCCTGGCCTGCATGAGCGAGCAGTACTTCGGACCGGTGTTGAAGGCGCTGGGCGCGAGCCCCATCGCGCTCACGAGGACGCTGATGGCGCCCGAGGCCTATCTGCTGGAGGCGCTGGCCACCACCGTGGCGCGCCATGGGCCCACGGAGCCGAAGGCCCTGCGCGCGGCGCTCGTGGACGCCTATGCGCGGTATCAACGCATCTCGCCGCGGGCCGCGGGCTCCGTCTTCTCGAAGCTGCCCACTTCGCAGGTCGCGCCCTGAGCGAGCCGAAGCGCGCATCTGGACGACGTATCGCCGAACCCGAGCCGCGACGACGGGCGCTTCGCGTGCCAGCGGGGCGCACCCGGCGAAGGACTTGCTGAGGGCCGCGCATGCGGTCCTCCGGGAAGCGGTGCTCCCGGAGGACCCTGGCCCGAACGCCGGCGGTGCGCTTCAGCACGTCACCTCCGGCCCGCGCCTTGTCGATGACTACGGACTGGTGGAGAAGCTCCCCACCCAGGAGCCGTAGGACAGCGAGGTGATGCCGTTGCGGGTGCTGGCCGTGTAGCTGCTCTGGCCCGGCTGGATGACGACCGTCATCGTGCCGCCGCTGGAGGGGATGGAGCCCGCGTGCACGCCGGCCGCGCAGGCGTTCGAGTCATCCGTGTAGAGGTCCGTCCCCCACACCGTACCGCTGGTGGTGGCCGGGCAGCTGCAGCGAATCTGCTTCCCGTTCTGCCCGCGGTAGGTCGTGAAGTTGTAGGTGGAGCAGGCCTGCACGGGCGTCACGCCGGTGAACGTGAAGCTCCCCACCCAGGAGCCGTAGGAGAACGAGGTGATGCCGTTGCGGGTGCTGGCCGTGTAGCTGCTCTGGCCCGGCTGGATGACGACCGTCACCGTGCCACCGCTGGAGGGAATCACCCCCGCGTGCACCGCCGCCGCGCAGGCGTTCGAGTCATCCGTGTAGATGTCCGTCCCCCACACCGAGCCGCTGGTGGTGGCCGGGCAGCTGCAGCGAACCTGCGTCCCGTTCTGCCCGCGGTAGGTCGTGAAGTTGTAGTTGGAGCAGGCCTGCACGGGCGTCGTGTTGGTGAACGAGAAGCTCCCCACCCAGGAGCCGTAGGACGACGAGGTGATGCCGTTGCGGGTGCTGGCCGTGTAGCTGCTCTGGCCCGGCTCGATGACGACCGTCACCGTGCCACCGCTGGAGGGAATCGCCCCCGCGTGCACGCCGGCCGCGCAGACATTCGAGTCATCCGTGTAGATGTCCGTGCCCCAGACCGAGCCGCTGGTGGTGGCCGGGCAGCTGCAGCGAACCTGCGTCCCGTTCTGCCCACGGTAGGAGGTGAAGTTGTAGGTGGAGCAGGCCGCGACGCCACCCCCCGTGCCGTAGAGGGCGTCCAGCGCGGTGATGTCGGAGCTGGTCCACTCGCCCGTCTCCGTCGAACGGAAGCAGGAGTTCATGACGGAGCCGCCCTCGACGGCCGTCGTCGGCGTGCCCGGGATGTGGATGGCGCCGACGCCCGCGTCGCCCTCGTCACCACCGGCGCCGCAGCTGATGCTGCGGTTGTAGTAGTCCGAGTGACGGAAGCCGATGGCATGCCCCAGCTCGTGCGTGATGACGTGCTCGTTCACGTCCGCGCTGTAGTTCTGCAGGCCGGTGCCGATGTTGATGATGCCGTAGGGCAGTCCGCCCGAGGGGAAACCCGCCGAGCCGCCCGTTCCCGTCGTCGTCTGCGCGATGATGTTCGCCGTACAGCCGGTGCTCGGTCCGCGCGCGAAGGTGAGGCGCAGCCCTCGCTCGTTGTAGTTGGCGATGGCCAGGTCCAGGCCCTGGCTCAGCATGCTGTAGCTGTCGAACGTGGCGGTGGAGTTGACGCAAATCTTCGTCACGTCCGTGCCCACCTGGTTCGTCGTGCGGTACTGCTCCTTGCTCTCGTCCTGGAACTGGAGCATCTCCCGGGAGGCCTCCAGCGTGACGTGCGCGTCACGGCCGACGTACACCTTGCCGTCGGCGACCAGGATGTCGTCGACGCGGAAGCCGGCCTCCACGAGGTTGGAGACGATCTCCTCGTTCTCCATCTCCGGGTCGACACCGCAGCCGACCCACAACGCACCACAGGTGACAGCGAAGACTGCTGCCTTCTTGAACATGAGACCCTCTCGTCTCTGACCACGGGGAGTGCGCCGACGGCCTGGATTCCCACGCCACCGCGCGACGCCCCAGGAGCATCTCCCTGGCCTAAACCGTAAATAGCCGTAAAATTGGACTAAGTTGACTATTTGACATTTAAGGAAGTGCGAGGGATTGCTAGAGTCGAGACATGCGTCCGAACGTGCGGCGGGTCCGAGGAAGCGTGTCGCGAGTGCTGGTCTGGTTCATCAGCGGCCTCGTCGTGCTCCTCGTCGGCGCGCTGGTCGCGTTCGACCTGTTCATGCGCTCGCAATACGAGCCCACGCTGGACGCGCAGCGACAGGACGTCATCGCGCACGTGGACCTGTTCTGCCGGGAGCAGGCGAAGCTCGCGGCCGACCCGTGGTTCCACGAGTCGCGCCCTCAGGGGGACGCGGGCCCCGTGCTCAACGCCTGGGTGCACTGGGAAAACCCGGGGCCGGCGATGCCCGCGGACTCACCGCTCCAGCTCCCCGCGCACCTGAAGGAGAAGAAGAGCTTGGAGGAGTGGGCCGCCGCGGACCCGGACCTGTCGTCGCTGCGCTTCGACTGGATGCGCGAGCTCCAGCGCTTCGACCGGTGGGACATCACGCAAAACCTCCCGTTCCGGCATGCGGAGCCGTACAACATGATGACGGCCCCGGTGCCCAACTTCATCTCCCTGCTGGAGTGGTCCAAGTTCCGGCTCCTCCACGGCCTGAAGACGGGGCAGCCCCTGGAAGCGGCCCGGGACGTGCGCCACCTGGCGTGGCTGTCGTACCGGACGGACACCATCCTCGGCGCGATGATTGGCAATGCCCTGCTCGCGCAGGAGCGCAAGGCGCACGCGCTGATGAAGCAGCCTCCCGCCGAGTGGACGCCGATGCCCCAGGCGCAGGGCGACCGGATGCGCGCCGTGTTCTGGGCGAGCACGTCGTTCTCCAGCATCGTCGCGCCCGTGGACGTGGCGCGGAAGGCGCGCACCTGCGGCTCGGCCATCACCCGCTGCACCGGGCTGGTCGAGGCCAGCAACTCGGCGAGGTACCTCCAGCCCGTCGCAGAGCCGTCGTATCGCGCGGCCTACGCGGAGCTCCAGAAGGAGCTGGCCACGCCCTGTCCCACCTCGATGCTGACGATGCTGTGGGAGCGCGGCGTCACCATCGACGACCGTCAGCCCACCGGCGGCGCCATGCCCGAGCAGCCGACGTGGATGCGCGGCCTGCCCCGGCGCCATGCCAGCAAGTACATCGCTGGCACCCTGCTGGCCGTCGGCGGGCCGAACATCGACCTGCTGAAGAAGCTGCCCCAGGCGCCCGCGGCCGCCGCGCCGGGCTCCGCCGAAACCCGGCCCTGAGCCGGGTGGGACCCCAGGGCAGGGCGGAGACAATCCATGACGTCCCCACGGGGCGCCACGCGATGTATGGATTCTCCGAGGGGAGACGGAGGTCAGGGGTGGGGCGGCGCGCGCGGGATGGGCCGACCTGATGGTGTCTGATGTGTCATTGATGTCACCGCGTGTGTCTGTCGCGGGGCAGTGACATTCTCAGAGTGGGTGAAATGCGTGTGTCTCTCCGCGCTACAAATTCCGCCCTCGTGAAAGGCCATGTGTCCGAGGGAGGAAATGAAAGGAGGGATTGATCTGCTTGAACAATCTCGTCTACCTTGTAATCGAGGGGAGGGCCCGTGCGCTTGCGACAAGGCATTGGCCCGGCGCTCGCCGAGCGCATCCATTGGGGACGTCCGAGGGTATTCATGGAGGAGCGCCTTTTTCGGCCGATTGCCATTGTCGGCATCGGTGCCGTCTTCCCAAAGGCAGCCAATCCCCAGGCGTTCTGGGAGCGGGTGCTTTCGGGGCCCACGGCCATTCGGGAGCTGACCGGGCGTGAGCTGCGGTTGGACGGGTATTACGCGGCGGACCGCACGGCCGCGGACCGCACGTACTGCAGGCACGCCGCGCCGTTGGACGAGCTGACGCTCGACTATCGGAAGTACCGCATCCCTCCGAAGGTCGCGCAGGACATGCACCGCACGCAGCTCGCGTTCCTGGAGGCGACGGCGCAGGCGCTCACGGATGCACGGGCCGTGGTGGACACGGTGGCACCGGAGCGCGTCGGCTTCACCCTGGGCTCATTGGGCGGAGGGCTTCGTCCGGACACGCGCGTGCGCACCCGCTTGCTGGACATGCGGGAGTGTCTCTCCCGGGCGCTCTCCGAGGCGGCGCTCCCCGCCTCCCTGGCCTCCGAGCTGCTCGAGGCCACGTCCCGACAGGTCGAGGCTGAGCTGGCGGGCATCACCGAGGACGAGGCCATCGCCTCCTTCAGCAGCGTCTGGGTGGGGCGAGCCGCCAAGCTCTTCAACCTCCGGGGGCCCCACGCCACGGTCGACGCGGGCTACGCCTCCGCGCTGGCCGCCATCCAGACCGCGTGCGACCAGCTCAACGCCGGCGACTGCGACGTCGCGCTCGCGGCGGGGTGCAGTCAGCTGCTCACCCCGCATGACCTCATCGCGTTCAGCAAGCTCGGAGGCCTGTCCGACGCCACGCTGGCGCCGTTCGACCGCCGCGCCAACGGGACGCTCCTGGGCGAGGGCGTCGGCGTCTTCGCGCTCCGGCGCCTGGACGACGCGCTCGCGCGGAACGAGAAGGTCTACGCGGTGCTGCGCGGCCTCGGCGCGGCCTCGGATGGCAAGGGCAAGTCGTTGATGGCGCCCAACTCGCGGGGCCAGGTCCTGGCGATGCGCCGGGCCTACGCGCAGGCGGGCTATGCGCCCCACCACGTGCAGTACGTGGAGTGCCACGCCACCGGCACCAACCTGGGTGACCTCACGGAGTTCCAGAGCCTCCAGGAGGTGTTCGGCGCGGAGGTGCGGCGCGGCGCCATCCGGCTGGGCGGTGTGAAGGAGCTGACGGGCCACCTGCAGGCGGCCTCGGGCGCGGCGGGGCTGATGAAGACGGCCCTGGCGCTGCACCACAAGTTCCTTCCCCCGCAGCACTCGTTCCGGGAGGCCGCGGAGGGCATCGACCTTGCGCGCTCCGCGTTCCACATCTCCAACCAGGGGATGCCGTGGCCGGAGGTGCAGGACGGGCCGCGCCGGGCCTCCGTCAGCGCGTTCAGCTTCGGTGGCATCAACTACCACCTGACGTTGGAGGAGTTCTCGCCCGCGTATCACCAGGCGCTGGCGCGCACGCTCCCGGCGCCCCAGGTGGCCGAGCCCATCGCCATCGTCGGCCTGGGCGGCGTCTTCCCGCAGGCGGAGAACACCGCGGCGTTCTGGGAGAACCTGCTCCAGAAGCGCTGCGCCATCGGTGAGATTCCGAGTGAGCGCGCGCCCATCGACCGGTACCTGGACCCCACGCGGCAGAGCAAGGTCCGGCCCTACACCAATCTCGCGGGCTACATCGTCGACGGCTCCTGGCCGCAGGCGCGCATCCGCGTGCCGCCGAAGATGTCCTCGCAAATCGACCGGGGCCACAGCTGGACGATGAAGGCCGCGCTCCAGGCGCTCGAGGATGCCGGGGCGACGCGGGAGAAGGTCGACCCGTCGCGCGTGGGCGTGGTGATGGGCTACCTGCCTCCGCTCGAGCGGGAGTTCCAGACGCAGGCCCGCGTGTACTACGCCGAGTTCGACGCACGCCTCGCCGAGCAACTCGAGCGCCACGGCGTCGACGCGGCCACGGCGTCGAAGCTCCGAGCGTCCGCCGAGGCGCTCTACAAGCGCGAGCTGCCGCCCATCACCGAGGACACGTTGCTCGGATACCTGGGCAGCCTGGCCGTGGGGCGTGTCGCGCACCACCTGGACTTCCAGGGGCCGATGCTCATGGTGGAGTCCGCGTGTGCCTCCAGCCTCGCGGCGCTGGACATCGCGATGAACCAGCTGCGCACCCAGCAGTGTGACCTGGTGCTGGTGGGGGGGATGTACGCGTCGCTCGGCGTGGATGCGCTGAGCCAGTGCTGCTCCTTCGGCGGCCTGTCGCAGAAGGGCTCGTTCCCGTTCGACGCGAGGGCGGATGGCTACATCACGAGCGAAGGCGCGGCGCTCATCGCCGTGAAGCGCCTGGCGGACGCGGAGGCGGCGGGGGACCGCATCTACGCGGTGGTGCGCTCGGTGGCCGGGGCCACGGACCCGAAGAACGCCTCCATCTGGGCGCCCTCCTCGGAGGGGCAGGTCCAGGCGGTCCGCAGGGCGGTGGAGAAGGCCGGCATCCGCGCCACCGACGTCCAGTACGTGGAGGGCCATGGCACGGGGACACCCGTGGGTGACCCCATCGAGGTCCAGACGTATCAAGCCGTCTACGGCCGGGCTGCGTCCGAGGGGAAGGTGTTCCTCGGCTCCGTCAAATCGAATGTCGGTCACCTGAACTCGGGGGCTGGCGCCGTGGCGCTGACGAAGGTCGCGCTGGCGCTGCACCACCAGCAGGTGCCGCCGAACATCGGCTTCGAGACACCCAACCCGCGCATCCCCTGGTCGCAGGTGTCCTTCGAGGTGCCCACGGAGGTCCAGCCCTGGGTGATGGACGGGCCTGGGCTTCGTCGCGCGGGCGTGACGTCCTTCGGCCTGGGCGGGACGAGCTTCCACGCGGTGCTGGAGGAGTACTCGCGCAAGCCAGCGCAGGGCGCGGTGAAGGTGACGAGCGCCGAGCCGACCCGGCCTCCGTTCCTGGGGCTCTCCGGCACGAGCCGTGAGCACCTGTGTCAGCAGGTGGAGCACCTGCTCCAGGCGCTCGAGCGCGAGCCGGGGATGGACCCTCGGGGTGGGCCGAGGGCCGATGTGTCCTTGCCGTGCCGGCTGGCGATGACGCTTCCTCGGGGGCAGGGGGCTCGCAAGGCGCTGGAGCGCGCCCGGACGTTGCTGGCGGGCACCGGCTCGCCGAGCCTTCCGGAGCAGGGCCTCTACTTCTACGACGTGCGCGACGCGCGCCAGCTCCACACGGGGAAGGTGGCGGCGGTGTTTCCGGGGCAGGGGCCTCAGTACGCCAACATGCTGCGCGAGCTCGCGGTGGAGTACCCGCTGGTGGCCCGCACGCTCGCGGAGGCGGATGCCGCCTTCTCGGCGATGACGGGGCAGCCGCTCTCGACCACCTTCTGGGTGCCTCCTGGCACGGAGGACGCGTATCGCCAGGATGACGACACCGTGCACGCCGCCGTCTTCGTGGCGAACGTGGCGCTCTACCGGCTCATCCGCGCGCAGGGCATCCGGGTGGATGTGCTGTTGGGACAGAGCGCCGGGGAGTACGCGGCGCTGGCCGCGAGTGGGGTGCTCTCCTTCGAGCAGGCGCTGCGCGCGGTGTACCGCCGCACGCGCGCGGTGACCGGGCTGCGCGTGGCGTCCCCTGGGAGGATGCTCAGCGTCAGCGGGGACTTCGACCGACTGCGCCGGGTGTTGCCCGAGGCGGGCGGCTACGTGACGGTGGCCGCGGAGAATGCGCCGGGGCAGGGAATCGTCGCGGGCGAGGTCGAGGCCGTCGAGTTCGTCGCGCGCTGGTGCCGCGCGAACGGGTTCGAGGTCCGCGTGCTCCCCGTGTCGCATGCGTACCACTCCCGCATCATCGCCGGCGCCGTGCCGCTCTTGCGCGCGGAGCTGGAGCAGCTCACCTGGAATGCCCCGGAGCTCCCGGTCCTCTCCAGCGTCCACGGGCGCTACTACGCGCCCGAGATGGACTCGCGCTTCATGGCCCGGCACCTCGCGCTGCAGTACGTGCTGCCGGTGCACTTCGGTCAGCACGTGCGGCAGCTGCACGACGAGGGCACGCGGCTGTTCATCGAAGCCGGGCCCAAGTGGTCGCTGACGGCGTTCATCCAGTCCACGTTGAAGGGTCTGCCGTACCTGGCTCAGGCCAGCAATCACCCCAAGCTGGGCGAGGTCGAGCAGTTCCACCGACTCCTCGCCTTCAGCTACGCCCACCATCTGCTCCGCGAATAGGTATCTCGAGATGAACGTCTCCCCTCAGGACGCAGTTCAACAACAGCTCGTGGCCGCGTTGGTGGAGAGGACCGGGTATGTGCCCGAGCTCTTCGCGCCTCATGTCGGTCTCGTGGAGGACCTCGGGTTGACGCCCTCGGAGGTCCAGGACGCCCTCTGCTCCGTCGAGCGCAAGCTGCGACTTCCCGTCGGAGCGCGCGTGGACGGCACGACGGTGGCGACGCTCGCACAGGGACTCTCGAAGCACCTGGACAAAGGAACGACCGTGGAGAGGCACGTGGAAGTCTCGCTGGAGCAGGTGCTGGCCTTCGTCGATGACTGTGCGGCTCGAAGCGACCGGCCCGTCCTGGAGACGGTCCTCGTGGAGACCCGGGGCGCGCTCGCCCGGCTCGATGCGGCGTCCGCGCGTCCCGCGCTCGCCATCGCCGCGGAGCCCGTGAAGCAGGCGAGCGGCGTGGACGGTGAAGCGGTGATGAAGTTGTTGGTGGGGGCGTTGGTGGAGCGGACGGGATACCCGGCGGAGATGCTCGAGGCGGAGCTGGACCTCGAGGCGGACCTGGGCATCGACACGGTGAAGCAGGTGGAAGCCTTCGCGATGGCGAGGGTGTACCTGAACGTGGAGAAGGACGAGAACTTCCGGCTGCGAGACCACAACACGCTGCGGAAGATGGTGGCGTACCTGACGAGCAGGGCGCCGGGGGCGGCGGCTCCAGCGCTGCAGGTCGCGCAGGCGGCCGTGGCTCCGGCTTCGAGCGCTCCGAGCGCCGACGCCATCTTGCAGCTCCTGCGCGACGCGATGGCCGCGAAGACGGGCTACAGCCTGGACATCCTCCAGCCTCAGTTGGACCTGGAGGTGGACCTGGGCATCGACACCATCACCCAGGTCGAGGTCTTCGCCCACGCGCGAATGACCTACGGCGTGGAGCGGGACGACAAGTTCCGCGTGCGTCACTACAACACGCTCCAGAAGATGGCGGAGTATCTGGCGGGCAGGGCCGCTGCTGTCCCGGGTGGCGCGCCGGCGGCTGTGACCGCGCAGCCCACGCTTGCCGCCACGACGGCTCCCACCACCTCTCTCGTGACGGTGGCTGAAGCAGCGAAGGCCACGCCTGCTGCCACACGGACGTCCGCTGCCTCCGTGTCCCAACAGGTGACGTCTCCCTCCGCGGCGCCGAATGCGAGCGGCGTGGACGGTGAAGCGGTGATGAAGTTGTTGGTGGGGGCGTTGGTGGAGCGGACGGGATACCCGGCGGAGATGCTCGAGGCGGAGCTGGACCTCGAGGCGGACCTGGGCATCGACACGGTGAAGCAGGTGGAAGCCTTCGCGATGGCGAGGGTGTACCTGAACGTGGAGAAGGACGAGAACTTCCGGCTGCGAGACCACAACACGCTGCGGAAGATGGTGGCGTACCTGACGAGCAGGGCTCCCGCCGCAGCCGCCCCCGCGCCCCAGGCCTCCGTGGCGACCGTTGCGCCGTCCGCGGGCCTCACGGTGCAAGAGGTGCAGTCCTTCCTGGTCTCCGTGCTCCAGGGGAAGACGGGCTACAACATCGAGCTCATCCAGCCCGACCTCGACCTGGAGGTCGACCTGGGCGTGGACACCGTCACCCAGATTGAAGCGTTCGCCATGGCCCGCGAGAAGTTCGGCGTGGCGCGCAACGAGAAGTTCCGGGTCCGCAACTACAACACCGTGCGGAAGATGTCGGAGTACCTGGTCGCCAACGCCGTGGTGGCGCCCGCGTTATCGGAAGCGGCTCCCGCCGCGAAGCAGGGTGCGCTCGGGCTGGACGAGGTCCGTCGCTTCATCGCCCGGTGCGAGGCGAGCGGAGACACCACGTCGCTGCGCCGACTGGCCGAACACCTCGAGGGCCGTCTGAGGTCCTCGTCGCAGTCGGTGTCGCCGCCGGCCCAGCTCGCGGGCAAGCGCTACGAGGTCCACCCCGTGGAGCTGGCCCCGCAGGTCGATGCTCCGAGCGTCGCGCACCTGAAGGGCAAGACCCTGGGCATCTCCACGGACGCGCACGGCGCCTACAAGGCCCTGGCGCAGATGCTGGAGGCCGCGGGCGCGCGGGTCGTCATCCTGTCCTCCGGCCCCGCCCCCGAGCAGGGTGTGTCCCTGGACTGGCGTCACCCCGAGAGCGCCGGCCGCGCGCTGAAGGAGCTCCAGGAGAAGCAGCCGCTGGATGGCCTCATCCTCCTGCACACCACGGCGCCCACCGCGAAGCTGCACGAGCAGGAGGCCTCGGCCTGGGCGTCCACCGTCAACACCTTCTCCCTGGGGCTGTACCAGAGCGCGCTCGCCGTCTACGACCGCATCGGCGCGCTGCCCGGTGGCGGCTGGTATCTGGTGGCCACGGCGGGCGGAGGCCTCTTCGGTCACGCCAACGCGCAGGGCCGCGTCCCGCTGGCCGGCGCCGCGGGTGGCTTCGTCAAGTGCCTGCGGCGGGAGCTGCCCGGCTCGCGCTGCAAGGTCGTGGACCTGGATGGGCAGGACGCGGCGCAGTGGGCGCGGCAGGTCTGGAACGAGCTGGTCAGCGCGGACCTCGATGTCGAGGTCGGCTACACCGGCGGCCGCCGCTACGTCTTCCGTGACATCGAGACGTCCTTTCCGAAGGAGTCTGCGCCGGTGTCGCTGCGCCCCGGCTCCGTGGTGGTCGTCTCGGGTGGAGGCCGCGGCGTCGTCTACCCGTGCGCGAAGCTGCTCGCGAAGTCCACCGGCGCGCGCGTCATCATCACGGGGCGCACCGCGCCGCCGAGCGGCAACGAGGAGTGGCTGAAGGTGCCCGAGGCGGAGCTGCCCGCCTATCGGATGTCCTTCATCAAGCGCTACCTCGCGGAGCACCCGGGGAAGACGCCGGTGCAAGCGCGGCGCGTCTTCGACTCCGACATCGCCAACCGGCGTGAGCTGCACCGCAACCTCGAGGACTGCCGCAGCCAGGGCATCTCGCTCGAGTACAAGGTCTGCGACATGACCGACGTGGGCGCGGTGCGGGCCCTGCTGGCGCAGGTTCGCCGCGAGCACGGCCGCATCGACGGCATCGTCCACGGCGCCACCATCGAGGAGTCCAAGAGCCTGCCGATGAAGTCCTCGGACGCGTTCGTCCGGACGCTCGCGTCGAAGGCGCACCTCTGGCAGGTGCTCGCGCAGGAGACCTGGAACGACGACCTCCAGTTCTTCATCAACTTCGGCTCGGGCAGCGGCCGCTACGGCAACAAGGGGCAGACGGACTACTCGCTGGCCAACTACCTCGTCGCCAAGGCGGGGCTCGTCTACTCCACGCTGCGGCCCGGCGTGCGGAGCGTGACGGTGGACTGGCCCGTGTGGGTGGGCGCCGGCATCGTGGAGAACAACGCGGACTACCTGGAGCGCCTGCGCGCCATGGGCATCTGCGTCATCCATGTCGACGAGGGCGCGTACTGGTTCGTCGGGGAGCTCCTGTACGGGGGCTCGGCGGGCGAGGTCGTCATCGCGGATGACCGCACCTTCGAGACGCTGAAGCTGCCCCGCCACGACAAGGAGGCGCTCCGCGTCGTCGGCAAGGAGGCTGGCGGAACCCGCTATGCCATCTGATTCGTCCGCATCCCTCCCGCTGGTGGTCTTGTCGGGCCGGCCCTATGAGGTCGGCCGGCAGTACGGCTCCCTCATGCGGGAGGAGCTCGCGCACGCCGTCTCCATCGAGGACGTGTCCATCCGTCCGATGCTGGAGAAGCTCGGCGTGACGGAGCAGGCCATGCGTGAGCGCATGGCGGCGCTCGCGGCGCTGTTGCCCGAGGACATCCACGAAGAGGTCCGAGGCGTCTCGGATGCGAGCGGCTTTCCGAGAGAGACCATCCTCTACCACACGCTCGTGCTCGACATCCTCTCGGGCGCGCCCATCGGCTGCTCGCAGTTCGCGGCCTTCGGACGCGCGACGACGGACGGGAAGGTGCTCCATGGCCACAACCTGGATGTGCCGTACCCCTCGCTGGCGAAGTTCCTGCGCCCCACGTGTGTCGTGTATCGACTCGAGGGGCGCATCCCGTACGTGTCCGTCACGTTCTGGCCCGCTGCGCTGGGCGTGTGCTCGGGGATGAACGCGGCGGGCTTGAGCCTGGGCGTCAACGTCCCCGTCGCGCCGCTGGACCCGCGCGTGTTCTATCCGCTCACCTTCCAGAACCGGGAGGTGCTGTCGCGCGCTCGCACGCTCGACGAGGCCTGTGCCGTGCTGGAGGCGACTCCGCGCGGTGGGAGCTGGAACCTGATGCTCACCCATCGCTCGGGGCAGGCGATGGTCTGGGAGCAGGTGGGAGCGCACTCCGGTCAGTACACGGCGCATCCGGAGCAGGACTTCATCGTCTCCACCAACCACCTGCGCGTCGCGCATAAGGCGGCCCGGGGCCACGAGGCCGTGGCGCTGGAGATGCTCCAGGACATGCAGGAGGACTCGCTCCACCGCTATCGGCGCCTGGAGCACCTGGTCCGTGAGCGACAGGGAGACCTCACGCTCGACACCGCCGTCGACTTCCTCCGCGACAGCGAGGGTGTCACGCCGTCGATGAAGTCCATCTGCCGGGCGGACAACGCGCTGAGCATGGCGTACGAGCCGGAGACGCTGACGCTGGACTTCGCGGCGGGCGCCATCCCGGCCGCGCTGGCCCCCCGGCGACGCTTGCAGTTGGGGCCCTTGTTCCAGGGCGCGATGCGTGAGACGCCGGAGCAGGGCGCGTTTCCGATGCGAGGCGCCGCGCGTGAGCCGGGCTGCTGGACCCGGACCTTCGCGCTCCATGAGGACGTGTACCTGGAGGAGCACCGGGTCAACGGCATCCCCGTGTTGCCCGGCGCCGCGGCCATCGAGTGGCTCGCGGAGGTGGCCTCCGTCGCGGGCGAGGGTGACGTTCGCGAGGTGCGTGACGTGTCGCTGGAGAAGTTCATCCGCGTCCGGCCCGAGCGTCCCACCGAGGCCTGTGTCCGGGCCGTACGTCGCGACGACATATGGGAGGTCTCCGCGTACGCGGACCTGCTCAACCCCCGGGGCGCGGTGTTGCGCTCGGACGTGCTGCACTACCGCGCCGAGGTGCGACTGGGGGCTCGCCATCAGCGGGTGATTCCTCCTGGCTTCGCGGAGGCACGCGGCGCGGAGGGAGAGCTGCCCTTCAGTCGCTCCTACGTGAAGGACGCCTACTTTCACGTCGGTGCGCCGTTCCGGATCGTGGATTGGATCCGCTATCCGAGTCCGCGCGACGCCATCGCGAGCCTGCGGGTCCCCGAGCCGACGGGCTACTTCGCCTCCGTGCAGTGGGCCCGCTTCTGGCTGGACCCCTTCGTGCTGGACGGGTGCTTCCAGCTCGCGGGGACGCTGGGCATCCTCTACAACCTCCGGGCCCCGGTGCCCAAGGGCGTGCATCGGCTGGTGCTGGGGCGCACGCCCCGCGCGGGTGAGCGGCTCGGCGTTCGCGCGCGGCTGAACCGCGAGGTGGGCGAGTTGCTGTTCTACGACTTCACCGTCTGGGACGAAGAGGGACGCATCTGCCTGGAGGCCCACGACTACTGCTCCATCAGCGTGGACGCGTACACCCCCGAGCAGAAGGTGTACCTGCGCACGTCCTTGGACCCTGCCGGCGGTCTGCACTCCTCCGAGCCGAAGGTGCGCGCGCATGTCGGCTGAGTGTCAGGAGCCCATCGCCATCATCGGCATGGGGTGCGTCCTCCCGGACGCCCATGACGTGCCCACGTTCTGGAAGAACCTCCAGGCGGGACACGTGGCGGTGCGCCCGCTCACCGGCGCGCGCTGGGACTGGAGTGCGTATGGCAGCGATGACCCGAACGCGCTCGACCGCACGAACTCCTTCCTCGGCGCGCCCGTCGAGGGGCTGAAGTTCGACTGGAAGAAATTCAAGGTCCCGCCCATCGAGACCCGCCTGCTGCACACCATCGAGATGATGGTGTTGGAGTCCGCCGTCCAGGCGATGACCAGCGCGGGCTACACCCCGGAGCGCGAGTTCGCTCGCGACAGGGTGGCGGTGATTGCCGGCTCCAGCGGCATGGGCCGCAAGAGCAACCTGGGCTTCAACACCAAGTGGCGACTCCCCGAGCTGCTGCGCGCCGCGAGCCAGACGGAGGCCTGGAAGGAGCTCTCATCGGAGCAGGCCGGCCACGTCGCGCGGCAGGTCCAGGAGGAGCTCGTCCGGCAGCACATCGACGGCTCGGATGATTGGGCCTTCTGGGGCTTCATGAGCCCGGTGCTGGGGCGCGTGTGCAGCCTCTTCGATTTGCACGGGCCGCACTTCTGCGTGGATGCGCACGCCGCGTCGGGGCTCGCCGCGTTGGAGACGGCGGTGCAGGGGTTGATGAGTGGCGAGTGGGACATGGCCCTGGTGGGCGCGGCCAGCCCCGCGCTGTCGCCCATGGAGTACGTGTTGCACGGCAAGCTGCGCCGGTTGTCGAAGCACGGCGTGTTCCCGCTGGACGCTCGGGCGGATGGCACCGCGCTGGGGGAAGGCGCGGTGATGTTCCTGCTCAAGCCGCTGGAGGCCGCGCGCAGGGATGGCGACCCCATCCAGGGTGTGCTCCGAGGCGTGGGGGGAGTGAACCGGGGCGCTGGCCCTTCGATGACGGCCACGGATGCGCATGCGCATCGCAGGGCGGCCGAAGAGGCGCTCCGACGCGCGGCGGTGGCGGCCGATTCGGTCTGCTTCGTGGAGACCGGCGCCACGGGCGTCCCCTCGTGGGATGCGCACCTCGTCGAGGGCTTGTCGGACGCGTACCGAGGGGCCCACGGTGCGTCGCTCGGGGCCCTCTCAGAGTCCGTGGGTGACCTGCAGACGGCGTCGAGCCTCGCCGCGATGCTGAAGGTCGTCCTGATGCTGCGCGAGCGGACCCTCGTTCCGCAGCGCTCCTTCCAGACGCGTCATCCGGACGTCGCGCTGGGTGACACGTCGCTTCGGGTCCTCACGGAGCAGACTTCGCTGACGAGAGGTCCACGCCGGGCGGCCGTTCATGCGGCGGGCTTCGGGGGTGTCGCGTGGCACGCCGTGGTGGAGGCGTATGAGCCGGAGGCGCCTCGGCTTCAGGTCCGTGTGAGCGCGCCGCGTCCTCCCTCGGAGCCCATCGCGATGGTGGGGTTCGCGTGCAAGTACCCTGATGCGCCGAGTCCGGAGGCCCTCTGGGACAACGCACTGAGGGGGCGCTGCGCGGTGGGAGACATCCCCGAGTCGCGCTGGCCGGTGTCGCTCTACCACGACGCCTCTCGGCCCTGGGGTGAGACGAGTCGGGAGACGTTCTTCCGCGTGTACTCACCCAAGGCGGCGTTGGTGGCGGAGGCGTCGTTCCCTTCCGCGGCGTTCGGCATCCCTCCGAACGCGGTGGCGCGGATGGACCCGGCGCAGCGCTGGGCGCTGGAGGTCGCGAAGGCCGCTGTCGCCGACGCGGGTCGAGCGCTGCCCTCGGAGCGCACGGCCGTCATCGTGGCCACCACGCCGGGCAACCTCCAGGAAATCGCGGTGGAGACGCGGCTCGCGTTCCCGGAGCTCGCGAGCGTCTATCGGCAGGTGCTGTCGCGCTCGGGAGTGACCGAGGAGCGCGTGGAGCGCTTCATCGCGCAGGCGCGCGAGGCCTTCCAGGGACCGCAGCCGTCCCTCTCCTCCGATTCGCTGCCGGGCATCCTCAACAGCGCGCCGGCCACCCGCGTGGCGCGGGCGCTGGATGTGCGAGGCCCCGCGTTCACGGTGGAGTCCGCCTGTGCGTCGACGCTCACCGCGCTGAGCCTGGCCATCCAGGGGCTGCGGGACGGCCGGTGGGACGTGGCCGTGGTGGGCGGAGTGTGGTCGCAAATCACCGCGCCCTACTGCGTGAACATGTGCTTCGTCGGCGCCATCTCTCCGAAGGGGCGGATGCTGCCGTTCTCGCAAGAGGCGGACGGGTTCGTCCATGGAGAGGGCTGCGGCATCTTCGTGCTGAAGCGGCTCGCGGATGCGAAGCGGGACGGCAGCCGCATCCACGCGTTGATTCGCGGCGTGGGAGGTTCGACGGACGGTCGTGGCAAGTCCATCTTCGCGAGCCAGGCACGCGGCCAGGCGCTGGCGATGCGTCGGGCCTTGCAAGACAGCGGCGTCAGCGCGGAGAGCATCCAGTACGTCGAGGCACATGCGACGGGGATGCTGGAGGGAGACCTGCCCGAGGCCGGCGCGCTCGTGGAGGTCTACGGCCGCGAGTCCCAGCCGGTGCGGATTGGCGCCGTCAAACCGCACATCGGACATTCCTACATCGCGTCCGCTGGGGCTGGGGTCCTCCGCGCGGTGCTCGCGCTCCAGCGAGGTGTGCTCCCTCCGCTCTACACGGGCGCTGAGCTGAACCCTCGGCTGGCCTCCTGCGAGGGGCCCTTGTCCTTCGCTCGCGAGGCCAGTCCCTGGCACGTGGGCGATGCGCCCCGCCGCGCGGCCGTCAACGCGTATGGGTTCGGTGGCACGAACTACCACCTCATCCTCGAGGAGTACCGTGACGCTCCCTGACCTCGACTGGGAGCCCGCGGGTGGCCCTGTCGCCGTGGTGCTGCCGGGTGGGCAGCGCGTCACGTTGATGGTGGTGCCGCTGGAGCACGTGCGCCGCGCGTGGCCCGCACGGCCTGATGGGCTCATCGCGAGTGTCCTCACTGCGGCGGAGCTGGCGGTGAGCGGGATGCATGCGGTGCTCGAGCGTCGGGTGGCGCACCTTGCGGGTCGCATCGCCGCGAAGCTCGCGCTGTGTGCGCACCTGGACGCGCAGGGCCACGGCGTGTCACCCCATGACGTGGGCCTCACGCAGATGCTGGCGGGGCCGGAGCAGGGGCGTCCCGTGGCGCAGCTCCCCCACGGTGTGCCCGCGTGTGACGTATCCATCACTCACTCGCGCGAGCTCGCGATGGCGGTGGTGACGAGCCACGGGCGCGTGGGGTTGGACCTGGAGCGCATCGTGCCTCGCGGCGCCGCGTTCCAGGATGAGGTGTTCACCCGGGACGAGCGCACGTGGCTCGAGACACAGGCCCGGCTCTGGCAGCGGTCACCGGATGAGCTGTGGAACCTGGGCTGGTGTCTCAAGGAGGCGCTGGTGAAGTGCACGGGCCAGGGGCTGCGGGCCGCGCTGCAACAGGTGACATTCTCTGGATGGAGAGAGGCCGAGGTGGAGGGTCTCCGCCTCGCGCCGCTGACGGGAGGGCCTGAGTCGCTCGTCCGCTTCATCCATCTGGACCTCCCGGGGCGCCGGGAGCAGGCCGTCTCCGGAGTGCTCGTGGCGGGGCAGGGCTATGCGCTGGCGGTCCTCCACGACACGCGCGAGGACTGGCGTCGAGTGGGGCAGGGGTGGCGACTGGCCCCGGGAGTGTCCTCGACATGAGCGCGCATGAGCCGACGCTTGGGGAGGTGAGCGCCACGGATGCGGGCTGGCGCTTCGAGCGCGGGGTCGACATCCGCACGGACCCCTATCTCTTGGACCATGTCGTCGAAGGCGCGCCAGTGTTCCCCGCCGCGTATCTGGTGGGACTGATGACGCAGGCGGCGCATCGGATGCAGCCGGAGCGGCAGGTGCTCGGCGTGCGTGACGTGCGCTTCGTGCAGGCGGCGCGCTTCAAGGACACCCGCGCGCTCCAGTTCTCCGTCACGGCGGAGGCCACGGAGTCGAATCGCGTCACGGTGGGCATCTCCTCCAGCATGGCACCGCCTCGTGAGGGCTTCCCTCGCATCCACAGGACGCACGCCTCGGGGGAGGTCCGGATGGGTGAGCGCTCCGAGTCGCCCGCGCGCTTCCAGTCCTTGGATTTCACCGAGGCCGAGCGCTACGAGGCGCTGTACCGGCTGCCTCGCGAGATTCAGCACGGGCCCACGTTCCTCGCGGGCTTGCGGTATCGGCGTCCCGCGCAAGACCAGCTCCTCGCCGTGGTCGCACCCCCGGGCCGCTCGGCGTCCGGATGGCAGGAGGACCCGAGTGCACCGGGCTGGCCCGCGTCCCTGCTCAACGCCATCCTCCATGTCGCGTTCTCGCTGGGCGTGTTGTGCCGCGAGCGGACGGTGCTCCCGCTGGAGCTCACGTCCGGTGAGCTGCACGCGATTCCGCGCGGAGAGGTCCAGGTGTTCGCGCGGAGGACTTCGGCCCACGATGACCTGCAGACCTTCCACGTCGTCGCGTGGGACGAGCAGGGACGGCGGGTCGCGCTCTTCCGCGGGTTCTCCGTGCGGGAGGTTCCATGAGCGCTCCTCGCTTCAGACCTGTCGCCATCGTCGGTGTCGGCTGTGTCCTTCCGCGCGCGAACGACGTCGAGGCCTTCTGGACGCAGGTGACGACGGGGGCGTCGGCGCTGGGTGTGTTGAACGCGCGGGAGTTCCCGCCGGAGTGGTACTTCGCGGCGGACCGTTCGACGCCGGACCGCACGCACAGCCTCCACGGCGCGCTCGTGGAGGAGCCCCGACTGGACGCGAAGAAGTACCGGATTCCTCCCAAGGTGCTCCGGGACATGCACCGGATGCAGCTCGCGTTCATCGAGGCCACGGCGCAGGCGCTCGACGATGCGCGAGATGGGCTCGGCGCGGTGGCTCCGGAGCGCATCGGAATGGTGCTCGGCTCAATGGGCGGTGGGCTGCGCCCGGGCTCACGGGTGCAGGCCCGACTGGTGGACATGCTGCGCTCGTTGTCAGCGTCGACGACGTTGAACGCGCGTCACCCGGGACTCGCCTCCGAGCTGGCCGAGGTGCTCACCCGACAGCTCGACTCGGAGCTCGCGGGCACCAGTGAGACGGAGGCGACCGCGTCCTTCAGCAGCATCTGGGCAGGGAGGGCCGCCAAGCTCTTCGACCTGCGCGGCCCGCACTTCGCCGTGGACGCCGGTTATGCCTCCACGCTCGCGGCGCTCCAGAGCGCCAGTCAGCACCTCAACGCGGGCGACTGTGACGCGGTGGTGGTGGCGGGATGCAGCCAGTTGCTGACGCCGCATGACCTGGTCGCGTTCAGCAAGCTGGGCGGCCTGGGCACCACCGTGCTGGCGCCGTTCGACCGTCGTTCGAGCGGCACGCTGCTGGGCGAGGGCGTCGGGGTGTTCGTCCTGCGCCGCCTGGACGACGCGGTGACGACGGGGACGAAGGTCCACGCGGTCATCCGGGGCATCGGCGCGGCGTCCGAGGGACAGGGCCCATCGCTGGTGGTGCCGGACTCGAAGGGGCAGGTGCTCGCGATGCGCCGGGCCTACGCCCAGGCGGGTTACGGGCCTCGTGACGTGCAGTACGTCGAGTGCCATGCGGCGGGGATTCCCAGCGAGGACGCGACGGAGTTCCAGAGCCTGCGCACGCTCTGGAAGGATGAAGCAGGCGCGGCTCCCGTCATGCTGGGCGGAGTCAAGGAGCTGACGGGACACCTCCAGGCCGCCTCGGGCGCGGCGGGGTTGCTCAAGGCCACATTGGCGCTGAGCCGTCAGGTGCTGCCTCCGCAGCGCTCGTTCCAGGAGGGCGCCGAAGGCATCTCGCTGGAAGGCACGCCCTTCTACTTCGCGAAGCAAGGCCTGCCCTGGCCGGCGGTGGCGGGTGGGCTGCGACGGGCTTGCGTCAGCGCGTTCGGCTTCGGCGGACTGAGCTTCCACCTGACGCTCGAGGAGTTCTCCTCGGACGTCCATTCGCGACTGGCGCGCACCCTGCCGCCTCCTCGGCCCTCCGAGCCGGTGGCCATCGTGGGGCTGGGCGGCGTGTTCCCCGGCGCCGCGAACGTGGAGCAGCTCTGGAGCAACCTGCTCACGAAGCGCTGCGCGATTGGCGCGATGCCTCCGGAGCGAGCGGAGACCGCGCGCTACCTGGACCCCACGCGCAAGAGCAAGGCCCGGCCCTACACGAACCTCGTGGGCACCATCGTCGACGGGAGCTGGCCCCAGGAGCAGGTCCGCATCCCCGCCGAGGTCGCGGCGCAGATTGACCGGGGGCAGAGCTGGACGATGCGGGCCGCGTTGCAGGCGCTCGAGGACACGGCGGCGGTCGACCCGAAGCGCGTGGGTATCGCGATGGGCTACATGCCTCCCCTGGAGCGCGAGTTCCAGGCGCAGGCGCGCGTGTACTACGCCGAGTTCGACGGCCGATTGGCCGAGCACCTGCGTCAGCGCGGCATCGACGACGCGACGGCGGCGCTCATCCGCGGCGAGGTGGAGCGGGACTACAAGAAGGACCTGCCCCCCATCACCGAGCAGACGTTGCCCGGCTACCTGGGCAGCCTCGCGGTCGGACGTGTCGCGCATCACCTGGGCTTCCAGGGACCGGCGATGATGGTGGAGTCCGCGTGTGCCTCCAGCCTCGCGGCGGTGGAGTTGGGCGCGCAGCTGCTGAGCACGAGGGAGTGTGACCTGGTGCTCGCGGGCGGCATGTATGCGTCGCTCGGTGTGGATGGGTTGGTCCAGTGGTGCTCGTTCGGAGGACTGTCCCAGAGCGGCTCGTTCCCCTTCGATGCACGCGCGGATGGCTACGTGACGAGCGAGGGCGCCGCGATGCTCGCGCTCAAGCGGCTCTCCGACGCGGAGGCCGCAGGGGACCGCGTCTATGCCGTGATTCGCGCCGTGGCGGGGGCGACGGACCCGAAGAGCGCCTCCATCTGGGCGCCGTCCTCGGAGGGACAGGTCCAGGCCGTGCGTCGCGCCGTGGAGAAGGCGGGCGTCTCGCCGGATGAGCTCCAGTACCTGGAGGGCCATGGCACGGGGACACCCGTGGGAGACCCGGTCGAGGTGGAGACGTACCGCGCCGTCTACGGACAGGGGCGAGCGGGGAAGCAGGTGCTGCTGGGCTCCATCAAGTCGAACCTGGGCCACCTGAACTCAGGAGCCGGAGCGGTGTCGTTGCTCAAGGTCGCGCTCGCGCTGCACCGCGGGCAGGTTCCTCCCAACGTGGGCTTCGCGACGCCCAACCCGGCCATCCCATGGCGGGAGCTGCCCTTCCGCGTGCCGACCGACATCGTGCCCTGGACGGCCTCGGAGGAGGGCCCGCGTCGCGCTGGCGTCACTTCTCTGGGCCTGGGCGGCACCAGCTACCACGCCGTCGTGGAGGAGTTCTCTCCTCGCGAGTCGCGGCCGCGCCTGGAGGCTGGGTTGCTCACGCGACGGGGGGCGTGGGTGTTTCCGCATCGAGGCGCACGCAGCGAGGTGATGCTGCGCGACCTGTCGGCGCGGTTTCCTTCCGTGAAGGAGACGCTCACGGAGGTTGGCTCCGCCTTCGAGTCGCTGACGGGACAGCCGCTCCACGCGGCCTCGAAGGCCGAGGACACCTTCGTCACCGACGTGGCCGAGGTGCTGGCGGGCGTGGCGTACTTCCGCCTCCTGCGCTCGTACGGGCTTCGGGTCGATGTCCTGTTGGGGGAGGGGACGGGCGAGTACAGCGCCCTGGTCGCGAGCGGGATGCTCTCCATGAAGGACGCGCTGGGGGCGCTGCACCTGCGTGCCCGGCTCGGCGCGTCCGCCCACTCCGTCGAAGGGCTCCAGCAGCTTCGGGCTGAGCTGTCCCGCTTCACGTGGAGGGCTCCCACGGTCGCGGTGCTCTCCGCCATCCATGGTCGCTACTACGAGGCTCCGCTCCCCGAGGCGTTCCTCACCCGGCACCTCGCCCTGCTGGACACGCAGCCGTCCCGGCTGGGGCCGCACGTGCGCCGCCTCCATGACGACGGCGTCCGCGTCTTCCTCGAGGCTGGCACCGGCGAGTCGCTCGGGGCGTGTCTCCAGGCGCTTCCAGACGTGGTCCGACTGGGGCACCCGGCCTCGGCGGGTGAAGTCGCGCGTTTCCATCGCCTCCTGGCGTTCAGTGATGTCCACCGCTTGCTCAACGAGTCCGTGAGATGACTTCGCACCCGCAGTCCGCCATCAGAAAGTCCACGCCCATCGCCATCATCGGGGCCTCGTGCATGGTGGCGGGGACTGAAACACCCGAGCAGCTCTGGCAATACATCGTCGCGGGGACGCCCCGGTTCGCGCAGGTGCCCGAGTCGCGCTTCAAGTGGCAGAGCTTCTACAGCCAGGACGCGTCCGACACGGAGAAGGGCGAGGTGTGGAGGGCGTCCTTCTTCGGTGAGCTGGAGCTGCCCTGGCGTGAGTACAAGGTCGGGCCGAAGATGCTCGATGAGCTGCACCGGTGCGAGCTGTACACCGTGGAGGCCATCCGTCGCGCGCTGGCGGATGCGCGCCTGCTGGAGCGTGAGTTCGCCCGGGAGCGGACCGCCGTCATCATGGGCGGCTCGGAGATGGGCTACGACTCGCGCATCACCCATCCGTTCCTCTGGCACCTGCCGCAGTTGATGGAGGCCATCCAGAAGGCCGTCGATGACTCGGGGCTCCCCGAGGAGGCGCGCCGTCGCATCCTGGAGTCCTCGGAGAAGACGTTCCGCGAGGTCAGCCACCGCGAGTTCACCCGAGGCACCGTGTCGGGCATGAGCCTGGCCCTGGGCCGCGCCTGCTCGCTGTTCGACTTGAAGGGCCCGCACTTCGTCGTCAACTCCGCGTGCTCGTCCGTGCTCCTGGGGTTGGAGAGCGCGGTCAACGGGCTCTCGCTGGGGGACTACGACGTCGCGCTGGTGGGAGGCACCAGCCCGTACCTGACGCCCGCGCCCTTCGTCACCTTCGAGCGCATGCGCCTGCTCACGCGCGAGGCGCAGCCCCGGCCCTTCGACGCCAACGCCTCCGGGACGCTGCTGGGTGAGGGCACGGGCTTCTTCGTGCTGCGGCGGCTCGAGGATGCGCTGAAGCAGGGCGACTCCATCCTCGGGGTCATCCGCGGCATCAGCGGCGCGAACGATGGCCGTCGGGGCGCGTTGATCAGCCCGCCCGTGGAGGCGCAGGTCACCGCGGCCCAGCGGGCCTACGAGCTGGCGGGATACGCCCCCGAGTCCGTGCAGTACCTGGAGTGCCACGCCAACGGCGTGGAGTTCCTGGAGGCCTCCGAGCTGACCGCCATGGGCAAGGTGTTCAGCAACCATGCGCCCGGCGGTCTCACGCTGGGCTCGACGAAGAACATGGTGGGCTACCTGCTGTCGGCCTCCACGCTGCCCGGCATCGTCCGCACGCTGATGGCGCTCAAGCACCAGACGCTGCCGGCCCAGGCGCACGTGCGCGAGCCGCGGGACGAGCTGCGTGTGGAGGGCGCGCCGTTCCAGGTGCGCTCGCGGCCCGTGCCGTGGATGGCGCCCGCTGGCGGAGTCCCGCGTCGCGCCGGAATCAACTCCCTGGCGATGGGAGGACAGGCCTACCACCTCACGCTGGAGGAGTACCTGCCCGAGTACCACGCGCAGCTCGTGGCGAGCCTCGGTCCCCCGCCGAAGCGGGAGCCTGTCGCCGTCGTCGCGTATGGCGCCCTCGCGCCCGGTGCGCACAACAGCGACACGTTCTTCGAGAACGTGATGGCGAAGCAGGACTCCATCATCCGGATTCCGAAGGAGCGGTTCGACATCGACCGGTACTTCGGGCCCGAGGGTGTGACGGGGAAGATCTACTGCCCGCTCGGCGGCTTCGTCGAGGACTTCACCTTCGACGAGAAGGCGTTCCTCATCCCGCCGACGCTGGCCGTCCAGTTGGACCGCTCGCACGTCTTCGCGCTGACGGTCGCCGCGGAGGCGCTCCGCAAGACGACGGCGCCCCAGAAGGCACCGAAGCGGACGGCCGTCTTCATGGCGGACATGCCCGGCCGCCTGCGTGAGCGCGAGGTGGAGCTGCGCATCGCCTACACGGAGATGGATGGGCTGTTCCGCCGCGTGCTCCAGGAGAGCGGGCTGGCCGCTGGCGCCGTCGATGGGCTCGCCCGTCGCGCGGAGGGGAACTTCAAGGCGCACATGGCGCCCATGACGCCGTATACGCACGCGGGCTACGCAGGCAGCTCGGAGGCCACGCTCATCGCCCACGTGTATGGGTTCAAGGGCGCCACGGGCATCTACGAGAGCACCTGTGCGTCCTCGCTGGCCGCCATCGAGGCGGGCGTGGCGAACCTCCAGTTGGATTTGGCGGACGTCGTGCTCGCGGGCGGCTCCTTCGCGGACCTGGCGCCGGAGCTGTACGCCATCAACTGCACCTTCCGGGGCATGAGCGGAACCGGGAGCCGCCCCTTCGACGCGGACGCGTCCGGGTTCATCCCCGGAGAGGGCGCGGGCGTCGTCGTGCTCAAGCGATTGAAGGACGCGGAGCGGGATGGAGACACCATCCTCGGGCTCATCAAGGGCATCGGCTCGTCGAGTGACGGCAAGGGCAAGTCGCTGCTCGCGCCCAACCCCGTGGGCCAGGAGCTGGCGGTCCGCCGCGCGCTCGAGCGCGCCGACGTCTCACCCGCGTCCATCCAGTACATCGAGTGCCACGGCACGGCGACCCCCGTGGGGGACTTCACCGAAATCTCCACCTACTCGCAGGTGATGCAGGGGCGCGCGCCGGGCTCGGTGGGCATCGGCTCGGTGAAGTCGATGATTGGCCATCTGCACTCGGCGGCGGGTGTCATCAACCTGGTCAAGGTCCTGAAGAGCCTGGAGCACAAGGTGATGCCGCCGCAGCTCCACTGTGAGCGCCCCAATCCCGACATCGCGTGGGACACGGTGCCCTTCCAGGTCATCACCGAGCCTCGTGCCTGGGCTCCTCCCGAGGATGGAGGTCCACGTCGGGCGGGCGTCAGCGCCTTCGGCATGGGCGGGACGAACTACCACCTCGTGGTGGAGGAGTACCGGGGGCGGCAGGACGACGAGGCGCTGAGCCCTGAGACCTTCCCGATGGTGGGCGCCGTGCTGGAGCGCACGGAGACTTCGCTGACCGCGCTGCGCGAGCTGCGATTGGAGACGGACCCTTACCTGCGTGAGCACAAGGTGAACGGCGTCGCCGTGCTGCCGGGTACCTTCGGGATGGAGCTGATGGCCGAGGCGGCCTTGTTGCTGCGACCCGGGCTCCAGGTGAGGGGATTGGAGTCGGTCCGCTACCACCAGGCCGCGAAGGTGTGGGAGGGCCGGAGCACGCGGCTGCTCGTCGATGCGCGGACGGGCGTCCTGGATGCGCACGGGCGCGTGGCGGTGACGGTCCAGGTGGACATGGAGCTGAGGCCGCGCGCGGACCTGCCACCCCTGCGACGCAAGCTCTACACCGGCACGGTGCTGCTCGGCGCGCGGCGGGACGTGGCCGACGTGACGGTGGAGGCCGGCGCGGCGGCGCTCTTCACGGCGGAAGGACGTCAGGACTTCGGTCCGTTCTACAACCAGGGCGAGGAGGCCTACCTGGGGCCTCGCATGCAGGGCTGCCGTCAGCTGCGGTTCGTGTCGGCCACGCAGCAGGCGGCGTGGGTGAAGGAAGTGGGGACGAGCGACCTCTTCTCGTTCACGAGCACTCCGCGTCTGCGGGTGTCGCCGCTCGCGCTCGATGCCATCAACCACGCGGCGGGGATGACGGCGTACTACTCGCTGGAGTCGCTGGTCCTCCCGGATGGGGCCGACAGCCTGCGGCTCCATGCTCCGCTCCCGCAGGGTGAGGAGGTCGCCGTCCTCAGCACGTACCTGGGGACCCAGGAGGGCATCGCCAGGCTGCGCGTCGTCGCCTTCCATCCCCGGACTCACCAGGTCTACGTCGAGATCGAGGGGCTGCGCTTCAGCGTGCTGGGGCACCTGGGCCCGGTGCTCAAGCCCTTCCTCGATGGTCGTCAGAAAGGAATGTCGGGACGGGTGTAGCCCCACGGCTCCGTCATGACTCGCACCATGTCCTCACCTTCGTCCTTTCAAGCGCCGTTCGTCGTGGGTACCCGCGCGGCCGGCCTGGTGTTGTGTCTGCTCTCCGCGGGGCTCGGTGGGTGGGCCTGGCTCGGGTTCGCCCATGGCGCGCTGAGCTTGTTGCGCGTGCCGCGGCGGGGGCTGCTCGTGGAGTTGGCGGTCGCCTCGGCGTTGCTGTGGCTGGTGGTGCCCGCATGGCCGCCGCTGGTGGCCGCGGTGTTGATGCTGCTCGTGATTCCGCTCGCGCCTGAGTCGCAGGCGCTGAAGCTGAACGGCCTGGACCGCTACTTCTACCTGCAGGACGGTCCTGGCTCGCGGATGAACTCGCATCACTTCGTGGACACGGCCACGCCGCTGGAGCGCGAGCCGCTGGAGCGCGCTGTCGCCGCCGTGTTGAACGAGCTCCCGTTGGCGCGCTCGTTCGTGCGCGAGGCGGCGCTGGGCGTGGCGAGGTTCGTCGCCCGTCGTCCCTGGGTGGAGCCCTCGCGGCTGCTGTGCTGGTCCGACGCTCCGGTGGAGGCGGAGGACTCACGCCTGTTGGATGCGCCGATGGACTTGCGGCGACTGCCTCCGTGGCGGGTGATTCATGCGCCACGGCCCGAGGGCGGGTACCGGCTGTGTCTCACGGTGCACCACTGCGCGGTTGATGGTGAGGGTGGGCTGCTGATGCTGGACCTGCTCGTGCGTCGGTACAACGAGCTGCGCGCGGGACGGGCGCTGTCGCCTCGACTCCCCGGGCATGGTGGGCAGCGGCTGCGGGAGCTGTTGCGGCCTCGGGGCTTCGCGGGGATGTGGAGACTGGTGCGCCGTCACTTCTCCATGGGAGACACGGACAAGGGCGCCTCCGCGGTGCTCGCCGATGACCCGGCCACGCGGCCCACGCACACGCGGCACCACCTGCTGCGGATTCCGGCGGACACGTGGCAGCGGCTCAAGGCGGTCTCCACGGCGGAGGGCGTGAGCCGCAATGACCTGCTGGTGGGCGCGGTCTTCCGTGCGGCCAGCGCGCTGCGCCGCGAGCGGGGGCAGGAGCAGCTGCGCTTCAGGACCTTCGTTCCCACGAACCTGCGGAGCGCGCTGGGGGTGCCCTCGGGTCTGGGGAACTACCTGGGCATGCTGCAGGTCGTGGCGAGCCCCGAGGACCTGCGCTCACCCGCGCTGGAGAAGACGCTCTCGGAGTCCATCCGGAAGTTGAGGGAGCCGGACGAGGCGGTGAGCTTCATGGTGAACATGGGGCTGCTGACGCTCATGCCGCCGGGGATGTTCCGGGCGGGGCTGCGGAGCAACGACGCGGACCCCTCCGCGTTCAACTACTCGCTGCTCGTGAGCACCATCCGGCAGCCCGAGGCGTTGGCGCTGCCCGAAGGCGTGGAGACGGAGCGGGTGCTGGTGCGGGGCTCGCTGACGGGCAGGCCCTGTTTCGGTGTCGTCATCATCCACTCGGGAGGCGAGGTGCACGGGGTGCTCGAGTACCTCTCGCCGACGGTCCGCGACGAGACGGCGCGAGAGTTCGCCGAGCGCTGGGTGGCGGAGGTGGAGCGGATGGCGATGGGCCCTGGCGTCACGGCGGCGGTGGGCTGACATGAACGACACGGCGTGGGCCTGGCTCTTCCCGGGGCAGGGCTCTCAGAAGGTGGGGATGGGGCGGAAGATGCTGGAGCGCTCCAGCGCGGCCCGGAGGGTGTTCGAGGAGGCCTCGGACGCCATCGGCGAGGACTTGAAGCGGCTGTGCCTGGACGGGCCGTTCGAGCGGCTGACGGCGACCGAGAACGCGCAGCCCGCCATCGTGACGGTGAGCGTGGCGTGCCTCGTGGAGCTGGAGGAGCGGGGGCTGAAGCCCTCGGTGGTGGTGGGGCACAGCGTGGGGGAGTTCTCCGCGTTGGTGGCGGCGGGGTGCATGCCATTGGCCACGGCGGTTCGCGCGGTGAGGAAGCGTGGGCAGTTGATGGCGAGCGTGACGACGCCGGGCGGGATGCTGGCCGTCATGGGGCTGGACGGCGTGAGGCTGGCCGAGCTGTGTCACGACGCCGCGAGAGAAGGCGTGGTGGTGATGGCCATCCACAACAGCCCGAAGCAGTTCGTGTTGTCCGGGGACCGGAGTGTCCTGGAGCGGTTCAAGGACGTGGCCCTGTCGGCGGGGGCGACGGAGTGCGTGATGTTGGACGTGAGCCATGCCTTTCACTCGCCGCTGATGGGGCAGGTGGAGGAGGTGTGGAAGTCGGTGGTGGCGGGCCTCCAGCTCCGGATGCCTCGCTACCCGGTGCTGCTCAACACCACCGCGAAGCCGGTGAAGACGCTGGTCTGCATCCGGCGCTCGCTGCTGACCCAAATCACGGGGCCGGTGCTGTGGTCCCAGTGCATGCAGGCGCTCGTCGAGCAGGGCGTGACGCGCGTGCTGGAAGTGGGGGACAGCAAGGTCGTCTCGTCCCTCGCGCGGAGGACGGCGCCGACGCTCCAGACCTTGACGTTCCTGGAGCCGACGGTCCTGGGGCAGCTCGCGCACGCCTGCTGACCGTGGGGCGCTCTTCAGTCGTGGCTGCCGAAACAGAGGGAATGGGGGGCTGTGTAGGCGCCCTGGATGGCGCCGGGCGCTCCTTCTCGGGCCAGGTAGTCATGCCACCAACGCGCGGCCTGCCAGATGGTCTCCGGGCAACTGGCGCGGCTGGAGACCGAGGGTGAGATGTCGTAGCCCGCGGCGGCGAGGATGGCCTCCACCATGGCCGCGGAAGGGATTCCATGCCCCTCCAGCAGCGGGTTGGGCGTGGCGCCAACGCCCCAGACGAAGGGCAGCCAGAGCGTGATGAGCTGGACGACGTCCAGGACGCCGCGTTGAAACGGAAAGGCTCCGAGCATCTGCTGGACATGCTCGAGGGGCGTCGGGAGGCCCTTGGCTTCCCCTTCCGGGTCGGCGGGGAGCGGGATGTGGAGCACCGCGATGTTGGGGTAGCGCTGCGGGTCCGCGTAGGTCTCCAGATTGGCCACTTGAAGACCGTTCGTGCGTGGGGGGAACGCGAAGCCCTTCGGTGGAGTCAGCGACACCTCGCGGGCCGTGCGCTCCGTGAGGCCCCTGGGGCTGGGCTCCATCATCACGACATGGGACCAACTGCTGGGCGTCATGTCATGGCGCACGTGCGATTGGGCCACGCGCAGGCGCAGGTCATCCGGGCCCGTTCCTCCCAGGAGGAGGAGGGCGAGCGACTGCGGGGACTTCGCGGACGACTCCCCATGCTTCTTGAGCCAGTCCAGATTGCTGTCCAGGGGCTGCTCGCGGGGACGCTCCGCCAGGAGCGGGTTCTTCGTCTTCGCGGGGGAACTCCGGGTGTTCGACATCATGGGTGGGCTCCTTGAGATTCAACGTCGCCGCAGCACGAGGGTCGACCCCAGCTCATACGGAGGCTCGCCGGGGGTGAGCGGGACGAAGGTGACCTTCAATTCGACGCTCGGCGCGGACCGCAATCCGATGCGTCGGAACGACAGGATGCAGGCGTGGTCGCCCTTCAGGTCCTTGCCCATTCGCGTGGGCAGACGCATGCCGGTCTGTCGCTTGGACCCTGCCCACTCGTGGATGGGAGGCGGGGAGGATGGGCTCAAGGCGGCCAGCAGACTGGCGGGTGAGCAGACGACTTCATAGGCCCTTCCCGCATTCACCAGCGCGTCCACGGGCTCCAGTTGAGTCACGTGACTCCAGTGTACGTCCCCCGTGACGAGCAGGATGTCGGAGCCGTCGCGCATCGCCGCGTGCAAGGCCTCCATGATGGGCGCGTAGTCGTCGAAGTTCGCCAGGGTCGCGTCCTTGAGCCTGGCGCCGAACCACCCCTTGGCGTCTTCCATCAAAGACTGCCCTGAAACGAAGACACCGATGTGGCCCGAGGCCTTGAGGCTCGTGGCCCATTGCCTCACGGCCGCGAGTGCGTTGTCGTGCAGGGCCTTGTTGTTGCCGCCATCGTCACGGAAGCTGCGCGTGTCCACCACCAGGAACGACAGTGGAGACACGTCCACGCGGATGGGTTGCCCGAAGGGCACGGAGCCCGAGTGCTGGAAGCATTGATAGAGGCGCTTGCCGATATCCATCCATCGCTGGCGACTCGCTGACCCCCATGTGTTGTTGGCGAACAAGAACCAGTTGGGATAGTTGTTCCAGTACTCGTGGTCGTCCGGACAGCAGACGGTGGGCGCCATGTCCAGCACGTGGCTGAACACACCCGGGGCACTCCAGTTATGGATGTACTTTCGTTCGAGGACCTCGGCGAGCGCGACATCATCGTTCGGCAGGTTCTCCAGCGTCGGTGCATCCAGGTAGACCTGGTCGCCCGTCAGGAGCGTGAGATGCGGCCTCAGGTGCTGAGGGAGTGAGCGCAGCACGAGCCTGGCCTTGCCTCGGTCCGTCGCCGTGTCGAAGCACGACATCGTGAGCACGTTGAAGGGTTGGCTCCAGTCTGGCCCGACCTGCGCGGGGACAGGGCTCGTCGTCAGGGATGCCGCGGGCTCGTCCGGAATCATCGCTTCCACGACGTGGGCACGCCCCTGCGCCGAGAGGGGGAGCACGAAGTCGAAGACCCCTGTGAACGTGCGGGGAGGGGCGCCCGAGAGGAAGGTGTCCTGTCGGACGGACTCGAGCGGACGGACGACCGTGGAGGGCTCCACGACGACGCCGTTCAGACGCCAGGAGAGTGAAGCGGGGGAGGCTGTCTTTCCGAAGATGCCCAACCAGACCCGAAGCCGGTCCGCTGTCGCTCCACAGGGATGAAGCACCACGTTTGGTTGCACGTTCGCCCCCCGGCCACGTCATGGGAGCGTAGCATGGGGAAGACAGGCATTGCCAATTCGTCGCCGCGGTGGCGCTGGACGAGGCGGGCAATCACAGCCAGGTCTCCCGGAGCGGGGTCCCGGTCGTCCAGAGCCAGCATGGCTGGGATGCAATGCCTCCCCGACGGGGCTCACGCCGTGGGGGCTGTGGGCGCTGACCTGGGCGCTGCGGCGACGGCGCACCCCGCGCGGCAAGTCGCGTCAGGTGGCCGCCTGAGCCACGAACGACTCCAGCGCGTCCTCGAACCGGGGTGTAGCCTCGATGAAGGGCACGTGGCCCACCCCGGGCAGCCAGGTCCCCTGCTCCGAGCGGGCACCCGCCAGCACCACCTCACGACTCATGGCGGGGAGCACCACCTGGTCCAACTCGCCATGAATCGTCGCGACCGGCCGACCACAGCGCTCGAGCTCCCCGGAGTAATCCTCCGCGCGGGACAGCAGCGCCCGACGGACATTCACCGGCACGCGCAGCATGGCCCGCACGCTCGCGTCGACTCGCGACGCGTCGAGCTTGCCCGCGGCGCACGCCTCGACGAAGGCCCGCGCCGAGCCCTCATAGGTGGCGCTGTCCTCCGACATCAGTCCCCGCGCGTTGGACATCATCCCCGGACCGAACAGCGCGCGCGCCGGCTTGCCCGTCTTGAGCGCCGCCGCCACGAAGAACAGACCGCCCAGCGCGTCGTCGCCGTGACGCCGCAAGTAGTCGCCGACGACGACACCACCATAGGACCAGGGCACGACGACGGGCCGTACCAACCCGAGCTGCTGGATGACCGCGGCGAGGTCTCCAGCGAAGTGGACCCCGTCCACATAGGGCGCATCGCCCTCGGGCTTGTCGGAGTCCCCGTGCCCGCGCAGGTCGATGGCGACCAGGTGGTGACGCTCCGCCAGCCGACCCCGCAGCACCTCGTCCCAGCTCCCACGGCCCTGGGCGAGCCCGTGCACGAAGAGGATGCTCGGCGCACCCGATGCCGGACCCGACTCACTCACCGCGAGCCGAACCCCTCCTGAACCCTCGACGAAGCGCGTGCGTACCATGTGCCTCCGGCAGTACGCGCGGGCGGGCTCAGCGTCAATCCCTCGCGCGCGGTCGCCGGGTTTTTGTCGGCAAAGCCTTCGGAGCGGGGACGGACACCGCGCGCAGCCCGGGGTGGCTCGCGAGCACCCGCTCGGTCGTCTTGGCGATGTGCTCCGTCAGCAGCGCGCAGGCGCGCTCCGCGTCCCGGTCCAGCGTGGCCTTCACCAGGGCCGCGTGCTCGTCCTCCACGTTGCGTCCGGCCTTGCCATGGGCAAGGGAGAGGCGCCGGTAGCGCTCCGTCTGGTCGAACAGCATCGCGTGGAACTTGAGCAGCCACGGCGACTGGCAGGCGCTCAGCAGCGTCGCGTGGAACCGCGCGTGCTCTGCCTCCCAGGTGTCATCCAGCACGCCGCTGCCGGACGCCGGAGCCCGGCGCTGCAGCCGGTGCAGCGCCGCCGTCACCTCTCCCTCCCAGGTGATGTCCCCCTGGGCGATGGCCCCACGCAGCGCGAGCGTCTCGATCTGCTGCCGCGTCCGCGTCAAATCCAACAGGTCCGCCCGGGAGATGGGCGCCACCCGGAAGCCACGCTGGTCCTCGATGGTGACCAACCCCTCCGAGGCCAGACGGCAACACGCCTCGCGCAGCGGCGTGCGCCCCACGCCATAGCGCGGCGCCAGGTGCTCGAGCCGCAGCTTCTCTCCCGGCGCGAGGCCACCTTGCAGGATGTCCGCTCGCAAGCGGTCCACCACGGTCGATGCGAGCGTGGGTTCCGATACGGGAACCCGGATGCGGGACGGGGCAGCCATCGGCCTCCTCACGGACAGGCGACCTATACGTCACGGAGCGGATTTGACACAAGGTGTCATCCTGGATGCAAAGCGTATTTTGTCGACAATCGATTGAGCAAGGCGTTCCATCTGGCTAGCCTTGCGCTCGCACGAGGGAGACCGGCGACCATGCGGATTGCATCGATTCTGGTGAAGGGGGAGCCCGCGCTGGGTGTGCGCACGCCCCGGGGAATGCTCAACGTGACGGCGCTCGACGCGGGCGTCGGCACCTCGCTGCGAGGGCTGCTCGAGCGGGGGCCGGACGTGCTGGCGGACCTGGCCCGGCACATCGCGGGGAGGTCGGGAGCACCGGTGCTCTCCGACGAGGAGTTCAGCTATCGGCCGCTCGTCCCGGAGCCGAGCAAGTTCCTGTGCCTGGGGCTCAACTACGTCGCGCACGCGGCGGAGGCCACCTACGAGGCCCCGAAGTACCCGGTGGTCTTCTCCCGCGTGGCCTCGGGTCTGCTGGGCCACGGTGAGCCGATGGTGGTGCCCACCTGTTCGAGTCAGCTCGACTACGAGGCGGAGCTGGCGGTGGTGGTGGGGCGCCCGGGTCGGCACATCCCCAAGGAGCGCGCGCTGGAGTGGGTCGCGGGCTACACGCTCTTCAACGACGGCTCGATTCGCGACTACCAGAAGCGCACCCACCAGTGGACGGTGGGCAAGAACTTCGACGCCACCGGCCCGCTGGGCCCCGAGCTCGTCACCCCCGACGAGCTCCCCGCGGGCGCGCGCGGCCTGCGCATCCAGATGCGCGTCGGCGGCGAGGTCCTCCAGGACGCGAGCACGTCGGACATGATCTTCGACGTCGCCACGGTCCTCGCGGACCTCTCCGTGGCCATGACGCTCCAGCCCGGCGACGTCATCGCCATGGGCACGCCGAGCGGAGTGGGCGCCGCGCGCAACCCCCCGCGCTTCCTTCGCGAGGGCGATGTGTGCGAGGTCATCGTCGAAGGCGTGGGCGTGCTCAAGAACCCCGTCGTCCGCGCGTCGTGAGCTCGAGTCGTTGAGGACCAACCCCCTGGGAGGACCCATGTCCACGCAAGCAAAGCTGCCGAGCCGACTGCACCACACGGCGTATGTGACCAAGGACCTCGAGGCGACGCGGAGGTTCTACGAGGACCTGATTGGACTTCCGCTGGTGGCGACCTGGTGCGAGTCCGACGAGCTGTTCGGCGCGGTGCGCACCTACTGTCACACCTTCTTCGAGCTCGCGGACGGCAGCGCGCTCGCGTTCTTCCAGTTCGAGAAGCCCGAGGACCAGCAGCTCTTCGGTCCGGAGATTCCGTCCTCGCCGTTCCACCACATCGCGCTGAACGTCGACGTGGAGACGCAGCAGGGCATCGAGCAGCGCCTGCGCGCCGCGGGCTACTCGGAGCCGGACACGTACGTGCTCGAGCACGGCTACTGCCGCTCGCTCTATGTGAAGGACCCGAACGGGATGATCGTCGAGTTCACCCACGACAGCCCCCAGGCCATCACCTCGGACCTGCTCCAGGCGCGGCGCGAGAAGGCCCACCAGGAGCTCAAGCGCTGGCTGTCCGGGGACCGCACGTCCAACAACGTGTTCCGGTGAGCCTGCTCACGCTGTCGTTCGACAACGGGCCCGACCCCGTGGTGACGCCACGGGTGCTCGACGTGCTGGCGTCGCACGGCATCCCCGCGTGGTTCTTCGTGCTGGGCAAGCACCTGGTGACGGACGAGGGACGCCAGCTCGTGGTCCGCGCGCGGGATGAGGGCCACCGGGTGGGGAACCACTCCTTCTCGCACGCCACGCCGCTCGGCGAGGACACGCGTCCCGACGCGGTGGAGGCGGAGATTGGCGCCACGGATGCGCTGCTCGCGCCGCTGGTCCCCTCGGCGAAGTGGTTCCGACCTTTCGGCGGTGGCGGCAAGCTGGGCCCGCACCTGCTGAGTCCTCGCGCCGTCGAGCACCTGGTCCGACACCAGTACACGTGCGCCCTCTGGAACAGCGTTCCCGGGGACTGGCTGGATGCGAAGGGCTGGCCCGAGAAGGCGCTCCAGGACTGCGCCGCGAGGCCCCACACGCTGATGGTGTTGCATGACATCCCGGAGGCCAGCCTGGAGGGGCTCGACGGCTTCCTCCACCGGGCCCGGGCGATGGGCGTGCGGTTCACCCAGGAGTGTCCCGCGGAATGTCTGCCCATCGTCGACGGGCGAATCGTGCGAGACCTCACGGGGCTCGTCGCGGACGCCTGAGCCGTTGCGGGCGTGAGGAAACACCCCGAGTGCTTCCTTGACGGACGCAGAGGCGTTGATTCTGGACGCACGTGAGCACCGACGTGGCGGGTCGCCTCGTCTGCGGGGGAACTGGCTTGCCTCTTGCTGAGGGCCGCGGCGCGGCGGAGGACGCCGCGTGGAAGTCTTCAGGAGGGGGTACAACATGCATCGACAGAATCGTCCGTTGGGCGGAGTGGCGAGGTGTTTCTCGGGCGCGCTGATGATGGGCGCCGCGCTGCTCTGGACACCCGCTTGGGCGCAGACGCAGGTGTTCAACTACACGGGGGGGACGCAGACGTTCACCGTGCCCGCGGGAGTGAGCACCCTCACCGTGTCGGCCGTGGGCGCGCGCGGTGGCAATGCCTACAACAACACGGTGGCGGGGCTCGGCGCCTCGCTGCAGGGTGATTTCCCGGTGACGGCGGGGGCGCAGGTCTCCGTACTCGTCGGAGGCGCGGGCGCGAATGGGACCAATGGAGGCGGTGGTGGCGGGTCCTTCGTGTGGCTCGGCACCGGAGCGGCTTCGCCGGCTTCGTTGTTCATCGCCGCGGGCGGTGGCGGTGGCGCGGGCTGCAATGGCTTCAATGGTGTGAACGCGCTCGTGACGGGCCAGGGGACGAATGGCAATGGCAGCCCTGGCGCCGCGGGAGGCGTGGGCGCCAGCGGTGGTAGTGGCGGTGCCGCGGGCTTCCATGGCGGTGGCGGTGGTGGCGCGGGCCTCGCGCAGTCGGGCGGGGCGGGCGCCGGTGGCGCCGGCTCTGGCGGTGGTGGCGGCGGCGTGGCCATCAGCGCTGGCGGCGCGGGCGGCGGTGGCACCCTCAATGGCAATGGTGGCTTTGGCGGGGGTGGTGGCGCGGCGGGCGCGGGCGGTGGGGCGGGTGGCTATAGCGGCGGTGGCGCTGGCGGCGCGGCGAGCGCCTGTGGTGGTGGCGGCGGCGGCGGCTCGTTCAACGCGGGCTCGAACGCCGTGAACGCCACGGCCATCGGCACGGGCCATGGCCAGGTCGTCCTCTCCTGGAAGCAGTCGGTCGTCGTCACCCAGACGTTCAACTACACGGGGGCGACGCAGACGTTCACCGTCCCCTCGGGCGTGCGTCAGGTGACGTTCACCGCCGTGGGCGCGCGCGGTGGCAATGCCTACAACAACACGGTGGCGGGGCTCGGCGCCTCGGTGCGCGGTGACTTCGCGGCGGCGCCGGGAGCGACCTTCACCCTGCTCGTCGGCGGCGCGGGTGCGAATGGGACCAACGGCGGTGGCGGTGGTGGCTCCTTCGTCTGGACGGGGACCAGCGCGGCCTCGACGGCCTCGACGCTGCTCGCGGCGGGTGGTGGCGGCGGCGCGGGCTGTGGCGGTTACAACGGCGTCAACGCCTCGGTGACGGGCCAGGGGACGAATGGCAATGGCAGCCCTGGCGCCAATGGTGGCATCGGCTCGAATGGCGGCAGCGGTGGCGCCGCGGGCTTCCACGGCGGTGGCGGTGGCGGCGCGGGTCTCACGCAGTCGGGTGGCACGGGCGCGGGTGGTGCCGGCTCCGGCGGTGGTGGCGGCGGCGTGGCCATCAGCGCTGGCGGCGCGGGCGGTGGTGGCACGCTCAATGGCAACGGCGGCTACGGCGGCGGTGGTGGCGCGGCGGGCGCGGGCGGCGGCGCGGGTGGCCACGCCGGTGGTGGCGCTGGCGGCGCGGCGAGCGCTTGTGGCGGTGGTGGCGGTGGCGGCTCGTTCAACGCGGGCGCGAACGCCGTGAACACCCCCGCCGTCGGCGGTGGCCACGGGCAGGTGGTCGTGACCTACGTGCAGACCCTCTGAGCGCGTCCTGAGGAAGGCCTCGACCGGCACGGGGTTGAAACCGTGCCGGCGAGGTCGTCGTTCGACGCGAGGGCGTGGGTACACCGCGTGCCCCAGGCGTGTGCGCTCGCCAGGCCGAGCGCCGCTCATTCGAGGACATGCCCCCGAGTCTCCCCGGGCCCCCGGGCGTGGACGAAGCCGCCCGCCGAGCGCAACAGGCCTCGGCGGGGGCCGCTCCGGGGTGACTACGGATGCGGGTTGCTGCTCCAGCAGACGGCGTGGGCGTTACGTCCGCAGAAGTTGTTCGCGTAGGCGTTGCAGTCGCCATACGCGACGGTCTGCGTGGCCCACATCCACTCGCTGGTGCTGCGGCAGCGCCACGAACACGTGCGTCCGCCATCGGCCCAGCCGGCACAGTTCGCGGTCCAGGACGCGCTCACCTCGCCCGGGGCGCGGTCCTTGGACATCACGACGCCGGAAGGGGCCGGCAGCGTGGAGGCTTCGGTCGCCTCCTCGGGAGGGGCGCCGCACGCGCCGAGGAGCATCACGGAGGCCAGCGCCATCATCGGGGGCTTCGTCAGCGTCTTCATGGGAGGGATTCCTGGGGTGAGGAGGAGAACAGGCTCAGGGGATGCTCCAGCAGACGCTGTACGGCTCTCGGCCGCAGTCGCGCCGCGCCACGTTCTCGCACTGGCCCCACGCGACGTCGTTGTAGCCGTACCAATGACGCCAGTCGTTGGCCGTGCACTTGAACGTGCAGTGCCGCGCGCCCCGGTCGTAGCCCTCGCAGATGCCCTGCTCTGTCTCGCCGAGCGTGCCCTCCGCGTCCGTCAGCTCCTCCGGCGCGCCGCCGCACGCCGCCAACATGCCTCCAAATGCCAGACCGATGATGAGAGACTTCATCTTCACGGGTGATTGTCCTTGGGTGTGTACCGGCGAGATGACCGGTCCCTGGATGTTATTGGAATTTGGCGGATTTAATCAAATTGACTGTTTTGATGTTTTTGCCTATTTGCGTCGTGATTCAACCAGGCGACCTGTCGAACGGACGTTCGATTGGGGTGTTCGGCACCCGCTCGTGCGGCCCCCTCCCGGAGCCAGAGACGCGCCGGGAGGAGGCTTGGGACTTCGCGTGAGCGTCAGCGCCGACTCACGGCCCGCCGGTCAGGTCATCGACGATGCGGTAGCTCACGTTCCCGCTGCAGGCGGTGGTGGAGAAGCAGCCGACGCGGACCTCCGCCGTGCCCGCCACCGTCGAGGGCACGACGTAGGAGAAGTACGAGAGGCCGCCCGGGCACGCGTCGTCGTTGATGACGAGCTGCTGGCGAGGCGCCACCGGGCTGAAGAGCCGGATGATGGTGTCACCGACGGCCGAGGCGCCCGCCACGTTGCAGGTCCCCAACTGCAGGCGCTGGCCGGGCCGCACATGGACCGGGCTGTTGTAGGTGTTGACGGTGCCGTTATTGGTGTTGGCGGCCCTGAAGGGGAAGCCGCCGGTGATGGTGTAGGCCACCTGCCCGTTGCAGGGGTTGTTGGCGAAGCAGCCGACACGGACCTGGTAGGTGCCGGTGACGCTGGCCGTGTACGTCACCTGGGAGAGCAGGCCGCAGCTGTCGTCGTTCTGCGCGACCACGGACCCCGTGGGGCCGAAGAGCTTCAGGGCGGTGTCGCCCGTCGCCGAGGCGCCCGTCACGCCGCAGGTCCCCACCGTGAGCGTCTCACCGGCGAGCAGGTGGATGCCCTGGTTCGCCGTGTTGATGGTGGCGTTGCTGGTGTTGCTCACGCTGAACGGCAGCACGTTGCCGCGCGGCACGGAGAGGGGGATGGGACAGCTGGCGGCGCTGGCGCAGGGGTAGGACGTGTTCGTGTCCACCGCGCGGCGATACTCACCGCCGGAGCTGGTCGCCAGCTTGTTGAAGAGCTGCTCGTCACAGACCTTCGGGTCCGACGCGCTGCAGGTCCGGGCGAGCCCCTGCGGCTGGCCGGGCGCCAGCTCCAGGTCCGTGTTGGAGACCCAGAAGGACGTGCTCGTCTTCACGAGGCTGTCATTGGCCTTCTTGAAGACCTTGCCATGCCAGCTCGCCAGGTCCGCCGTGCTCCCGCTGGGGCCCGCGCACGCACCGTCGCTCGAGTTCTCGTAGCCGTCCGTGCCGATGTAGAGGTACGTCGTGAAGCCCGGGTCCAGGGCGGACAGGTAGTCGATGGCGAAGCACATCGACTCGGCGAGCGGGGTGTCGCCCGAGCACGTCTTTCCAATGAGGGTGTCGATGGCGGCCTGGGCCTCGACCTTGCCGACCGGCGCGGTGGTGAGCTTGGTGACCTCCGTGCCCGTGAAGGTCCAGACCGCGACGTGCGTGCGGTCCGCCCCGCTCGGGTCGAAGAGGTTGTTGAGCTCGACGCCCGCCTGCTTCACGGAGTCATAGCAGCGGGTGTTGCCGGTGCTGGTCCGCACCGTGTTCATGGAGCCGGAGCGGTCGATGAGGATGAGGCCATAGCGGTTGGGCCCCAGGTGCGCATCCCCGGCCTTGGGGGAGATTGCGTCGCGGGCCAGCACGAGCCGCGTGGGGACGCGGGGGCGGTCTCCTGGGGAGGACTCCTTGGCGTCCTCGCGGGTGGAGACGAGGGCGGTCACGACCTCTGACGGGGTCGACTCCGGCATGGAGGACTGTTCCAGCGCTGCGTCGGGTCCGCATGCGGCGAGCAGCGGCATGAGGAAGATACACTTCAGCCCGTGCTTCAGTGAGCGGTTCACGTGGACTCCAGGTGGGGTGTTGGGGTGCTGGAAGGTGGATCGCTCGAGGCCCGGAGGACTGGACAACTATCTTCGGTGGGGCGGGCGTCATCCCAGGCGGAGGTCCCGCTTGCGCGCGCGGCTGACGAAGCGCGCGAGCAGGCGCCGGACCGTCCTGGGAGACAGCGAGAGCGTCGCCGCGACCTCGGTCAACGTGTGTCCTTCCACGTAGTGGAGGGTGGCGATGGCGAGCGTGCGTGGGGACTCGCCGCGCGTCAGCAGGGTGAGGTCCCTGGCGGCCTCCACGCGCTCGTGGCCTCCGCGCGCCACCGGCTCCCAGGAGAGTGGTGCGGCGCGGTCCTCCGGTGTCGGCTCGAGTGGCTGCTCCCATCGCTTCCTCCTGCGGAGCCGGTCGATGGCCAGCCCCGTGGAGATTTCGAAGAGCAGCGAGGCCGTGGCGCCACGCGGAGCCAGCCGCTCCCACCTCGCCACGAGCGCCACGAAGGCGTCCTGGGTGACGTCGCGGGCCTCGTCGGCGTTGCGCAGGAGTCTCAAGGCGCGCTGGTACGCGACGCCGCTGTAGCGGCGATACAGGTCGACCACCTCCCGTGACGCGTGACAGGAGCGCTCCGCCGACGGGGTCGGACGCTGGTGCTTGTCGGACATGGTCCCCCTCGAAGACTCTCGGTGGACCCGGCGCCGTTAGGTGTTTCCCCTGAGGTGCTCCGCGCTCGGACGAATGATGGAAGGGGCCGTGTGCCTCGGCCGGGTCGCTTCCAGGCCAACGCGGTGGTCCCTGATTCTTCGCGCGCCGGCCCCATCGTTGTCGCTGCGCCGAATGGGGCCCACGCTGCATGATGGCGGCTGCAGCCCGGTGTCGAGCGAGGAGCCGCATGTCCAGTCCCGAAGCGTCGATGCGTCCTCCGCTGGAGCGGTTCCTGGAGACCCATCCTCCATGGGATGTCATGGACCTGTGGGACGCGGCCGTGCATGACGCGTTCCGGCTGAGTGGTGAGCTCGCCACCAAGGCCGAGGCCTCGCGGTTGAAGAAGACGTTCCTCGACCTGCGCCGGCAGGCCACCTCGGACCTGGTGTCGTTCCATGACGAAGTGGAGGTGACGCCGTATGCCGGCGAGCAGCTCTCGTGCCCGGAGGGGTACTCCCCGTGGCGCGTGGAGTTCGCCCTGACATTGCTGCCGAAGCGCCCGGATGGCTTCTCGCGCGTCGAGGTCCTCCTGGAGCTCTATTCCTCTGAGGGGCACCCTGGCGGTTGTCACCTGCTCGCCGTGTTGCCCTCGCCTCGCTCGGAGCTCCAGGCGTGTGAGGCATTGCGCGGCACGCTCCAACTGGACACCGGGCTCCGGGTGGCCCACGTGAATCCGCTGCCCCGGGCGCGGCGGGCCGCGGAGGTCCTGTTGGAGCACTACGGGCCTGAGGGGCGTTACCTTTCCGGCGCGGTCCGCACGTGTGTCGCCGCGCAGGTGAGAGGGCCCACGGGCGCGCGCTGGCGGTTGGACGCTGCCTCGCCAGGCGTGGGCGCGGAGAGCCACCGGCTCACGCTCGTCGTCGCCGTCAAGACGGATGCGCCCGCGCTCCACGTCGCCGCGAGCCTCATGGCCCACAGCCAGGAGAACTGGCTGGACGCCTACGTGGGCTCCTTCTGGCGCGACTTCGAGACCTCGGTGCGCGAGTTCCTGTTGGTCGGCGCACCCGCGCGCGCGCACGGGGAGTGGCTCGACGTCATCGGGCCCGCCGCACGGGAGTGATGGGGTCCCGCGACGGGGCGGGGTGAATTCCTGTCACGGATGTGACACCTGCGACGTCATGGGGAGCGTTCGGGGGGATGTCCTTGCGACTCTCCCAGGCGAGTGGTTCCCCATGGGGTTTGAAGCGCCTGGGGCACATGACACGCCCATCGTTCGGATTGGCCGGGGTCCGCACCGTCAGGGCGGTGGTTGGAGGTGCTTGCGCAAGCGCGCGGTCTGCTCCGCGGTCCAGCCCTCGGGGCGGAGCAACGCGAGCCATCCGTCGACGTGCTCGCCCGTGTAGACGTGTCCGTAACCGGGCGGCACGGCCATCCCCAGCGGCAGGTCGGCCGTCACCTGCCAGAACGTCACGAAGGGCAGCCACACCACCGCGTCCACGACGTCGTCCCCGCGCGGCTCGCGCAGCCAGTCCGGCCGTCGCAGGAGTAGCTGGGGGCTCCACCAGGTGATGGGGTCCGAGGGGTGCAGCAGATAGAGCACCCGGGAGTCTCCCCACGGCGCGGAGGCGGGGGGAATCTCCTCGCCCGGGCGACGGCTGAAGCGGACGATGCGGCCGCTCCGATAGACAGGCTCCACCTCGGGGCTGCCGGCGTCGCGCTGGTCGGTGAACTCGCGATACAGGGTATTGAACTGGGGCGGACCCACGAAGAGCGCGCCGTGTGTGCGATTGGCCAGGTCCCGCTCGCCGCTGAAGGCCGTCTCCCCGCCGTACGAGCCCAGGCTCTCCCCGAACACGAACAGCTTGGGACGGCGGTCCTCGGGGAGTCGCGCCCAGCGCTCGTAGACGGCGTCGAAGAGGGCCCGTCCCGCCTCGCGCGCCCGCTGCTGGTCCACCAGGACGGAGAGCCAGGACCACAGATGCGAGTACTGCATGGAGACGATGGCGGAGTCGCCGCCTGTGAGGAACTCGAAGGCATCGACGGACTCGGGCACCACCCAGCCGCTGCCGGTGGTGGTCACCACCAGCAGGTATTCGCGCTCGAAGCCCCCCGCCCGCTCCAAGTCACGGACCGCGAGCTCGGCGCGGCGCTCCGCATCCGGGGCGGACGCGTAGCCGGCATACACCCGGATGGGCGCCTCCGCGGTGGCGCCATGGAACGCGGACAGCTCTTCCACCGACGGACCCCGGGCCACGAAGTTGCGGCCCTCCCGGCCCAGCGTCTCCCAAGGCACGAGGGAGTCCGGGCTCCCGGAGCGCAGCGGGCCGTGGGGCGGGTGCACGCCCTCGGCGGTCGTCGTGTCCTGGAGGGCCAGGGTGCGGTCCGCCAGGGAGATGAGCCCGTCCCACAGCACGCCGCTGAGGAGCAGGAAGGTGAGCGTCGCCACCGCGAGCCCGCTCGTCGCCCGGGCCGCGCGTGGGCCGATGTGGCGCGACAGGCGCGCGTTCAGTCGATGGGAGAGCGCGCGCAACCCGCGGCCCGCGCCGATGAGCAGGAGGAAGAGGATCGCGGCGATGAAGGGCGCGAACAGGTATCCCGCGCGGCCCGGGTGGGGCATCCCCATCCGCTCCCGGATGCTCGCCTGCCAATGCCAGCCCAGCACCAGGGATGCGGCCAGGGCCACGGCCGCCACCCCGAAGTACCCTCGCCAGGCCCGGGGGCTGGGCGTGCGCGCAGGTCGGTTGGCGAACTCGCGCCAGAGCCAGGCACCCGCCACCCCGAGCCCGTAGCCGATGACCGCGCTGATGCCACTGACGAGCCCCTGGAAGGGGCCGCTGCGAGGCAGGAGCGAGGGGGTGAATGACAGACACGCGAACACCAGCGCGACCCACGCGCCAGGCAGCGTGAAGTGGCGCCACCAGGCCGTGGCTCGACTCCGGTGCCACACCCCGCGCGAGGGTGCGGCTCGCACGGGGCTTCCGATGAGGCGCTCCATGTGTCCCCCGAAAGACAGGCTCGCGCTGCCCGTTCCAGGGGGAAGGGTAGGGTCGAAGCACGCGTCCCACAGCGTGCGCTCGTCGCTCCTGCCCGGCGCGGTGGACGGGGCAGGCGAGCCTCCGTGCACGCGCTGGCCGGGTGCGCACCGCGACTCATGCGGCGGCTGTCGTCATGCCGAGCGCAGCGCCTCGGGCGAGACCTCGCCCACCCGGAGGTCCTGTCGCAGCCACTGCGCGAGCGCCGCCGCCTGCTCCTCGCGGGTGAACTCGCAGACGGCTTCCTGGCGCGTGGTGCCGTCGGCGGTGGCGATCTCGAGCGTGGCTCGGTAGTGCGTGTCCTTCTTCGCCGGCACCTGGGGCTCGACACGCAGCGACAGCACGTCCCTCCACCGGACCTCGAGCCGCGCCTTGCGTCCCTGGATGGGCGGCAGGGAGAGCCTCCGCTCCCGGCGGTGGAGGCGCACCTCGTAGTGGCCGGCCTTCTTCCGGGTGTGGATGTAGCGCCCGACGAACAGCCCGCTCGCGATGACGACGGCCCAGGCCGCCACGCCCGCGAGCACGGGCGGGTAGACGCCCGCGAGGCTGCTCGTGAGCACGACGCACGCCAGGGACGCGGGGCCCATGACCAGGCCCACCCAGGTGCCCGTGTCGGGCGCATCGGGCGCCACGCACTCGCTGCCGTCCTCCCTCGTGAAGGGGGACAGCAGCGGCGGCTTCGGCTTGAAGGACTGCACCACCATCCTCACCAGATAGAGCGCCACCAGGTTGAAGGGCAGCAACATCAGGAGCACGACCAGCTCTCCGCCGCCGAGGCCCGGCTGGAGGATCGCCTCCGAGGGGGGACCTGGCGAGTGGTACACGGTGACGCGAGCTCCGACGGGGTACCGGTCGACCAGGGCCTGTGCCTCCTCGATGTCCCCCGAGCGCGAGGTCGTGATGCGGTACTTGTGGCCCTCTCGCTGTTGTCCGTCGACGGAGTACGTGTAGGCCACCTTGAGGCCGTACGTGATGCTCTTGTTTCCACGCGCCGTCTCCACCTCGCTCGAGGTGATGGTGCCCTGGGCGGTGGGCCAGCTCGCGGATTGCACCTGGCGCCCCACGCTGGAGCCGACCATGTAGTCGGCGAACCCGGTGATGGCCAACCACGGCAACACGAACACGAGCACCACGGCCGTCGAACCCACACGAGAAGACATGGTGTGAGTCTACAGGAGTCATCCTGAATCACCGACGCAGGAGGCGGCTTCGTCAGTCCACCTGGAGCGGGACGCTGAACGTCGTGAGCACCCGGACAATCTCCCGCAGGTCTGGCTGGGTGCCGAACTTCTGCCGACAGCGGTCGATCAACCGGCGCTGGATGAGGGGAACCCAGGTGGGCCACTCCTCCTCGTCGGAGACCTCGTTGCCCAGCATCAGTCGACGCAAGAGGTTGCCGAACATCCGGATGTCGGCCTCCACCCGCGAGTGATTGCCGCCGATGGTCTTCGACTCGCCGAAGTCGATGAGCATGAAGCGCCCGGTGGTCGTGAGCATGACGTTCGCGGGCTTGATGTCCCCATGCACGTAGTTGTTCTGGTGCATGTACGCCAGCGTCTCCAGGACCGCGAGCCCCACCTGGTAGATGCGCTGCGGTTGCATGGGGATTTCGCTCTTGAGGTCGTCGCCGACGACGAAGTCCATGGCCAGGAAGGCCTGATGGCGGCTGCGCACCTTGGGGATGTTCGGGTGGTTCAACGCGCGCATCACCCGCTCTTCGTGCTGGGCCTCTTCGACTGTCTGGAGTTGCTTCACGATGACGATTTCGCCGTCCTGGGTCCTGGCTTGCATCACCATGCCGAAGCCGCCCTGGCCCTGGATCTTGACGAACGTGAGCCCAGGCGGAAGGCCCAGGCTCGTCTTCGCGCTGACCTCCTGCGGAGGAGGCTGCTCCGGCCTCGCGCCCAGGTCCTCCTGCTGCCGGGGCGCTTGATGCTCGACGAAGAAGGCGCTCTTGCGGAGCTTGAGCGCCGTCACGCCGTGGAGGCCCTGGACCGCCTTGACCAGGTCCGAGAGGCTCACGTTCTCCGAGACCTTGACGAGCTCGGTGAGCGCCGCCTCCAGCGACTCCGCGCCGGCGGGGTAGCCGATGCGCGTCGCGATGAGCTCGGCGAGGGTGGGCACCGTGGATGCGCTGATGTCTCCGACCTGGAACATTCGACCGGGTCCTCCGGGGAGATGGTTTCACGCGCCGCGCGAAGGCGTCAATCGAGCGCTCCCGCGCGAACGCTCGCGTGCCGCGGCGGGCCGACGTGCGACGTCAGGAAGGGTCGCGCCACGGACGCGACCTCGTTGGAGACGGAGTCGTGGTCCGTGGGGGTGATGGTCACCTGCCGTGCCGTGCGGTCAGCTCCTCCTGGACGTGAGGGAGAAGCCAGGGAGAAACCATGTCGAGTCTTCTCGGCGGGATGTTCCGCATCGGGTTCGTCATCATGGCGTGTGTCGTGTGGGCGTGTGGAGAGAAACCGTCGCTGGCTTCACCGCACTGGCTGCCCGCCTTCACCGCGCCGATGCATCCGTCCGCCTCGGCCACGATGGGAGATGCGCTCGCCGGGCCGAGCTTCCGCGACCAGACGGTGTGCATGTTCGTGCGGCCCACGCTGGCAGGTCCCCGGCTGCGGCTGGTGTTGAGCAACCAGTACGGTGCGCAGCTCCTGCAGGTCGCGGCCGTCCGCGTCGGGCTGCGAGTCCAGGGCGTCTCCATCGACCCGACGACGGACCGGCAGGTCCGCTTCGCCGGCGCGGCCTCCGTCAGCATTCCTCCCGGGAGGACCGCCACCAGCGAGCCCGTGGAGCTCGCGGTCGATGGGCTCCGGGACGTGGCGGTGTCGCTCTACTTCCTCGAGCGCTCGGGGGCCGTTTCCTGGCACCTGGAGGGCACGCGGAGCACCTATGTCTCGGCCTCCAGCAACCACACGGCGGCGGCGAGCTTCGTGCCCGCGCTCACCACGCGGAGTCTCTACTTCCTCGCCGCGCTGCACGTCGACGCCGCTCCGGGCGAGTCCCTGGTCGTGGCGTTCGGTGACTCCATCACCGATGGCGTGGGGACCACGGTGGACGAGGAGCGCTCCTGGCCGGCGCGCCTGTCACAACGCCTGAGGGCGAGGGGAGGACGCGCCGTGGGCGTGCTCAACGCGGGGCTCTCGGGCAACCGGTTGTTGGACGATGGCTATGGTCCCAACGGCCTGCGCCGCTTCGAGCGCGACGTGCTGGCCCAGCGCGGCGTGAAGGCCGTCCTCCTGTTGGAGGGAGTCAACGACATCGGTCGCCCGGGGGCGGCGTCTGGGGCCGAGCGAATCACCCAGGCCTATGAACAGCTCATCCAGCGCGCCAGGGCCCGGGGCTTGAAGGTGTATGGCGGGACGTTGACGCCGATGCAGGGCCATCCCTACTTCACCGCGGCGAACGAGACCACGCGCCAGGCGGTGAACCAGTGGATTCGCACCGCGGGCAGGTTCGACGCGGTGATTGATTTCGACGCGGCGGTGAGGGAGCCGGCGAACCCTCACTCGATGCGGGCGGCGTTGACGGTGGACGGACTGCACCCCAACGACGCGGGCCACGCGCTCATGGCGGAGGCCGTGGACCTCCGCCTGCTCGAGTGACGGCCCGCGCTGTCACGAACCCTGGGCCCCGGTGAGGCTCAGGGAGCGCAGATGATGACCGAGTCGACCTCCAGGTCCTGCGGGTCATAGACCGCCGCGGTGTCGGGCCCGACATTCCAGGTCCCCTCCGGCTGCACGGCGAAGTCGATATAGGGACGCCACCCGTCGGCGAGCGCCGTGCGGAAGGCCTCGTCGGTGACCCTCCCGTTGAAGCCAGACGTCTGGTGGGTCGCGGTCCGCACCAGGATGCGCGTCGAGCCCAGGCTGTCCCGGTAGTAGTAGCGGGCGACCGCGGGCGTCGCGCCGGCGTCCCACTCGACCTCCCAGACATGCGAGGCCGAGACCAGATTGGCGAACGGGCCGACCTCGTTGTTCGAGGTGTGAATCATCGGGCTGGAGCCGAGGTGCGTGGTGGCCGAGAACTTGTTCGGGTCATTGGCCGTGCCCTTGGGGGCATCCCACCAGGTCTCGATGAGGTCGAGCTCGCCATAGCGCGCATCGCCGAAGCTGTTGCGAGCCCAGAGCGCGGGGAACGTGCCGGGCATGGGCGGCGGCATCTTCGCGTGGAAGGCCATCAGCCCCTTGCCGGGGGCGAAGGTGTCCTTCCCCTTCAGCCACGCACCCGAGTAGTAGTTCGTCCCCGCGCACCGGGAGGGGTTCTCCGGGGTGATGGTGGGGTAGGGGTCCACGCAGTGGCGCTTGGAGGACACCTTCAGCCTGCCGTCCTCGACCTTCACGTTGGCGCGGAGCATCTTGGTGAGCTGGGTGAACGCGCCCCCGCTGGGGTTGTTGTTCCCCTGGATGACGTCCCACTTCGTGGCGTCGAGGGCGCTCCCGTCGAAGTCGTCACGGAAGACTTCGCGGGTGAACCCCGGCGGGCATTCGAGCGTGGTGACAGGGCCGGCGCGACCGGTGACGTCGAGCCAGATGATGGAGGACACCAGCGAGCCGGCCGCGGCGCTGTTCTCGAAGAGCAGCTCGGTGCGCAGCAGCCCGGCGTCCGCGACGTCCAGGTTCGCGAACGTGTCGCTGAAGTTCCCCGGCGTGGTGCCGAGCACGTGCAGGGGCCCCGTGCCGAGCAGCGTCGCTCCCTCGTAGAGCTTCACGCGGAGCGTGCCGACGCCGCCGTTGATGGCCCAGCCGTCGTAGTTCACGACGACGTTCGATGCGCCGCCGGGCACCGCGCTGTCTTGATAGCCCAGCGTCAGGCTCGAGGACGCCCGGGCGGGAGCGCTGCGCGCGAACGAGCCGCCCCGGTCGCTCGCCGCGAAGGAGACCCCGTCATCCATCAATCCGTGGATGGGCGCGCTGCCTCCGCCCGCCCAGATGCCACTCATGGCCTCGTCGCGGGTGGGGGACAGGCTCGATGAGATGAGCGTCGAGGTGACGCTCCCACCTGTCTCGATGCCGTGGCCCTGCTCGGAGGGGGCGCCCTGGCACGCCGCCAGGAATGTGAGGGAGAAGACAGACAGGAGCCGGAGCGGACGCAGCACTCTGTTCATGAAGAGGACCTTGGGTGGGCACAGCGCCAGGCATCGTAGGTGTGTGACATGTCAACCCGGAAGACGTCTCCATCGGGGGCCGAACCCGTTCCGTGTAGGGGCGACGAAAAATTCCCCTGTCGACGAATGCTGGCCACGCCTGACACGTCAAGTGCCCACCCTTGACGCGTCAAGGGACTGACAGGGATTTGCAAATGCGTGTGTTTGCATGGGGGCTCGCCTCGAGCGTGCTGGCATGTCTTCTGCTGCGGGAGGCGCACCACCCCTCATGGAGGAATCCCATATGAAGGTCGTGCAGCCCATCAATGCAGGAGGGAGCTACGACATCATCCAGACGGTCTACCGGCTCTCACGGTTCTCCGGTCTGGGTGACGAAATCGAGGACACGGCCTCCAACATCGCACGTGCGCTCGGGCCCATCATCGACGGCGCGTTGACGCAGAATGCGCGGCAGTTGGGCGTGTGGGCGCGGGTGTGGGGCCCTTGTGTCTATCAAACGGACAAGGACTGCTCGGGGAAGGGACGCGTGTCGAAGGTGGCCGACAACGTCATGTACGTGGCCTACAACGCGCAAGCGGACTGCTACGTCGTGGCGATTGCTGGCACCAACGGGAACCGGGACACGACGTACAACTGGTACGACACGGACTGCCTGGACAACAACGTCTCGGTGACGGTGCCCTACCCGATGGGCATCACCCCGACGAACAGCACCAACCCCAGCAGTTCCAACATCGGGAATGTCTCGCAGGGGGCCGCCTGGGGGACCACGAATCTGCTGAACATGCTGGACCCCCAGACGAATCAGTCGCTGCAGACCTTCCTGGGGACGAAGGAGTCGTCCACGTCGACGCTGGTCTTCACCGGGCACAGCCTGGGAGGCTCGCTCTGCCCGACGTTGACCCGCTGGCTCTATCCGAGCATCTTCGCCGTGAAGCGGTGGAACGATGTCTTCGTGCTGCCGACGGCCGCGCCGACGACGGGAGACCAGGGGTTCGTCAACTACTTCAGCGGGCTCTTCGTGCCGACGTACATCACCGGCATCCCGAACCATGGCTACTGGAATCAGGTCATCACGAACGTGTACGACGTGGTGCCGCACGGCTGGACCAACCTGATGAACGTGAAGCCGCCCAGCGTGCAGAACGACGTCGTGTGGGACTACATCAAGGACAAGTCCATCCAGACGCTCTACGGCCCCCTCTCGGGGCTCTTCGGGCTGGACGCCAACCTCACCTATGGGGCCATCCACCCGTTGTACGAGCGGGTCCCGACCCCGAATCCCTACGTCAGACTGCCTTCGCAGTTCTTCATTCCGTCGACGCTGCCCGCCCAGCCGGCGGACTTCGCGGACTTCATGACGACGGTGGGGCAGCAGCACATCGACGCGTATGACGCCTACTTCGGGGTGCCCGCCACCGTGGCGAGGCCGAAGGTCAGCCTCCTGAGTGCTTCGCCCGACGCGGCGACGAAGGAGGGCACCCCAGCGGCGCGGAACCTCGCCTGACGTCGAGACTCCGAGGCGCGGCGCAGGGAGGACTCCTGCCCGCGCCAACACTCCACGCTCCGAGGGTCAGCTGACCGCCGCGACGGCCTTGGCCTTCTGTTCCGCCAGCCAGGGGAGGTAGTGGCGCTCCAGGAACTCCTGCTTGAAGTCGCGATAGCTGCTGATGGCGCCGAGCCAGTGCGCGCCGCGGATGCACTGCCACGCGGGGTCGAACTGGTACGGCAGGAAGCCCGCGCGAGCGCCGTGCGGATAGAGGTGGTGGTTGTTGTGCCACTCACCGGTGATGAGGCCCGGCCAGCACTGGTTGATGGATTGGTCGCGCCGGTTGAAGTCCACCCCGTCGCGCCGGCGGTCCTTCCCGCCCCCGTGCCCGTCGTAGTTGAACGTCCGCACGCCCACGACCCACACCCCGGACCAGCCGAAGAGCGCCAGCGCCAGCGCGTGCCCGCCGAGCAGGAAGAACACGCCGTACCAGACCGCCCAGTTCGCCAGGAAGTGCACCACCGTCCAGCCCGGGTGACAGAGCGAGCCCCACTTCTGGTACTGCGCATGGCTGTTGAGGCGCACCCCCGTGTGCTCCATCAGCTTGCACAGCTGCGCGTAATCCCTGGCGTTCAAGTCCTTGCGGATGCCCTGGTGATTCACGTCCGCCAGGAAGCAGTAGAGCCAGCCGGCCTTCGCGTTGTAGGGGTCGCCCGGCTGCTCCGACCTGGCGTGGTGCACGTGGTGGGAGATGACATAGGCCTCTTCCGGGATGGTCTTCACCACCAGGTTGCGGCACAGCTCCCGGAAGAAGGCGTTCCTGAACTTGAACGCACGGTGGGTCGCATACCGGTGGAACCAGATGGTGCCGTGGGTGCCCATCACCACCATGCTGTAGACGAAGCCCACCAGGAGCAGCCACACGCTGAAGTGGTGGGTGAAGAAGAGCGCCAGCGGGATGCCGAACGCCAACGTCGTGGCCCACCCCGTCAACGCCAGCCAGTTCTTACGACTTCGTAGGATGTTCAGCCGGGAGAAGAATTCCGAGAGGATTTCCCGATGGGTCGGCACGTAGAGTGCGCCGTTCTTTTCGTAGCCGTAACTCGGAGGGTCGAGGATGCGGTCCAGAAATGACATGGAGTCCTGAGCAGGCTGCCGGGCGCGTGGAGAAGCGTCAGTGTCTCATGGAACTCCGGCGGCCGTGTCAGGTGTCACCCGATATTTGAGGCCGGGGGAAGGCGCGGAGCGTCACGAGCGGGGAGCGGCGCTCCCCGGCAGCATGAAACGAGCCCGGGGGGCCTCCTCATCCCGCCGGTCACCCAGGACTCCGCCTCTTGCCTGGCTCGCGGCTGCCAGCGAGGGGTGACCTCGTCGGCTGCCCTCGCCCAGGCCCGCGGCGCTTGCCCGCAGGCCCGGGCCCCGCGCTCGTCGCTGTTGGCGCTCCGGATTCAAGTCGCCGTGAATCCCCGAGAGCGGCTTGTGGAACTTCTCGATGCCTCGCCTGGTCGCGTCGAAGGTGTTGTAGAAAGGCTTTCCTGGCTCCAGTCGGTACCGGGACTCGAATGCGACCTGAAGCATGGCTCCGTCCTTGCGGGTCTCGGCGCTCTCAAGACACATACCATCTGAGGTCCTGTTGAACGCCTCCGGGCCGGGAAGGCAGCGGGCGTGCCGGTGGAACGCAGCTGCGTCCGGGGCAGCCGCAGCCGCGCGTTCCCGTCAGGGCCAGGGTTTGACGGGCGCGGCGAGGAGCTGCCCGAGGGCTTCGTCCCGGGCGGTGTCGTCGTCTCCCGCCAGCGCGCGCAGGAGCGTCAGTCGCTCATCCTGGTGTGCCAGGTCATAGGCCCACAGTCCATGCCGCGTCATCAGCATCTCCGCGCTGTCGAGCCGCATCGACTCCCGAGGTCGCGTGCGGATGAGCCGCGCGAGGCGCGCGCTGGCGTCACTCGAAGGCGAGGCACGGCGCAGCCCCTCCGTCGCGATGCCCTTGGCCCACTGGTCCGGGATTCGGGCCACGGTGTCCTCGAGCAGGTCCAGGGCCATGGGGTCACCCGTGAGCACGCCGAGCGCGGAGGCGACCTCCAGGTCGAAGTACTCGGGCCGCGCTTCGGGCTTCCACGGCAGCGGGAGTGCTTCACGCAACAGCGTGACGGTGGCGGGTGTCGGGGCCAGGATGGCCAGCGCGACGGGGGCCCGGTCCTCCCGCTCGGAGAGCAGGCGCGTCAACGTGGCGAGCACCTGGAGGTGCTCTTCGGGCGTGAGGTGTCGAAGGTTGCCCAGCGAGAACCCGTCGGCACGCTCCCGTCCCTGGGCATCGACCTCCCGCATGAACAACTCGTAGGCCGCCGTCATTCGCGAGCACCTCCCGGGACTGCGTCTCGTTGACCCAAGGCCGCTTCCACCACCGACTGCACGGCCCTGGCGTGGCCATTGTGCAGGTCCTCTTCGGGGAAGACCTCCAGTTCCTGTTGGGGCGGGATGCCGCGTGCCTCGAACAGCTGTCCCTTCGGGTCCAGATAGCGCTCGTTGGACAGCTCCACGCTCCAGCCATTCGGCAGCGGCTTGACGAGCACGTCGGAGAGGGCGCCCCGGGTGGTGGTGCCCACGTGGGTGACGTTCGGCAGCGCGCGCATGGCGAGGGTGAAGACTTCTCCGGCGCTCACGGTGACGTCACTCGTCACCAGATGGACAGGGCCGGTGTAGCGCGGTCTTGACGTGGGCTCGACGTGGAAGGGTTGGGGTGGCGCTCCAGAGTTGAACGGGGCCTTGGTGTAGGCGAGCCGCCGGGTGTCGGTGAAGCGCGCGGCGATGGCTCGGGAGATGACGTCGTGGCCTCCGCGGTTGTTGCTGACATCGACGATGACGGCCCGTGCGCCCTGGAAGGATTGCAGCGCCGTGTCGAGTGCTCCATCGAGGACCCGGAGCTCCTCTTCCAGCGGGACCTCGTCCTCGCCGACATAGCCACCCATCGTCATCACGTTGAGGTAGCCGACGTCGCCCACGCGCCCATGGAAGATGCGCTTGTTCGCCACATGGTGACCCGCGCCCTTCAGCACGGTCTGGAGGATGCCGTCGCGGTAGGCGGCGAGCCAGGCTCGCTGTGCATCCCGGGATGACTGTCCGGTCTTCTTCCCCTCGGCCTCCACGCGCTCCAGCGTCCGGGCCTCTCCCTCTCCGAAGCTGAGGGGCTCTCCGTCCACCTCGGCACTGATGCGGGTATGCGCGTCCCCGAGCCCCGTCGTCAGCTCCTGGAAGACTCCGAACAAGGTCCGCGCATCCGTCGTGTCGGTGACTCTGGGGCGGAGCGCGGAGACACGGGCGCGGAAGTCCACGTGATGCTCCGCGAAGAAGGCGTAGTGCTCCGTGAAGGTCGCGGCGAAGAGCTCGAACAGCTTCGGCGGAGTCCATTCGGTGGTGGCCGCGCACGCGGAGGGCAGGGCGGGGAGCCGCTCGAAGAGGTACCGCGTGTCTCCGGGAACGGTGCTGAGGGACAGGGTGTCGGGAGCCGAATCGGGCATCACGTAGACGAAGCCGGACAGCGCCCCTGGCTCTTCGTCGGGCTGCGGATGGCAGCCGGCGGCCGTCGTGTGATGCAGCTTCAGGTCCGTCGCGGAGACGGTCAGGACGTACCCGTAGCCACGCGAGCGCCAGACGCCTCGTGCTGTCTCCGCCGTGACGCCGTCCCGAACGAGGAGCACGGGCTCGGGTGGGGTGGAACGGGCGACCGAGGAGGTCGCGGCGCAGCCCAGAAGGCCCGCGATGAGCAGGAGGAAGACGGTGGATTTCACGAGATGGGGCCTCACGAGGCCACGCTAGACCAACTCCGCCTCGGGGCCGCTGACACGTCAACCTCGCTGCCTCGCGACGGCTGACACGTGAGGCCCCCGGTTCCTCGTTCCTGTTGGAACGTGTGCCTCCCCTGCATGCCGGGCGACGTCGGACGTGCGGCACCAGTCCATCCAGGAGCCTGGACGCCTGCTGGCCCAGGTGGGAGTCCGTGGGTCTCCCACCTCGAGTCCAGTTCCCGCCAGCCTTCAGGGCGCATCCACTATGCCGGGGCTCCCACGGCCTCGCTGTAGTAGGTTGGTGTGAATGGTACGTACTTCTGTGTTGGTGTTGATGGGGTTGTTCATCCTCGCGTCCGCCGAGGCCTTGGCCGCGTCCCCGGAAGCCGGCGCCGCGAAGTCCATCGCGGAGGCGACGAAGAAGGTGGAGTCGGCGCGCGCGGCGCTCGCGACGGCCGTGCAGAAAATCGAGGTGGAGCCGCCGCGCAACGCGGACCTGGACGCCGCCGTCGTGGCCGTGGAGGCGTTGAAGGACGCGCTCAACGCGGGGGCCAGCTTCGAGACGGAGGACCTGGAGTACGCCAAGCTCGTCCTCGCCGCGCGCAAGCAGCTGCGCACGCAGCGGGAGTACGTCGACGAGCGCCGCGCCAAGGTCCACATCCACGAGTTCCGCCGCCGCATCGACGGTGCGCTCGCGCCCCTGAACGAGCGCATGGCGAAGCTCGTCAAGGAGGACTCCGGCAAGCAGGGGATGGACGAGGCTCGCGCCGCGGTGGACGGGCTCAAGAAGCTGGCGGAGGAGGGCCGGCCGTTGAAGAGCCAGGACCCGAAGTTCGCCCAGTACCTCACCGAGGTCGACGCGACCATCGCCCGCCACGAGAAGACGCTCGACGAGCGGTGGTTGCAGCAGTCGGCGCAGAAGCAGCGCGGGCAGTTGGAGGAGAGCCGCAAGTCGCTGGCGAACGCGCTCGCCGAGGTGAACAAGGCCTGGTCGGACGAGAAGTTCTCGGCGACGGACAAGGCCACGGTGGCGTTGCAGAAGACGCTCGACGAGGGCACGCCGCTCGAGGCGCGCGACAAGGCGTACCGCTCGGAGGCGGACAAGGCCCGCGCGGAGATCACCCAGGCCCGGCGCCGGATGGATGAGCTCGTCGTGCAGGCGGGCGTCTCCCGGGTCAAGGTGGAGCTGGAGCCCGCGCACGAGGAGCTGCGCGCGTCCGCCAAGGCGCTCCGGGCGAGGCGCCCCACGCCCGAGCAGCTCTCCGAGGCGAAGACGGCGGCGTTCGTCGCCCGGAAGCTGGTGGACAAGTACGAGCCCCAGGCGGCGAGGAGCCAGGCGATTGGCCAGTACCTCGGCGAGGTGAAGAACACGCTCGTCGAGGTGGAGGTGGCGCTCCAGGTCCGCACGCTGGACGCGGCGCGCGCCGAGGTGGTCCAGGCCCTGCGCAACGTGGAGAAGCGGGCCGTGACGCCCGAGCAGTTCGAGGAGGCCAAGACGGCGATGGTCGTCCTGGAGAAGACGCTCGAGACGGTGCACGTGAAGAACCCGGCCATCAGCCCCTCGGCGGTGGAGGCGCGGCAGCTGCTCAAGGACGGCCGGGCGACGATGGAGCGGCGCCGGTACGAGGTCGACCTGACGCAGCAGCGGATGAAGGTGGACGAGGCGCGCAAGACCGCGGCGGCGCTGGTCATCCAGATCCAGAAGGAGTCTCCCACGCCTGCGCAGCTGCAGGAGGCGGACAACGCCGTGAAGCAGATTGGCGTGGTGTTGGAGGCGGGGGCCGCCTTCGTGAAGAAGGACCGCGACTACGCCATCTACGCCAAGGAGACGAAGGAGCGCATGGCGGACCTGGCGGAGCGGATCAACCGCCGGAAGATCGTCCTGTCCGCGGCGGATGCCCGGGCGCAGCTGTCCACGCGGCTGGCGCTGACGAAGGAGAAGCTGGAGTCGGCGAAGAGCATCTCCGCGACGGACGGCGACGTGGAGACGGCGTCGAAGGGCGTGGACGACGTGATGCAGTTCTTCGAGGCGAACGCGGCGCTGGAGCGGCAGGACGCGGGCTACGCGGCGAACGCGGAGCGAGGGCGCGCCGAGTGGCTGAAGCTGGTGGAGGCGCTGGAGTTCGCGAAGCAGGCGAGGACGTTGCGGCAGCTGACGGGTGAGGCGCTGACCGCCGCCGGCAAGGCGTTCGCGTTGGCCGGGTCCTCCAAGGATTTGCGCAAGCGCAAGGAGCTGTACGCGAGCGCGGCGGAGAAGCTCCGGGCCTGCCAGGACGAGGGCGCGAGGATGGTGAAGGAGAACGCGAGCCTCGCCAGCGTGGATGTGCTGGTGGAGGGGATTCCCACCCGGCCGCAGGACGTGATGGCTCAGTGCGCGCAGACGGCGGAGGCGATCCAGGCGCCGCAGAAGAAGGCGGACGTGGAGCTGCGCTTCCAGGAGGGCCAGCGCAAGGCCTATGACTCCGCGAAGGCGCTGCTCTCCAAGGGCAAGAAGCCCGAGGCGCTCGCGCAGCTCAACGACTGCATCGCGGAGGGGCGCATCCTGGAGAACGGCTACCCCGACTTCAAGGACCAGAAGTTCGACACCGGCAACGGCAGCATGAGCATGATTGAACTCATCCAGGTCTGCGCCAAGGAGCGCAAGGCGTTGCAAGCGTCGCCCTGAGCGCGAAGGGCCTCTGTTCGGGTTCATCCAGACCCGGTCGGCACTCGTTGCCGGCCGGGTCTTTTCCATTCGAGCAGGCAGTTCGCTCGATGGCATCTAGCCCGCGCGCGTCTCCAGCCCCAGGCTCGCATCCGGGTCCGCCAGCGCGGCATCCAGCGACTCCAACAGGTCCGCGAGGATGCGAGCCGCGGTGGTGGGCTCGAACAGGTCCGTGTTGAACTCCAAGATGCCCGAGAACCCCTCGGGCGTCTCCGTCAGCGCCCATGTCAGCTCATACGTGACGGAGCCGCGATTGACGGACTCGTTGAGGACCGTGAGCCCCGGGAGCTCCAGCGGCGCGGTGGGGGCGTTCTGCAACACGAACATCGCCTGGAACACCGGCGGGCGGTTGACGGGCAGCTCCACCCCGAGTGAGGCCATCACCTGGTCCAGTGGGACTTCCTGATGGGCATAGCCCGCCAGGGTCTCCTCTCGCACCCGCTGGAGCAGCTCCCGATAGGCGGGGCGGCCCTGCAGATTGACTCGCAAGCACAGCCCGTTGACGAACATCCCGATGAGGGGCTCCAGCTCGGGCCGGAGGCGGTTGGCGATGGGCGAGCCGATGACCACCTCCTCCTGCCCCGAGTGTCGCGCCAACACCGCGCCGAAGACGGCGAGCACCGCCATGAAGGGCGTCACCTGCTCCTGACGACAGAGCGCATTCAAGGCATGGCTGCGCTCCACGCCCAACTCCACGCTCAGATGACGTCCGTTGAAGGTCCGCACCGAGGGCCGTGGCTTGTCCGTGGGGAGGTCGAGCCGCGTGGGCGCTCCAGCGAGCGCCTTCTTCCAGAACCCCAACCGCTCCTTCAGCTCCGCCCCCGACAGCCAGTCGCGCTGCCAGGCCGCGTAGTCGGGATACTGGATGCCCAACGGCGGCAGCCCATGCGCGCCCCCCGTGACGCTGGCCGTGTAGAGCCGGCTCAGCTCTCGCGAGATGACGCCCATGGACCAGCCGTCCGCCGTGATGTGGTGCATGCTCCAGAACAGCAGGTGCTCCTCGTCCTCCAATCGGAGCAGCATCCCGTGAATCAGCGGCCCTCGCGTCAGGTCGAACGGGCGCAGCGCGGATTCCAACATCAGGCGTCGCGCCTCCTCCTCGCGGTCCTCGCGCCCTCGGAGGTCCACCTCCCGGAAGGGGAAGTCCATCGAGGGATGGAGGTGCTGGAGCGGCACCCCGTCCTCCTCGGAGTACGTGACACGCAACGTCTCATGCCGGGCGATGAGCCCCTGGAACGCGGCCTCGAGGTGCCGGGCCTCCAGCCGTCCCTTCAACCGGAACGCGCGCGGGATGTTGTAGGCGCTGGACTCGGGCGCGCGCTGGAAGAACCGCCACAGGCGCTCCTGCGCGAACGACACCCGCAGCGCTCCTTCCCGAGACACCTTGCGCAGCGGAGGCACTGGCCGCGCGAGCACCACGGGGGGCTCCGCGCGAGAGACGTGCCTCGCCAGGTCGGCCACCGTGGGCGCCGAGAACAACGTGCGCAAGGAGACCTCCACCCCGAGCTCCGCGCGCACCCGCGAGACGACCTGCGTCGCCAGGAGCGAGTGCCCACCCAGGTGGAAGAAGTTGTCGTGGATGCCCACGCGCGCCATCCCCAGCAGGGACGCCCACATCCGGCAGAGCGTCTCCTCCGTGAAGGTGCGCGGGGCCTGATGCGTGGAGGCCTCTCCCTGGGGCGCCTCGGGCGAGGGCAGGGCGCGTCGATCCACCTTGCCGTTCGGCGTGAGCGGCAGCACCGGCAGCACCGTGAAGGACGCGGGCACCATGTGCTCGGGCAACCGCTCCCGCAGCCACGCGCGCAGGGACGACTGCGAGGGCGCCTGTCCCCGTGAGACGAGGTACGCGGCCAGCTTGCGGTCCCCGCCCATCTCCAGCGCCACCACCGTGCAGTCCTCCACGGACGGGTGCTGCCGCAGCGACTCCTCGACCTCGCCCAGCTCCACCCGGAAGCCGCGAATCTTCACCTGCAGGTCGGCGCGGCCCAGGTACTCGATGCGGCCGTTGGCCAGGTAGCGGCCCAGGTCCCCCGTCTTGTAGAGGCGCCCCCCCGGTTGGCTGCCGAAGGGGTCGGGCACATACGTGCGCGCGGTGAGGTCCGGGCGGTGGAAGTAACCACGACCCAGTCGCTCTCCCGCGACATACAGCTCCCCGGGGACACCGACGGGCACCGGCCGCAGGTGCTCGTCCAGCAGGTAGACCGGGCCGTTCGTGATGGGCCGCCCGATGGGCACGGGCTGTCCGAGCGGCGGCGGCGAGTCGATGGCGTGGAAGGTGGAGAAGACCGTGCACTCGGTGGGGCCGTAGCCGTTGAGCAGTCGGCGCGGGGGCCCGTGTCGGAGCACCTCTCGCAGCGCCAGCGGGTCCGCGGCCTCGCCTCCGAACACGAGCGTGTGCACGTCGCGGAACGCGTCCGGAATCTGCCGCGCCAGCAGGTGGAGCACCGCGGTGGTGACGAACATCACCGTGATGGCCTCGTCGTGAATCTGGGCGGCCAGCTCGTGCGGCTCGCGCGCCGGGTCCGCGGTGATGCCGACGAGCCGGGCTCCGTGGAGCAGCGCCCCCCAGATTTCGAAGGTGCTCGGGTCGAAGGAGGCGTTGGAGGCCTGGGCGACGCGGTCCTTCGGCGAGAAGCGGACGAAGTTCGTCTGGAAGAGCAGGGCGCAGATGCCGCGATGGACGATGGCGCTGCCCTTGGGCCTGCCGGTGGAGCCGGAGGTGTAGATGACGTAGGCGAGGTTGTCGGGGCAGACGGTGGAGGCGACCGGAAGCGCGGAGCACCGGGCGATGACCTCCCGTTCGGTGTCGATGCGGACCACCGGCCCCGCGAACGGGGGCAGCTGCTGGAGCCTGGACGCGTGGACCAGCAACAGCGAGACGCGGGAGTCCTGGAGCATGAAGGACAGCCGCTCGGTGGGATACGAGGCCTCGAGCGGAAGGTACGCGCCTCCCGCCTTGAGGATGCCGAGCATGCTGACGACCAGGTCCACGGAGCGCTCGACACACAGGCCGACGAGCACCTCGGGCCCCACGCCGTGCGCGCGCAGGTGGTGGGCGAGCTGATTGGAGCGCGTGTCGAGCTCCCGGTAGGTGAGGCCCTGCCCACCGTAGGAGACGGCGACCGCGTCCGGAGTCCTCGCGGCCTGACGTGAGAACAGCTCGTGGACGCAGACGTCCCGAGGGAAGTCCGCGGAGGCGCTGTTCCAGTCGCGCAGCACCTGCGTGCGCTCGGCGGGGGTGAGCAGGGGCAGCGCCGAGAGGGGTTGGTGCGGGTCGGCGGCCACCGCCTCGAGCATCACCTGGAGGTGCCCGGCCATGCGCTCGATGCGCGCTTCGTCGAAGAGGTCCGTGTCGTACTCGAACGTGGCGCGCAGGCCCTCGGCGCTCCTCGCCATGTAGAGGACGAGGTCGCACTTCGATGTGCCGGTGTTCGTCTCCCACGGCTCCGCCAGGGCGGAGAGCTGGAGCGCGGCGGACGGGTCCTCCTCCAGCGTGGGCGCGTTCTGCAGCACGAACATCACCTGGACGAGCTGCGCGTGGCTGAGCGTGCGTTCGGGCTGGAGGGCCTCGACCAGCTTCTCGAAGGGGAACTCCTGGTGGGCGAAGGCCCCGAGCGTCGTCTCACGCACCCGGGCGAGCAGCTCGACGAAGCGCGGGTTTCCCGACAGGTCATTGCGCAGCGTGAGCGTGTTGACGAAGAAGCCGATGAGTCCTTCCACCTCCGGTCGGATGCGTCCGGAGATGGGGGAGCCCACGAGGAGGTCCTCCTGGCCGGAGTAGCGATGGAGCAGGGCGCAGAAGCCCGCGAGCAGCGTCATGAAGAGCGTGGTGCGCTCCTGGCGGCAGAGCGCGTCGAGGGCCAGCGCCGTCTCCTCGCGGATGTGGAACGTCCGCCGTGCGCCCTGGAAGCGCTGGAGCGGTGGCCGGGGGCGGTCCGAGGGAAGCGACAGGAGGGAGGGGGCTTGGGCGAGCCGCTTGCGCCAGTAGGGCAGGAGCCGCTCCTCGGCTTGCGGGGGCAACCACTGTCGCTGCCAGGCGGCGAAGTCCGCGTACCGCACGGGCAGCTCGGGGCGCGATGACGACCGGCCGGCGTCGAAGTCCGCGTAGTGCGCACGCAGCTCGCGCAGGAGGACACCCACGGACCAGCCGTCGGACACGATGTGATGCATCGTGAGCAGGAGATGATGCTCTCGCGCCCCGAGCTTGAGCAGGGTGCCTCGGATGATGGGGCCGGTGCGGACGTCGATGGGCGTATGCGCCTGCTCCGTGGCGACTCGCGACGCCTCCTCCTCGCGGGCGTCTGCGGAGAGGTGGCACAGGTCGATGACCGAGAGTGGGAAGGCACCCGGGGGTGTGATGCGTGCGACGGGGCCCGACTCCGTGGAGGCGAAGGTGACGCGGAGAGACTCGTGTCGACGGAGCACCTCGTCCAGGGCCTGCTGGAGCACGCCGAAGTCGAGCGCGGAGGTGATGCGATAGGCGATGGGGATGTTGTGGGTGGCCTGCCCGGGGTGGAGCTGCTCCATGAACCAGAGCCGCTCCTGCGAATAGGAGAGCGGGGCTTCGCTGCTCCGGACACCCGGGCGCAGCTTGAGGTCCTTGCTGGGGGTCGCGGCGCCTCGAGAGGCGTCGATGGCCGAGGCGAGCTGGGCGATGGTGGGCGCATCGAAGATGCTCGGCAGCGGCAGTCGCAGTTGGAATATCTCGTTGATGCGCGAGACGAGCTGGGTGGCGATGAGCGAGTGGCCGCCGAGCTGGAAGAAGTCGTCGTGGACGCCCACGCGTTCGACCTCCAGCAGCACGCTCCAGAGCTCGCAGAGGACCTGCTCCGTCTGGGTGCGAGGTGACTGATTGCTGCCGGTGTTCGCGGAGGCGAGCGTCATCGGAGAGTCCTTCTCGGGTGGAACAGGTTGGGGGGACGCGTGTGGCGTCGGCCGCTCACTTGTGCAGGGCGGCGGTGTTGCCGTCGGCGGAGACGACCTGGATGCGTCGGGGGCGCTCGGCGAGTCGCAAAAGCCGCGAGAGCGCCTCGGACACGTGCTCCAGGGGTCGGCCCTCGTCGGCCACGGTGAGGATCATCTCGTAGTCATCTCCCTCCGTGCCGGAGACGACCTGGGTTCGCGCCGTGAGCACACCCGGGAGCGTGGTGGCCAGGCGCCGCACGGAGGCCATGCATATCTTCTCGCTGCCGCGGACGAGGAAGTCGGAGAGCCGCCCCTGGAAGTACAGGTAGCCGTCCGCGTCGATGTCGAAGATGTCGCCGGTGGCCAGCAGACGGGGGCCGCGCCACGCGTGCAGCTTGTCGCCCTCCACCAGTCCGATGCGCCGCTTCATCAGCGTGTCGGAGGAGACCAGCAGCTCCTGTTGTCCGCCGGGGCCTCGTGGGAAGAGTGACACCTGTGTACCGGGCAGGGGACGTCCCACGGACGCGTATCGGTGTGGGGGCTCCGCATGGGCCGCGAGCGTGGCCACCCGGGGACCGGCCTCGGACAGCCCATAGGTGAGGTACAGCTCTCCGCGTGGACGCAGGCGAAGCAATTGCGCCACGTGCTCGGGGGAGAGCACGTCCCCTCCGACGCCGAGTGAGCGCAAGTCCTCGAGGAAGGCTCCGCCTTGTTGGAGGAGCGCGCGCACCAGGAGGGGCGTGAGGGCGGAGACGGTGATGCCCTGCTCGGCGAGCAGTCGCAGATAGGCCGCGGGCTGGAACGGGGGGCCGCTGATGACCAGGTCCGCGCCGCGAAGCAGTGAGGCGAAGGCCTGGGCCACCATCGAGTACGAGTAGTAGAGCGGCAGGTTCACCAGCACGGTGTCGCCCGGACGCAGGCCCACGGCGTCCGAGTGACGACGCGCGTTGCGGAAGAGCGCCTCCAGGTCGAACACGCAGCCGCTGGCGAAGCCCGACGTGCCCGAGGTGAGCAGCACCATCTCGCCGGGCTGGGCGCCGGGAGGTGGTGCCTCGGAGAACATGGCGACTTCCGCTCCGCCCAGGTGGAAGCGGTCCACACCCCGAATCAGGGGCGCGGGGCGGCGCATGGTGACCAACGCGCGTGCGGGGAGCGCCTCCACGAGGGCCTGTTGTCGCAATGCTGGCGCGGACGGTGACACCAGGGCGGGCACGCCACGGGCGGCGAGGATGGCGAAGAGCTGGGTGAGCAGCTCGGCTCCGTTCGGCAGGGCGAGGAGGACGACATCGCCCGGTCTCAGTCCATGTGCTCGCCATGCCTCGGCGAGGGGCTCCACCCGGTGTCGGGTGGACGTACCCGTCTCGCAGGTCAGGTCCCGAACACGGTCCAGGAACGCCTGGATGGAGGAGAGAGGGATGTCAGCGAGCTCGGTCATGGGGCATCACCAGGGGAACGACTGTCACCCGCGGCGTCGGAGCCGCGGAGGGTCCGGCACACGGTGGAGGCGTCGCACCCGGTGCGCGAAGCGCCACGCCGGGCTCTGGGAAAAGCATCGGGCCCGCAGGTGGTCGTTCGCCTCGTGAACGCACCTCGCGGCCGACTCGCGGCTCCATACGGAGCCAGGAACGTGGCTCTCGAAGAGGGGTCTGCGCCGGTGGCAGTGGCTCTCTTCATGGACGCACCTCGTCAGTGGCGCGCGACGCCGGGAGTAGGGCCTGCACCAGCAGCGCCGTGTCCACGGGTTGCCCTTCGCCGCGTGAGAGCACCACACATGCGGCGCGAGGCTCCTCTCCGGACACCGCCGCCGTCGTCGCGATGAGCGCGTAGTCGATGACACCGCGCATGAGCCAGGCCGTGGAGAGCGACAACGCGAGTCCAGCCCCCTCCGTCACGGGCAGCGTCAGCGCGAGCGTCGGACCTCGAATCCCGTGGACGATGCAGGCCAGACCCGTCGGCGCGCTCGGAGGCGCGGCAGGGAAACGGATGGGCGATGCGAAGCCACGCAAGGCCTCGCGAGCGGCGCTGGACAGGGCCTCCGGTGGCGCCTGGGTGCCCACGTGGATGAGCGAGCATCGGTCCGCCGATGCGCGGAAGCTCTCGCCCAGCGACTCGAGGACCTCTCCCACCGCGAGCACCAGCGTCCAGGCCATCGGGTCCGCGTAGCGGACGGAGGTCTTCACCTTCGCCACGTAGGGATTCGCTCCACCACCGCGCGTCCGCGCGCCGCCACGGAGCACCAGCGAGGTCGTCGGGTTCATCGCGCCGCCTCGAAGACGAGCGCGGTATCGAACCCACCGAAGCCGAGCGTCAGGCTCAGTCCGAGCCGCTCCTCGTGCCTCACCGGCCGCCCCACGGGGAGCGGGCAGGGGAAGTCCTTGTCGGGCTGCTCCAGTCCGACGATGGGCGGCACTACTCCCTCGCGCAGCGCGAGGATGAGCGCGATCGCCTCCATCGCTCCCGTGGCCCCCAACGTGTGTCCGAAGGCCCCCTTCGTCGCGAAGACACACGGACGCGGGCCCGTCCCGAACAGCGCCCGGAACGCCTCTGCCTCCGCGCGGTCATTCGCCGGCGTCGCCGAGCCATGCGCGTTGATGAGCCCGATGTCCCGAGCCGAGACCCGCGCGTCCTGGAGCGCCCGCTCCATCGCCAACCGCGCCCCCAACGCCGCTGGGTCCGGCGAGGTCATGCTCGCCGCGTCGTTGGCCGAGCCCGCTCCCCGGAAGAGCGCGAGCAGCGAAGCCGAGCGCCCCCGCGCATGCTCCAGGGACTCCAACACCAGGAACCCCGCGCCCTCGCCCAACAACATGCCGTCATGCCGCGTGTCGAAGGCGCGCGAGCGGGTGGGGGACATGGTGGAGAGCGCCGAGTGCGCCAGCCGCTTGCTTGGCGTCATGACATCCACGCCGCCGCAGACGCACACCTCCGCGGCACCGGAGCGGATGAGCTCCGCCCCGACGAGGATGGCGTCCGCCCCCGAGGAGCACGCCGTGGAGAGACTGACAGGCCGCTCACGCGCCCCCACCGCCCGGGCCACCTCGTCCGCCCAGGCGTGGAGCGGCGCCGTCCACTCGCCCTCGTCGTCGAGCCACGCGCCCAGGCTCGTGCCCAGGACCAGTCTCGTCGTGGCTCCGCGCGCGTCCAGCCCGGCCTCCGTCAGCGCGCGACCGAGCGTCTCCACCGCGAACCTCCGCAGCCGGGGCGCGGGACCCTCCCCCCGTGAGGGGATGACCGCGGCCAGCGTGTTGCGCAGCCGATGCGGAGAGGCCACCTCGACGAAGCCGTGCTCACCGGCGAGCAGTCGCCGCCACACATCCTCGAGCCCGTGGCCCAGGGCCGTGCTCCACGCGGCCCCGGTCACCGCGATGGGCGCTACCATAGCGGCGAGCCCAGCTCCGAGACCTTGGCGCGGATGAGGCTCGCGCGGAACGCCGCCACCCGACGCGTGCCCACCATCGCCTTGCCCGAGTAGACGAAGAGCCCTCCCGCGAGCCGGTTCTTCTGGATGCGCAGCACCACCTGGTCCCCGGGCACGACGACCTGGAGGAACCGGCTCTCCACCGAGCCAATCAAGGTCAGCTCGTCCTCGGCCAGGGGCGAGGTGCTCATCTGGTAGAGGATGATGCCCGCCTGGGCGAAGGCCTGGATGAGGTTGCTGCCGGGGTAGATGGCGCGCTCGGGGAAGTGGCCCGCGATGCAGTCCAGGTTCCCGGAGATGGAGACGAGCGCCTCCAGGAAGTCGCCCGGCTCGTGGTCGACGATGCGGTCCAACAGAATCATCGGGTGGCGGTGCCGCAGCCACTCGCGCAGGGCGGTGAAGCCCAGGGGCCTGGGCTGGCGCTCGGCCTTGTTCAGGACGACGGGGACCGCTCGAGGGCGCTGCTGAGGTTCGGGGGAAGGCATGTGGGGTCTCCGCTCTCACGATTGACGACAGCCAGGTCCAGACTTCCGGAGGCGAGCAGCACCGGCTCGGGCGCGGGGCCCTCGCGGTAGACCGCCACGCCCAGCTTCAGACTCGCGGGGCCCACGTGCTCCAGACGGGCCTCCAACCGCAGCCAGTCCTGGAAGCGCGCGGCCTCGCGGTAGCGGATGCGCAGCTCACGCACGCGCAGATCCAACCCCTGCCCCTCGAGCTTCACGAGGTCCGAGCCGCGACGCTCCAGCTCCTCCAGCGCCGCCGTCTCCAGCAGCGACGCGTACCGCGAGAAGTGCACGACGCCCGACGCATCGGTGTCCACGTGCTCCACCCGATGACGCCGGGGCGCCGGGGCGGGGGACTCCATCCTCATGGCCCCGCCTCCACGAAGCGCCGCGTCCCCTCGCGGATGCGCTCGACGATGTGACGCAGGTCCTCGTCGTTCGCGATGAGCGGCGGGGCGACGCGCATGGCGGGGAACAGGTAGCGCAGCCCGTGGGAGCGTCTGCCCGCGCCCGCCATGAACTCGACGAAGACTCCGGCCTCCAGGAGCCGCTGGCGCAGCCGGGTCAGGCCGTGCGAGGCCCGCTCGGTCAGCTCGACGCCGTTCATGTAGCCCTGACCCCGCACCTCCAGGAACAGCGCCGGGAAGGCCTCCACCACGTCGCGCCGCAGCCGCTCGCGCAGCTCCTCGCCCAGCGCGCCCGCCCGCTCGATGAGGCGCTCCTCCGAGAGGTAGCGCAGGCCCGAGCGCATCAGCGCGCACGTGAGCGGACGCAAATCGGAGGTGGACACCGCGCCGCTCGGACGCACGCTCAATTCCCGACGCGCGATGACCATGGACGTGGAGACCGCGCCCATGCCCAGGCTCTTGCCGATGACGGTGACGTCGGTGGGGATGGGCCCCTCCTCGTCCGTCATCGCGAAGAAGCGGCCCGTCTTCGCGAAGGTGAGCACCTCGTCCGCGACGAGGAGCACGTCATGCTCCCGGCACAGCGCGGCCAGCCTGCGCAGGTAGCCCGGCGGTGGGACGAGGATGCCCGCGTCGCCCTGGATGGGCTCGACGATGACCGCGGACAGCTTCGAGCCCTGCTCAACGAAGAACCGCTCCAGGAGCGCCGCCTCGCCGAAGGGGAGGAAGGCCACGTCCAATCCGAAGGGAGGCTCGGCGCCCGGCAGCGGCAGGCCCAGGCGATAGTGTCTGCGATTGAGCAGGGGGACCAGTCCCCCCGTCCAGCCATGCCACGCGCCCTCGAAGGCGAGGACCGTCCTGCGTGCCTCGCGGCCCGCCTTCGCCGTCAGCCTCCGCCGGTCGAAGCCCGACTCCAGCACCAGCCGCAGCGCGAGCTCCAGGCCCTCGGAGCCGGAGTTGCGGCCGCTGGCGTGGTACTCGCCGCCGGGGAAGCGGTCCGCCCAACGTCCCCCAGGACCGAACAGCTCCTCCAGGAGCAGCGTGCGCTCCAGCGAGCCCAGCTCATCGGTGACGTAGCCGCGCTCGAGCCCTTCGCGGAACGCGGGCTGGAGACATGGATGCGCCGCGCCCAGGCACGCGCTGGCATAGCCGCCGCTCGCGTCCATCACCTCCAGCACCTGACCGGCGCGCTCGCCTTCCAGGGGGACCATGTGCTGGACGAGCCCTCGGGCCTGGAGGGAGACGAAGGGCAGGCGCCCGCCGCCGTAGTGGTCCATCTGCAGGGCCTGGCCCGCGCGCAGGCGCTCGAGGTCCGCGGGCGCGAGGCTGCCTCCGGGCGCGGGCGTCCTCACCACGCACCTCCCTGGGCCGCGGTCTTCAGGCCTGCGATGAGCGACACGAGCTGGTTCACCGTGCGGAAGTTGTCGGTGTTGAAGTCCTCGTCGGTGATGCGGACCTTGAACACGTCCTCGCAGAGCACGCGCAGCTCCAGGAACCCCACCGAGTCGAGCCCGATGACGGACTGCAGGCCGTCGTCCTCGCCAATCTGCTCTGGGGGCAGCTCCACGAACAGCTTGTCGATGAGGATCTGCTTGATGCTTGCCGTCAGCGCTTCATGCATGGCTGGCATTCCTTTCCAATGTGAGAACGAACTTCCCGATGTTGCGGTTGGCTTCCATCTCCCCCAGCGCCACGTTCACGTCCTCCAGGGGATGCCGGGCGTGGATGACGGGGCGCAGCCCGCCCAGGGCGAGCACCTCCATCCACCGCTGACGGAAGCGCGCGTTCACCTCGCGCTTCTCTTTCAGAGGCCGCAGCCGCAGCGACGAGCCCTTGAGCTGCAGCCGGCGCTGGACGATGCGCAGGAGGTCCACCTGCGTGGACATGCCGTCGAGCAGCCCCACGAGCACGAGACACCCCTCGTGCGCCAGCACCCCCAGGTTGCGCTCCAGGTACGCGCCGCCGATGAAGTCCATCACCAGCGGGACGCCCTCGCCTCGCGTGAGCTGGAGCACCTCCTGGACGAAGTCCTGCTCCCGGTAATCGAACACCGCGTCGGCGCCCAGCGCGCGCACGGCCTCCACCTTCCGGCGGGTGCCCACGGTGCAGTACGTCGTCGCGCCCACGTGCCGGGCCATCTGGACCATGGTGGTCCCGATGCTGCTGGCGGCCGCGTGGATGAGCACCGCCTGTCCCCGCTGGAGCTGGCCCAGGGTGAAGAGCGTCTCGTTCGCGGTGAGGCAGGACTCGGAGGTGGCGGCGGCCTCGGCGAAGTCGAAGCCGGAGGGGATGGGCAGCGCCATGCCCTGGTCCAGCAGGCAGTAGTCCGCGAATCCTCCTCCCTCCACCACGCCGAAGACGCGCTGTCCCCGGGTGAAGCCCTTCACGTCCTCGCCCCACGCCTCCACGGTGCCCGCCACCTCCACGCCGGGGATGGCGGACTGTCCCTCCGGCACGTGGTACTCGCCCTGGCGCTGGAGCAGGTCCGCGCGGTTGAGCGCCGTGGCGTGCACCTTCACCAGCAGCGCCTCGCGCGTGGGGATGGGCTGGGGCACCTCGCGCAGCTTCACCACCTCCGGCCCACCGATGCCTTCGAAGACGACGGCGCGCATGGCGTCAGTACCTGGCCCTTTCCTCGACGGCGTGCGCGCGGGTGGGGACCAGGAAGCTGCGCTCGAAGGAGAGGAAGACCTCGCCCTTGGCGGTGAGGCCCACCGTCTCGCAGGTGATGATTCCCTCGCCAGCGCGGCGGGTGGACAGGCGCGCGGAGAGGATGCGGCTCTCCGCGTAGAGCGTGTCGCCCGCGAAGACGGGGTGGGTGAGGCGAATCTTGTCCCAGCCCAGGTTGGCGGTGGCCCGACCGCTGGTGCTGCGCACGCTCATCCCGCAGACGATGCTGAACGTGACGAGGCTGGAGATGAGCGGCCGGCCCCACACCGTCTGTTCGCAGTACGCGGCGTCCAGGTGCAGCGGGGACGGGTTCATGCACAACGTGTTCATCCACACGTTGTCGGCCTCCGTCACCGTCCTGCCGGGGCGGTGCTCGAAGACGTCCCCCACGGTGAAGTCCTCGTAGTGGAAGCCGAGCACCTCGCGGTAGCGCTGGGGGCCGAGCTGCTTGTATCCGGTGATGGCGCTGCCCTGCATGGCGTGACTCCTCGTCGGCGGGAGGTGGGCGTGGCTCAGAAGCGGGAGAGGATGTCCTGCACGTCGTCGCAGAAGACGCGGACCTGCTCCTCGCTCATGTCCGCGCGCATCATCACGCGCACCCCCGCCTCGCCCCGGGCGACGACGGGGAAGAACACCGCCGAGCAGTAGTAGCCCCGCTGGTACAGCTCCGAGGACAGGCGGATGGCGCGCGCCTCCTCGCCCACCTGGATGAGGCGGATGGGCATCCCGTTGCCTGCGTTGGGGGAGGGGAAGCGGCTGTCGAAGAGCTGGATGTTGCGCGCGAGCCGTCCCTGCAGCTCGCGCAGCTCCGGCGTGTGGTGAAGCGCGATGCTGGCGAGCGACGCGCCCACCGACGGCATCTGGAGGTTCTGCGACCAGGCCAGCGGCCCCGCGTTCCGGTAGAGGAAGTCGAAGCTCTTCTCGCTGCCCAGCATGGCGATGCCGCCGGAGCTGCCGAAGGCCTTGGCCAGCGAGGCGACCACCATCGTCAGGGGATTCATCTTCAGCCGCGAGCGGACGTAGCCCTCGCCGCGCTCACCCGTCAGCGCGAGCGAGTGCGAGTCATCGATGTAGAGGAACAGGCCGTAGCGCTCCTGGAGCTGGAGCAGCCCCTCCAGCGCGATGAGGCCGCCCATGGAGTAGGCACCGTCGGCGACGTAGGCCACGCGCGGGTACTTCTTGCAGACGTCCTCCAGGTAGTTGAGGTCGTTGTGCGGGCTGGTCAGCACCAGGCTCTCATCGCCGCAGATGGGCTTGATGTAGGCCATGGAGAAGTGACAGTAGCGGTCGAACACCATGACGCGCGGCTGGCCGTCCTCGGTGACGTGGCCGGAGGCGAGCAGTGGGAGGATGCCCGCCGTCAGGGCGCTGCAGGTGACGCCGGGCAGGGTGGGGCAGCCGTAGAGCTCGCGCAGCTCCTCTTCCAGCCGCGCCATGAGCTTCAGGCGGATGCGCAGCGTGGACATGGCCAGGCTGTTGGTGCCCGCCTCCTGGAGCGCGTCGATGGCGCCCTGGAGGATCTTCGGGTGGTGGTTGAGGCCCAGGTACGAGCATGAGCAGAGCGTCATGAACTCGTGGCCCGACGTGGTGTCGGCGAGCCGGTTGTTCGACTCGAAGTCCACCTTGATGCCGATGAGCCCGTTGTCCTTGGCGTGCTGCCAGCCACGGTCCCCCACGGCGATGAGCTTCTCGTTGTTGCGATAGCGGCGGGGACCCAAGACGCTCTGCTCGTTGCTCGTTTCCATGGGGATTCCTCCTGGGGAAGGGGGTGGGGCGTCAGAGGGAGCGCGCCGGGCTGTCGGCCTCTCGGGGGCCGAACTCCTCGAGTGTGCGCCTGGCCGCCTCGACGAACGGGGCACCCATCATGGTCCCCTCCACCACGCAGATATTGAAGTCGCGGGCCTGGCTCTCCTGGACGATGGTCCGCGCCTTGCGCAGCGTGTGTTCGTCCGGGGAGAACGCCTGGTTGATGACCTCCACCTGGCGCGGGTGCACGGCGGCCTTGCCGCTGAAGCCCATGCTCCGGGCGAGCTGACACTCGCGGCGCAGGCCCTCCACGTCGGACATGTCGAACAGCGGCGAGTCGACCACCTGCACGTTGGCGGCGCGCGCTGCGGCGACCAGCCGGGAGCGCGCGTAGTACAGAGGCTCCCAGGAGAGCGACGCGCCGATGCTGAAGGAGTAGTCCGCCGAGCCGAACACCAGCGCCTTGAGCCTGGGCGTCGCGCAGGCGATGGCGTGCACGTTCTCCACGCCGCGCGGGGTCTCCACCAGGGCGAGCAGGTCCACCTGCGAGCAGCTGGCGCCGAGCACCTGCTCGACGATCTCCAAGTCCCGGGGAGACTCCACCTTGGGCACCAGCACCGCGTCCGGCTTGACGGCGTAGTGACGCAGGGCGAGCAGGTCCTTGAGCCCCTCCGGTCGGGTGACGGTGTTGATGCGGATGGCGCGGCGGCTGGGGCCCTTGGGCGCGGAGAAGAACGCCTCCGCCTGCTGGCGGGCCGTGTCCTTGTGGCTGGCGGCCACGGAGTCCTCCAGGTCCACCAGGCTGATGTCCGCGCCGGACTGCTGCCCTCGGGCGAAGCGGTCCACGACGAGCGCGGGAGTGAACAGGATGGAGCGGCAATACCGGGTGAACTTCATGGTCGCCTCCGGAGGTGGGCCTGCCCTGCTCGCACCCGTCACGTCGCCGCCCGTGAGACTCCGGGCGGCCCGCTCGAGGCGCGATGAATCAGTGTTTGTCTGGGTACTCTCGTCGGCCGGGAGGCGTCAAGAAAATCTGCAAGCAATTGCAGGTTCGCCGCGTGCTATGTCTTGATATGTCTTTCTGCGTGTGAATAGGTGTAACCACGTGCTGCCATGTTTTTGTGAGACTGGATTGAGACTGGAGTTGTCGGGACCCAGGGACGGTTAACCCGTATGAAACGGTGCTCGATTCGCCGTGAATGGCTGACACGGCATGTCATCGGATTGCCGCACCCGCACAGGCGGTGATATCTGCCGCGGCCATGCGAAGCCCTCCGCACCTTCTCGCCGCCGTCCTGCTCCTGGGTCCCTCGTGTGCGTCGATACCGACGGTGGAGCGTGATGGCTTCCTGCTCGGCGCGGAGTCCTGGGGGCGCGACGAGCACGCCGCCCGTTCACAGGCCGCGTTCACCACGCAGTGCCCGGCCGAGCAGCTGGTGATCCTCGTGCTCTCCTCGAGCAGTGGCCCGAAGGTGGCCAGCGATGCCCGGAGTGTCGGGGTGACGGGGTGTGGGCGGCAGACGAGCTGGGTGCGCCTGGGCAACAACACCTGGGCGCTCAACAGCGACAGTCCGAGCGCGCCGTAGCGCTAGTCGAGGCGTGTAGAGCCCCGCTCCGCTCGAGGCATATCCGCTGGCGATCATCTCGGGGTCGACGTCGAGTCCCGTGAAGTCGTGCTGCTCACGCAGCCACCGAAGGGCCTCGTCGGGAGACAGCCATCGCTGAAGCTCGAGCACGGTCTCCTCCGGGGGAGGCCTCCACCGATCTTGGCTCGGGTCTTCACCTTCACTCCAGGGTAGAAGGGAGTCCTCATCGAGGAGCCGCGCATGCTGCAACGCCCAGCCTATGTCCCCGAGTGGATCTCCACCGCTCCGATGACCTTCCGGTTCAACAACGAGATCTCCCTCGCGCTGGACAACCCGGGAAACATCCCGGAGTGGCTGGGGGACCCCCTGTGGCGCGTGAACTACAAGGGCAAGGCGGCGCTGGGCCTGGCGTGCATCGAGTGGGTCGCGTGGCGCCTGGCGGGACTGACGGACGTCACGGACCTGCTGTCCCGGTTGGAAGCGGCGTGGGCGTCGATGGTGGCCCTGCCGTACTCGAAGAACCTGGACTACGACGGGGTGTCGAACGACGTGATGAATCGGGGCAACCCCGACGGGCCGCGCCAGGACGCGCTGATTCGCGTGCAGGACCTGAACTTCGTCTTCAAGAAGGGCCGACATCAGATGTCGATGGAGGCGGGCAAGTGCGCCGCGCTGGGGCTCCACATGCTTCCTCCGGACGCGGACTTCGAGCCCTGGCTGCGGCGTGCCCTGGACGCCCTGGCGAAGAATTGCCCCGCGGGAGAGGTCGACCAGCCGAAGGGCAAGGTCAAGGTGATCGACCACAGCGCGCAGCGCCCGGTGCCGCGCGAATGGTTCGAAGCCCTCTCGACGCCTGTCGACGACGCCGCGGACCGCGCCGCGTGGGACCGCTTCCTGCGCGGGCTCGAGCCCTCCGCGAATCCCTACCTAGTCCCCGCGGACACGCTGCTCGCCGAGGGCTTCACGGGGCCGCTCTATCGCATGGACTGAGGTCGTGCGGTGCGTGGCGTGAGTGTTGAATCCCTCACGACAAGGCCTTCCGGAGACGTCAGAGCGGGACGCTAGGGTGCCCCGCGTCAGGCAATTCGTCTGGCATGACTCGTTGAACGAGGTCTCCTGATGCGTCTTCTTGTTCCGCTGCGCGCGTTGCGCGCCGCCTCCCTGTGTCTCGTGGGTGCCTGCGCGTTCCTCACCGCTTGTGATTCCGATGACAAGCCGCCCCGGCCCACGCCCCCAGACACCTCGCCGCGCAAGCTGACGCTGCTGCAGACGAGCGACCTGCACACCAACATCTTCCCGTGGGACTACTTCAGCGGGAAACCGGATGCGAAGCGCGGCCTCGCCAAGGTGGCCACGCTCATCAAGCAGGCGCGAGAGGCGAACCCGGACTGCACGCTGCTGGTCGACACCGGCGACACCCTCCAGGGCACGCCGCTGGGCACCTACTACGGGCTGGTGGACAACACGCCCCGCCACCCCATGGCCGTCGCGATGAACGAGCTGGGGTACGTGGCCATGGCCGTGGGCAACCACGAGTTCAACTATGGCTTGGGCGTCCTCGACAAGTTCAAGAGTGAGGTCGACTTCCCGGTGCTCGGAGCCAACGTGCGCAAGAGCGCGGACGGCGCCGAGGCCTTCCAGCCCTACGTGCTCACGGAGGTCTGCGACGTGAAGGTCGGCATCCTGGGCCTGGTGACGCCGGGCGTGACGACGTGGGAGCGCGCGGAGAACATCCCCGGCCTGCGCTTCGACGACCCGGTGGAGACGGCGCGGGCCTATGTGCCGAGGATGCGGGAGGCGGGCGCGGACGTCATCGTGGTGGCCATCCACGGTGGCCCCGACAAGCAGCCCACCGGCAGCGCGAGCAACCCCGACGCGTGGCTCGTGGACTACGCGGATGACTCGAAGTGGGCGGACCGGGGCAACCTGCCCGGGGAGAACCCGGCCGTGCAGATTGCGCAGGGGGTGTCCGGCATCGACGTGCTCCTCACCGGGCACACGCACCAGCCCATCCCGAAGATGCTGCTGAAGAACCCGGAGGGCCGCGAGGTGCTCCTCACCCAGCCCAACCGCTGGGGCAGCCACCTGGCGGATGTGGAGCTCCAAGTCACCTGGAACGGCGAGCGGTGGGGCGTGGACACCCATGACTCCCGGCTCCATGTCGTGGACGAGCAGGTGGCGGCGGATGCCACCGTCACGCAGCTGACGCAGCGCTACCACGACACCACGGTGACGTACGTGAACCAGAAGATCGGCTCGACGACGGCGGCGTTCCCGGGAGGCTTCGCCGCGCGCTACGTGGACAGCCCGCTCGGGGACCTCATCAACATCGTCCAGGAGGAGGCCGCGCGCGAGGCGGGCTTCGACGTGGACTTCTCCCTGGCGGCCATCTTCACCAACGACGGCGCGCTGCCGGCCGGTGACGTCACCCTGCGCGACGCGTACAGCATCTACATCTACGACAACACGCTGTATGTGATGGAGATCAACGGCTCCATCCTCCGGCGCGCGCTGGAGATGAACACGCTGTATTTCGCGAGGCTCGACGCGGCGAACCTGCCCGAGCGGCCCGAGGGCGCCAAGGCCAGCTCACCCGTGGTGGCCGACTACAACTGGGACCTCTACTCGCGCATCGAGTACGGCTACGACCTGACGAAGCCCGCGGGCTCCCGGCTCACGCACCTGCGCTTCGAGGGCGCGGAGGTCCGGGACGACCAGGTCTTCGTCGTCGCCATCAACAACTACCGCGCGGGTGGCGGCGGTGGGTACGCCATGTTCAAGGAGGGCAAGGTGCTGTGGACCTCCGCGGACGGCGTGCGTGACTACGTCGCCCGCTACATGCAGTCGCACCAGGGGCTGTCTCCCGACGCGGTGAACACCTGCAACTTCACGCTCGCGCCGGACCTGTACACGCGCTACTTCGCGGCCACGCTCGGCCCCGCGAAGTGCGGGCCCTGAACGCAGGGCGACTGACGTCACGTCATCCCAGGGGACGGGCGCACGCCTCCGGTGCGCTCGTCCCCCAAGCCTTGGGTGGTGAAGACATCCTGGGGCACGGTCATCGACGGATTGCTCGTCTTCCACGAAGAAGCGCCACTGTGTCCGCGGGCTCCACCGCCCACGTCGCGCGCGGAGTGAGGGCAGGCCGCGGCGGCCGCGCACGGGCGGTATGTCGCCGTCGGAAACGCGCCGCCACGGTGCAATCATCCGCCGCCGCCTCCGTAGGCGCCCATCGAGGCGCCCGCCGAGGCGCCTGGAGGCTTCACGCGTGGACATCCTCATCAGTGGCGTGCGTCAGACGCTGCGTGCCTTGCGACGCAGCCCGGGCTTCACGCTGGGTTGCATCCTGCTGCTCGCGGTGGGCATCGGCGCGAGCACCGCGCTCTTCAGCGTGGTGGAGGGCGTCCTGCTGCGCCCCTTGCCTTATCCTGACTCCGAGCGGCTCGTGGAGCTCTCGCAGCTGGGGGTGAAGGGCCAGTCGATGCGGTTCTCGGACCCCAACTTCGAGGACGTGCAGGCCCAGAGCCGCACCGTCACGTCGCTGGCCCAGGTCTCCAACTCGGCGAGCGTCGCCGTCACCGGCTCGAGCGAGCCCACCTTCGCCTCGCTGGCGTGGGTCTCTCGCGAGTTCTTCCCCGCCTTCGGTGTGCCGTCGGCACAGGGGCGCGTGTTCGCCGTGGACGAGCAGCAAGCCGGAGGCGCGCCGGTGGTGGTGGTGAGCCACGCCTTCTGGAAGCGGTACCTGGGCGCGCGGCCGCTCCCGTTGGACGGGACGCTCACCTTCGAGGGCCGCGCCTACACCGTGGTCGGCGTGATGCCCGAGTCCTTCGACTACCCCGCGGGCACGCAGCTGTGGATTCCGCGGGAGCTGGAGCCGCGTCTTCCGAGCCGGACGGCCCACAACTGGCGCGTGGTGGGGCGGCTGGCGGAGGGCGTCAACCTGGCGGCCGCGCGGGCGGAGCTCACCGGCATCGCGCGCGAGCTCGTCGCGGTCCACGGCCAGGGCACCAACATGCGCGATGTCTCCGTGGTGCCGGTTCGCGAGCAACTGGTGGGCACCGTGCGCCCCACGCTCTACATGTTGCTGGGCGCCGCGGCCTTCCTGCTGCTGGTGGCGGGGGCCAACGTCACCAACCTGCTGCTCGCCCGCGCCGCGTCGCGAGGGCGTGAGCTGGCGGTCCACGTGGCGTTGGGGGCGGGGCCGGGCGCGCTGGTGCGGCGCTTCATCATGGAGTCGCTCGTGTTGTCGCTGGCGGGTGGGGTGCTCGGCGCCTTGTTCGCCACCTGGAGTGTGCACGCGTTGCTCGCGCTCGAGCCGGGCCACCTGCCGCGCGTGGAGGAGGTGGAGGTGAACGCCACGGCGCTCCTGTTCGCGCTGGGGTTGTCGCTGGTGCTCGCGGTGGGGTTGGGGCTGGTGACGGCGCTGCGCTCGGGGCGCCAGAGTCCGTGGGCCGCGCTGACGCAGGCGGGGCGCACGCAGTCAGGCGGTGGGAGCGCGGACCGGGCGCGGCGTGCCCTGGTGGTGGGGCAGCTGGCGCTCGCGCTGGTCCTGCTGGTGGGCGCGGCGCTGCTCGGCCGCAGCATGATGAGCCTGCTGTCGTTGGATCCAGGCTACCGCACCGAGGATGTGGCGGTGCTCAGCCTGGTGCTCCCTCCCGTCGAGAAGAACGACGCGGTGCAGGCGGGGCAGAACGTCCGGTTGCAAGAGGAGCTGCTGTCGAGGCTGGGCGCGCTGCCCGGGGTGCGCGCGGTGGGGGCGGTGAGCGTCTTCCCGCTCGAGGGAGGCTCGGGCGGTGACGGCACCTTCCTGGTGCTCAATCGCCCTGACGAGGTGAAGGACTTCGGCGACTTCGGGCGACTGGCGCAGGAGGCCGAGCGCACGGGCGTCGCCGAGTACCGCGTGGCGAGCGAGGGCTACTTCCACGCGATGGACATCCCGCTGGTGCGCGGGCGCCTGTTCGATGTGAATGACACGATGCAGTCGCCGCATGTGGCGGTCATCAGCGAGTCGCTCGCCAAGGCGCGGTGGCCCAACGAGGAGCCGCTGGGCAAGCTCATCCAGTTCGGCAACATGGATGGGGACCTGCGTGCCTTCACCATCGTCGGCGTCGTGGCGGACGTGCGAGAGCGGGGCCTGGACGAGGCGCCGAAGCCCACGTTCTACGGCTGCTCCCGGCAGCGGACGCGGGCCTTCTCCCACTTCCATGTCGCCGTGCATGGCTCCATCGGCTCCTCGGCCCTGGTGAACGCGGCGGGGCCGGTGCTGCGCGAGCTCGCTCCGGAGCTGCCCTCGCGCCTGAGCACGGTGGAGAGCCTGCTCACGGGCTCGCTGGCCTCGCGGCGCTTCAGCCTGTTGCTCCTGGGGGCCTTCAGCGCGGTGGCGCTGCTGCTCTCGGTGGCGGGACTCGGCGCGGTGGTGTCCTACGCGGTGGCGCAGCGCACGCGGGAGTTCGGCATCCGCTTCGCCCTGGGGGCCACGGCCGAGGACGTGCTGCGACTGGTGCTCCGGCAGGCGGTGGTGCTCGCGGGGGTCGGCGTGGCGCTCGGGGTGGTGGCGGCGCTGGGCTTGGGACAGGTGCTGTCGGGCCTGGTGTACGGCGTGAGCACCGCGGACCCGCTGGTCATCGCGGGCGTGGCGGTCCTCCTGCTGGGCGTGGCCCTGCTCGCGAGCTGGTTGCCGGCCCGACGCGCCTCGCGCGTGGACCCGATGACGGTGCTCCGCTCGGAGGCGTGAGTCACGGTGGGGACGGCCTGGTGTCGCCGTCCACCGCACGACGCGCCTGGCCCTGGTGCGGGCCAGGCGTTGTCTCGTGCGCCCATGGAGGCGCTGGCTCGGCTGGAGCCTGGAGCCGACTCCCGCCTCCAGCGAGAGGCCCTGCTCCAGGACATCGAGCTGCGGCTGCTCCTGTTCTCGACGACGCTCTCGAGTGTGTCCGCTGAGCTGGAGTGCGAGGCCCGGCGCACGGCGCAGATGGCGAGCCTCCTCGACGCCAAGGAGACGCGGCGACAGACGTTGCTCACCGTGTCCTCCATCGTCGTCGGCGCGTTGACCACCACCGTCACCGCCATCTCCAACGATGACCGGGCCAACGACATCCTCGACATCACGGGCGGTGCGGTGGGCGCCGGGCTGGGGTTGGCCGCGCTCTTCTCGTCCCCCTCGCTGGACTTCGAGCACCCGAGGAACCTGCTCGCGGACATCTGGCGACACCCCGCGCGCTCCGCGGACTTCCCCGCGTCCCTCTGGTTCGTGCTGAGCCACAAGGACTTCAGCAACGAGCAGCGCTACGCCATCCGCCACAACGTCTGTGCGCGGTGGATCGCGTCCGGGTACGTGGATGACTCTGTAAGGGGTGGCCCCTACTTCGGCCAGGGTGGGCGCTACACCCTGGCCGAACTCCAGACACGCGCGAACATGCTGGGCGAGCTGCAGGCCGCGGTGCGCCTCATCCACCAGAACCTCCAGTCGCTCCTCCTGAAACTCGTCACTGTGTCGAGAAACGGCGACTGACGTGAGGAGCGCTCCCCCACGAGAACTCTTCACCCGCGCCGCCCGCGCGGGCGTGAGATGTCAGGGTTTCCCCGCAGAGACAAAAAAGACATCACGACATGTGGCGCCAAGAGGACGCGGGTTGAGGTGGTGTCGGACCTGTGTCGACGTTTTTGATTGCGCATTGCGAAATGCTGCGGGTGTCGCGAGTTGCTATTGCGGGACGTGAGGTCTGACGGCCTTGCTGTCTTTCATTGTGGGGGATTCAGATGCGTGCATGGATTCTAGGAGCGTGTGCCTTCGTGGCATTGCCCGCGATGGCGCAGGTCCCGAATTGGATTTGGCACCGAGGCACCGCGAACGCGGACCGAGGCCGCGCGGTGGCCGCGACCGCGGAGGGCGTCTACTCCACGGGCGAAGCGACGGGGTCACTCGATTCGAGTGCTCCCATGGGGGGCTCCGACGTCGTCGTCACCAAGCACCTGGCCAATGGCACCAAGGTCTGGTCCACGATGCTCGGCACGTCCGCCCTCGAAGTGGGCACGGGCATCGCCACCTATACGGTGCCGGCGACGCCGCAGCTCTACGTCACCGGTTACACCACCGGGAGCTGGGGCGCGGGAGCCCTGGGCGGGCAGGACGCCTTCCTGGCCCGGGTGAATCCGGCCAACGGAGCCCTCCAGTGGGTGCGCCAGTTCGGCACCACGGTGCTGGACCAGGCCCAGGGTGTGGCCACGGACCCCGCGGGTTCCATCTACGTGGCGGGAAACACGGCGGGCACACTGCCGGGAAACACCAGCGCGGGCGGCCAGGATGGCTTCCTCGCCAAGTATGACTCCGCGGGCACCCAGCTCTGGGTTCGCCAGTTCGGCTCGTCACTGGCCGAGGTGGTGCGAGGCGTGGCCGCGGATGCGAACAACGATGTCTATGTCGTTGGCTCCACGACGGGCACGTTCGCCACCCCCAACGTCGGTATCCCCCCCACTACTGACTTGTTCATCGTGAAGTACAACAGCGCGGGCGTCCAGCAGTGGCGACGGCAGATGGGAACGATGGGCTCGGAAACCATCTACGGTGTCGCCACTTCGCGGCTGTCGAGTGGGGTCGTCAATGTCTACGTGGTGGGCTACTCGGATATGCCTTTCGACGGGCAGCCCAGCGCAGGCGGCCAGGACGCCATCATCGTGAAGTTCGATGGCGCCGGGACCCGGATCTGGTCCCGCCAGTTCGGAACGGCTGGGAGTGAGATGGCCCTCGGCATCGCCTCCGATGGAGGTGCGAACGTCTACATCACGGGGCGCAGCAACTACGACTTCGCCACGAATTCGCCGAACTCCTCGTACGACTTCTTCATGCAGAAGTACGACTCAGGAGGCGGACTGCTGCTCACGCGTCAGTTCGGCTCCACCAACATGAACGACCCCGCCATGCAGGATGACGTCGGCAACGGCGTCGCCGCGGACATCAATGACAGCGTCTACGTCACGGGCTCCACGCAGGGGGAGTTCGTCAGCTCACCACTGCCGAACGCCGGTGGCGATGACTACGTGGTGTTCCGCTACGAGGACGGCTGTCAGATCAACACGCCGGGCCAGTGCGGCATCGGCTACGGCTGGGGTGACCCGCACCTGGTCACCTTCGACAACCGCCACTACGACTTTCAGGGAGCCGGCGAGTTCATCTTCGTGGAGAGCACGGACGCCAACGCGCCCATGGTCGCGCAGGCGCGCATGCAGCCATGGGTGAACAACAACCGGGTGACGGTGATGACGGCGGTGGCGACGAGGCTGGGTGCGAGCCGGGTGGGCGTCTACCTGACGACCAGCGGGCACGAGCTGCGCGTCGACGGCGTGCTGACCTCCGTTACGGTGGGGGACACCGTTCCCGTGGCGGGCGGCGGACGCGTCCTGCGTCGGGACGCGGCGTCCTATGTGCTCTCGTACCCGGGTGGTGACAAGGCACTCGTCACGCTCAACGGCACGTACATGGACTTCAACTTCGCCTTGAAGCCGACTCGGCGCGGCAAGATTCGCGGCCTGCTGGGCAACTACGACGGCGTCGCGACGAATGAGTTCGCGCTGCGCAATGGTACCCAGCTGTCGCCGACGCTGTCCTTCCCTGAGCTCTATGAGGGGCCGACCAGCTTCGCCACGAGCTGGCGCATCTCCCAGTCCGAGTCCCTCTTCGACTACGCCTCCGGGCAGAGCACGGCGACCTTCACCATCCCCGGCTTCCCAGCGGTGCCCGCCACGGTCGCCGACCTGCCCGCGACGGAGCGGGATGCGGCGCGGAACCGGTGCCTCGCGGGCGGCGTCCAGACGGGCATCTTCCTCGACAGCTGCACCGTGGACGTCGCGGTGACCCAGGACACGAGCTTCATCGCAACCACGGCCCGGGTGCAGGCTCAGGCCCAGGCCCAACGGGGACCCCAGGCTCCGGCCCCCGTGCCGGCGGGGAACCGGCTGTACTTCTCGAACTTCGGCGCCGCGGTGGGCCAGGAGTGGAGCTCGAACCAGATCTCTCGAACCCCGAATGGGGTGCAGGCCTTCCTGGGGCCGTTCACCAGCCAGGTCCTCCGTTTGACGCTCCCGGCCACGGGCAAGTCCGGAATCATCTCGCTGAACTTCGACCTGTACATCCTCGATGGTTGGGACGGAGACGCCAATCCGTCCGCGAACAGCTGGTACGTACAAATCATGTCGAGCTCCTGGGGTGGCACTTTCTCCAACACGTCGAGCACCCAGTCCTACCCGCGTCCTGGTAGCGCTGCCCGGACCAGCTCCATCGCCAACAACACGCTGGGCTACGAGGCGGGAGACTCCATCTACCGGCTCAAGTGGCGGTTCGACACGAATGGGACGTCGCCCATCGTCGTGAGCTTCTACCGTCCGGTCAGTGCCGCCTCGAATCCGCTCCTGGCGGCTCCCACCTGGGGCCTCGACAACGTGGAGGTCACCCAGGAGTAGCGGCCCGTTCCTCCCGCCTCCTCCGGCCGCATCCGCCGGAGGAGCGCGGAGGGGGCAGGCGCCTGCTCACGGCTCAACGGCCGGAAGGCCACGCGAGCATCGCGGTGTCGATGATGGCGTTGAGCTTCGCGGCGGACGCGCCGTCACGGGCCTGGATGGACAGGCCCTCCAGCACCGCGGTGTAGAACGCCGCGAGCTTCTCCACGGGTGTGCCCGCGGGCAGCTCCTTCTGCTCCACGCCGCGCTGGAGCCTGCGCTCGAGCGCGCGCTCACCGCTCCGCCGGTTCTTCGCGAGGAACGTCCGGACCGGCTCGTTCTCCGGCGCGCCGAGCAACGACGCCAGGACGATCATGCAGCCCCGGGGCTTGTCGCTGGCCGTGTAGGAGCGTGCATTGGCGCGCAGCATCTGCTCCACGGCGGCCCGCGCGGTGGGGGCCTCCTCCAGCTCGCGGGTGACGGGGCGCCCCTCGGTCTTGTCGAAGAGCTCGACGGCCTCGCGGAAGAGCGCCTCCTTGCAGCCGAAGACGGCATAGAGGCTGGGCTTGTTGACGCCCATGGCCTCGACGAGGTCCTGGATGGAGGTCCCCTCGTAGCCCCGGGCCCAGAACACGCGCATGGCGGCCTCGAGCGCCTCGTCCCGGTCGAAGCTCCGAGGCCGGCCCAGGGGGGCCGAGGTCTTCTTGCTCGCTCTGCGAGTCGTCATCCGTCGATGGCCCTCAATCCCGCGACACCGGCCCCAATCAACACCAGGCAGAGGATGCGCGCCAGGGAGATGGGCTCGCCGAGGAACATCATCCCGACGAGGGAGACGCCAGCGGCGCCGATGCCCACCCACACGGCATAGGCCGTCCCGACGGGCAGGTGCTTCAACGCGACGCCCAGCAGCACCAGGCTGGTCAGGGCGATGCCGATGCCGACGACGCTCGGCCACAGGCGCGTCATCCCCTCGGACTGCTTGAGCGCGAGCGCCCAGGCAATCTCGAGGGCGCCCGCGACCACCAGGAGCAGCCAGGCCATGGGGGCCTCCTCCTACCGGGCGCTCACGCGTTGATGCCGCCGTCGACCGCGATGGACGCCCCGGTGATGAAGCGTCCGCCGGGGCCCGCGAGGTGGCCCACGGTGGCGGCGATGTCGTCAGGCCCGGCGAACTGCTTGATGGCCATCAGCGCCAGCTCCCCCGCGGCGTGGGGCCCGTCCGCCGGATTCATGTCCGTGTCGGTGGGCCCGGGGTCCACCACGTTCACGGTGATGCCACGCCCGCCCACGTCGCGGGCCAGTCCCTTCGTCAGTCCAATCAGCGCCGACTTGGTCATCGCGTAGAGCGTGACGCCGCCATGGGGCACCCGCTGCGCGAAGCACGTGCCGATGGAGATGATGCGGCCACCCTGCTTCATGTGGGCGAGCGCGGCCTGCGAGGCGACGAACACGCCCCGCACGTGGATGGAGAGCGTCCGGTCCAGCTCCTCGACGGTGACGGCCTCGAAGGGGCCGGAGGGGAAGACCCCGGCGTTGTTGACCAGGATGTCCAGCCCACCGAGCACCGCCGCCGCGCGGTCCACGCTCTTGCGTACGGCGTCCACGTCCCCGCTGTCCGCCTGGATGGCCACGGCGTGCTGCCCCTGCGCCTCGAGCTCGGCCACCAGCCGCGCCGCCTTGTCCTCGGAGCGCACGTACGTGAAGGCGACGCGCGCGCCCCCCTTCGCCAGATGCCGGACGATGGCGGCGCCGATTCCGCGTGCGCCACCCGTCACCAATGCCGCCTTGCCCGTGAAGTCACCCATGTGTGTTCCCTCGACTTTTGAACCGGTCGTTCAGAAATAACTATGAGCCAGGGGCCGCCGTGGCAATGATTTCGAACCGAGCGGTTCTAAAATGCGAGGAGACGGGGCCGGCGCTCGTGACGGGGGCCGCCGCGAGCGCCGGTGGGGCCTCGAGGGAGCACCGCTACGTCACGGCGCCGGCGGAGCCAGGTCCGGCACCATGGGGACGCGGCGGGCACCGGGGCCATTGGGCGTGGCCGCGCTGTTGTTCGTCACGCGCCGCATCAGCGAGCGCAGCTTCGGGGCGTCCTTGCGCACGTTGGCCACGAAGGCCGAGGGCGCGGTGGGCTCCACGTAGAAGGCCACGGTGCCCACCGTGGCGTCCGTCACGTAGGCGCCAAAGTCCTGGAGCGCCTGCGCCACCATCTTCCCCTCCGCGGTGAGGCCCTGGGCGTTGAGGTCCACGGTGGGTGGAATGGCGAAGTACGCGCCCATGGCCACGCGGCCCTTGTAGGTCGTCTCGCTGCCCCAGTCCTGCTCGGTGGCGGGCCAGACGTAGCCCTTCGCGGTGCCGTAGCCGCTGGCGTCGTAGCCGCTCCCGCCGCCGCTGTAATACAGCTGCACGCGGTCCACGGCGATGGCCAGCGCGTGCTGAATCCTCCCCGTGTACTTCGGGTGCGTGGACGTCGTCTCCCAGGCGCGGATGAGGCCGCCCACCGCGGAGCCGCCGTACGCGCGCACCCCGTTGCGAGGCCCCAGGCCGGAGCCGTAGAGGTCGATGGTGTGGTGTCGCCCCACGCGGTACGTGGTGGTGGACTGGCGCGTGGTGGCCCACGCCTCGTCGATGAACGTGCGCTGCGGGTTGACGACGTGCATGTGCGCGTCCGAGCCGGCCGCGATGGCGGCGGTGGCGGGCACGAAGTAGGTGCCGCTGCGCGACGAGTCGTTGTAGTCCGTCACCGTCGCCCACGGGTCCGTGCTGGCCGCGAAGGTGATGGGGTGGGAGTACTGGTTCCAGTTGGCCCAGGTGGTGATGCCCACCCCGTTGAGGCTGGTGGCGATGAAGTCCCGTGTCGCCGGGTCCGTGGTGTCCGCGTACGTCGCGCCCTGGCCGATGGGCAGGTTCCACACCGAGTTGGAGCGGAACGGCTGCAGCGTCGCGTCGCGCGTCCCCTGCGTGTAGACCCTGAACTCGTCGAAGCGCGCCAGGTTGTCCTGGCTGCCGAGCAGGCCGACGCGGGTGGCGTACTGGTGTGTGGAGTCGTTGACGCCGCCCTTGTGCACGCCGTTGATGTACACGTCGATGCGGGTGTCGCTGGCGCGGACCTCGAGCACGTCGCCCGCGACGGGGGCCTGGGCAATCTGCAGCGGGAAGGTCTGCGTGCCGCCCAGGTAGCGGGTGAGGAAGTACTTCCCCTGGGCCGTGTCCGTCGCCAGCTTCCAGTTGTTCGTCCGGTCGACGAAGCGGAAGGTGAGCCCGGAGTACTGGCCCAGCGTGGACAGCGTCACCAGCACGCGCACGTTCGCGGTGGCGGGCACGGTGGTGTAGTGGTCCTGCCAGGTGCCGTCATCGCGGGAGAGGTAGGCGCGGCCCGACTGGATGCCCCAGATGGCGCCCCACTGCGGCGTGGACGCCCACGCGTGGACGCCCTGCTCCAGGCTGTACAGCCGCGAGTCGTGGTTGGCCCGCGTGAAGGAGTCATACAGCTGGGCATCCGAGGCTGCCTGCGTCGCGGCGGTCAGCGAGTCCTCGGGTGTCTCACCGGGCTCCAAACCGCCACACCCCGTCCCCAGTGACAACAGCGGAAGTATCAGCGGAAGGAGCGTGGGCCGGGTGGCCCGCTGGAGGTTGCTGGCGAAGGTGCGCATCTCGTCTCCTGTGGCGCGCTCGGTGCGAAAAGCGCGTTTTGCAATTTTATCCAGGAGGAGTCTGGGATGAGAAGTCGCGTCTCCGTGATGCGCGCCCCGGCGGAAATCTTCACTTGGAGGGCGCCTCGAACACTTTGTGGTGACGCGGGAGGCAGGTCGTTACGCTGGCCGGAATTTTCTCCATCCCCCGAGACGCACCATGCCGACCCTCTTCGACCCGACGCACGCAGGTGACCTGCGACTCGCCAACCGCATCGTGATGGCGCCGCTGACGCGCAACCGCTCGCCTGGCGCCATCCCTCCGGACCTCGCCGTCACCTATTACGCCCAGCGCGCCACCGCGGGCCTGCTCATCAGCGAGGCCACCGCCATCAGCCACCAGGCCCAGGGCTATGCCGACGTCCCGGGGCTCTACGCTCCTGAGCAGCTGTCCGCGTGGAAGAAGGTCACCCAGGCGGTGCACGAGGCGGGAGGACGCATCGTCACGCAATTGTGGCACGTGGGGCGCGTGTCGCACACGGAGCTGCAGCCGGGCAACGGGGCGCCCGTGGCTCCCTCGGCCGTCGTCGCGAAGACGCGGACGGTGCTCTTCCGGGACGGGGTCCCCACGTTCGAGCCCACGTCGGTGCCTCGCGCGCTGGAGCTGACGGAGCTGCCCGGCATCGTGCAGGACTATGTCCGCGCCGCGCGCGCCGCGGTGGAGGTGGCGGGCTTCGATGGCGTGGAGATTCACGGCGCCAACGGCTACCTGCTGGACCAGTTCCTCAAGACGGGCTCCAACGAGCGCACGGACGAGTACGGCGGGAGCATCGAGAACCGCGCCCGGCTGCTCTTGGAGGTCACCCGCGCGGTGATTGACGCCGTGGGCGCGGGGCGCACCGGCATCCGCCTGTCGCCCGTCACCAACGCCAATGACGCGTTCGACGCGAACCCGCAGCCGCTGTTCGAGCACGTGGTGCGCGAGCTGGCGAAGCTGGGCCTCGCGTACATCCACATCATCGAGGGCGCCACCGGAGGCCCGCGTGAGCTGGAGGACCGCCCGTTCGATTACGTCGCGCTGAAGAAGGCGTACCGCGACGCGGGCGGCAAGGGCGCGTGGATGGTGAACAACGGCTACGACGGGGAGTTGGCGCGCAAGGCGGTGGAGGAGGGCGCGGACCTGGTCTCCTTCGGTCGGCCGTACATCTCCAATCCGGACCTGGTGCGCCGCCTGCGCGAGAACGCGCCCCTGGCCCAGCTGGACAAGAAGACGCTCTATGGCGGCGGCGCCAAGGGCTACACCGACTATCCCACCCTCTGAAGCGAAGGGGCCCGCGCGGAGCACCTCTCCGCGCGGGGGGCGGGCTTCAGCGCGCGAGGCGCAGCCGGCGATAGACGAGCAGGTGTCCGAGGAGCGCGGCCTGCACGAGGACGATGGGCAGCCAGATGAAGGGCGCGGTGGTGATGAGGGTGCTGCGCGGCTCCGCGCGGAAGACGCCCTCGAACAGCGGTGAGGACAGGTTGGCCACCGTCACGATGGTGACGAGCAGCGCGAGCCCGGCGGTGTTCCAGAGGGTCATCATCGCCGGGGACGCTCTTCCCCGCGCCGCGAGCCACGCCACGATGGGCGCGCTGAGCCCCGTGAGGATGTCGAAGTTGAGCCCCTCGAAGGTCATCTCGATGGGGAGCGTGCCCTCCCGATGAAGCGCCCAGAGCACCCACTCCACGGGGATGCGGAAGACCTGGAACCCGATGAGGGCGCCGAGCGACAGCCCGCGCGCCAGCCGCTCCCCGAAGCGTGAGAACGCGAGGACGAAGGTCAGGGCCACCGTGGGCAGGAGGGCCTTGAAGATGTCGGGAGGTGCGGAGCGCATGTCCGCGAAGGCTCCGCGTGCGGCGAAGATGCCCGTCAGCCCCATGACCAGGGCGATGATTCCGGCGGAGAGGAGCGTCCACCCCGCCGTCTGGCGTGGTGTCTCCCCGAGCCGTCGTCCCGCGCGCCAGGTGGACGCGATGAAGAGCCCGGCCATGGACAGGACCAGCAGGACGAAGGCGCTCGTGACAGGGGTCGAAGGGGACGGCATCGGTGCGCTGTCTCGAGGGCTCGTGGAGGGGGCCAGTAGAGCACGGAACCCGGGCCCATGTTTCAGTCTCGTCTCACCCTGCTGTCATCCGGTTGCGTCTTGCGCGAACGCAGCCGAGTCCTCCCCAGACGCAACACGTACATCCACCTGGGGGCTCCCCAGTGGATGACCCTGGTCTGTCTCTTGCTCAGGGCTCGTGGTTCAACTGAGAGGGGGAGTCGATGAAGAAGTATCAGTGCCCGGTGTGCTCCGGGACGTGGCGCAGCGCGCGAGACAGCATCCTCTGTCCCTGCTGCCCGGTGCCCGTGCGCCCGCCCACGCCCACGCAGGCCGAGGTCGCCCAGGGCGCACAGGCCGCGTGTGCCCTGTGCAAGGGCGCCTTCAGTGTCTCGGCGGGGCAAGTCGCCCTGCGGTGTCCTTCTTGCGCCGTGGCGCTCAATGCCATGGAGCTCGAGCAGAAGGCCTACAACGACAGTGAGCGGGAAGAGGTCGCCGAGAGCGTGCCCCAGGATGTCCGGGTCCTGGGGCCCGCCGTGCGTCAGCTCATGGGGCAGCGCGATGGCTCACGCCGGGTGCTGTGTCTGGGCTGTAGCAAGGACATCTCCCGGGTGTTCCTGATGACGGATGGCGATGACATCAGCATGGTGAGCCTGGACCGGAACTTCACGAAGCAGCGGCTCGCGCTCTTCGACAAGGAATGGCCCCACCGGGTGATGGCGACGATGCTGGAGAGCAAGCTCTCCGAGACGGTGGTGTTGACGCCCAAGGTGGGGGCGGTCCGCCGGCTCTATGTGCGGCTCTACGACATGGGCTACGACTCGTTCTTCGCCCGCAGAGACCCGAACTGGCGCGCCGACGTGCTCGTCGACAAGATGTCCTGGCTCGCGGATTGTCCGACGGCGCTGGCGCACGCCCTCCACTGTCTCAAGCCAGGAGGGTTCTGGATCTCCGACGTGAGGTTCGCGCCCATGGCGGACTGGATGTTGAGGTTGATGGGCCTGGAGGCCGTCACCGAGCAGCTCCCTCCGCAGCTTCGCTACAAGAACTGGGGCTTCGCGACGGTGCAGCTCTACAAGAAGACCCGGGACCTGCCGCTGGCGGACTGCCTGTATGCGATGTTCTTCTGGTCCCACGTGTTCAAGAGCACCAACATGGTGCGCACCAGCCTGGAGTCCACCGAGCCGGTCGGGTGGATCGACCTCGGGGCCTACAACGCGTACGCGCTCCTGTTCGAGGCGCTGTTGAAGTCGAGCCCCGCTCCGAATGAGGCGAAGGTCGAGGGCGTGAAGTGGTGGCTGGACACCCTGAAGCTCTTCGAGGTCGCCGTGAAGACCCAGAGCCCGCCGGTCGAGGTGAAGTCACCCGGCGTGGACGAGAAGCATGGCTCCAGTGGGAAGCAGCAGCAACAGGAGGAGGAGGAGGTCGACGTGAGGGGCCCGAACATGGCCAGCGAGTTCCCGTCGATTGGCCGCGCCATCCTGGAGCTGACCGCCGAGCAGAAGTCGAAGCCCGAGGATGAGCAGCTCAACCCCTTGCGTGTCCAGAAGACGGTGCTGCTGAGGCTCGCCGTCGTCGGGGCCCTGCTGGAAGGCAAGGGCGGCATCTTCAAGGTCATCCAGGTGCCGGCAGACCCACAGCTGATGGGGGCCTACCGGCTCAAGCGGGTGGGATGACGACTCAGGGGCCCCAGACCGGTCCGCTCGGGGTGACGCTCATGCCCTGCACCCCCGAGCGCAGCGGCGTCAGGGTGACAGCGCCACTGGCGGCGTAGCCGAACGCGCCGCCCGTGCTCTGGATGCCCTTGTCGAAGCTCACCACCGCGCTGCCCCGTGTCGGATGGGTCATCGTCACCGTGTACGCGGTCGACGTCTCGTTCAACGCGAGCGACAGGTTCGCGGCCGCCGTGTCCTTGGCCTGGACCACGTGCAGGAAGTGGCTCACCACCTGGCCCTGCGTCTCCACCTCGCCGCGGAACTGGCCGACGGGGTAGGTGTATGCGCCATTGGGACGAAGCGGGCCGCGCTCGTCGATGACGCGGCGGGTGGGGCTCGCCGGGACGAGCGTGCTGACGCGCAGCTCCTGCGTCCCGCGGGTCGCCGACCAGGTGTTGCCCGTGAGCACCGGGCTCGAGGGGAAGTGAATCAGGAACGTCTTGTCCACCGAGGCGTCACCCTGCGAGCTCTCCATGCGGTCGAACACGACGAGCGTGTCGAGCGGCCTCACGAACAGCGCCTCGCGCACCACCCGGCCCGCGGAGGGATTGCCGACCTCCGCCTCGCGGTGCGCCCAATCGTCGTTCACGTCGTACGCGCCCGTGAGGTCCACCGCGGCGTAGTGGGCGTGCGTGGACGACTCGAGGCGCAGCATCTGCGGCGCGTGGTGGTAGTAGCCCACCGTGCCCAGCCCGTCGAAGAGCAGGGTGTTGTGCGCCACCGGTGATTCGGTGTCCACTGCCCCCGTGCCCGCGTAGCCGACAATCTGGTTGGCGTAGCCCACCGTCTCGCGCGCCAGGAACTCACCGGCACGCCACAGCTGGAAGTTGCCGGAGTCGCGGTGTGCGTGGCCCGCGTTGGAGGTGATGCCGAACTGGAGGTTCACCATCGTCGCGTCGGGCGCCCACGCGGTCTTCGCGTACAGCTGTCCCAGGCCCTCGGCGCGGTAGTCGAGTGGCAGCGTGGACAGGTCCCTCGCCTGCACCGACGCCAGCGTGTCGCTGTAGACGTAGCGCACCAGCCGGTCGTCAATCGGATGGCCGGTGAGCTCCAGGAAGCGCTTGGCGTAGCCCGCGATGGGCTGGTCGGCCCACTCCTCGATGAGCGGCGCCAGGTAGCTGCCCAGCGACGTCTGCGCGGTGTTGCTGGGGTCCCATCGGCTCAGCCACCGCTCGTCGTCGTTGAACGGGAAGGTGTCATACAGCTGGAACTGTCCCATCCGGCTCGGGCCCGGGGTGGTGGAGTAGATGGACCAGAAGACGGTCTCCCGGAAGTAGTCGGTCTGGTCCCACAGGTCCTGGCCATACAGGCCGAGCGTGGTGAACGGCACCGTCATGTAGCCGAACGTCCGCCGGCCATAGGTGGAGCCCTCGTGGGGCGCGCCGCCCGCGGCCGCCCCGTCGAGGTAGGGCTTGAGCGAGAACTTCCACCGCGAGCTCATCGCGTACTGGAGGAGCTGGTTGGCGTAGGGCTGGTTCTCGTGCCAGCTGGCGATGGCCCACAAGAGCGAGTTGCGGAAGTAGCCCGTGTAGTAGTTGTTGCCCTCCATGCCGATGCCGCCCCAAGGGTTGTCATTGAGCGCGGCGATGACGGAGTTCCACCGTGTCAGCAACAGCGTCTGCTCCGCCGGGAGCAGGTGGGCGAAGCACCAGTCATAGGTGAGGATGACGGCCTCGCCGTACCAGCGGGCGGGGTCGCTGGAGACGGTGTTCTCGCTGATGGGAACCTGGGTGTTCACCGCCCAGGTGATGGCCGAGCGGCAGGACGCGGCGGCGCCGGTGATGAGCGAGTGCATGGCGGCGTCGATGGCCTGCTCGGGGCCCTGCACGTTCGCCACGGGTGTGTAGGGATTCAGGGCGAAGTACGCCTGGGCCCGCGCCAGTCGGGACGCGTTGAACCAGACGCGCGGATGCGCCACCGGGATGGCGAGCACCACCGGAGGCCCGTTGGCGATGGTGAGCTGGATGGGCGCGGAGGTGGTGAGGTTGCCGGCGCGGTCCCTCGCCACCGCCGTCACGGGGAAGGTGCCATCACCCACCAGGGTGGTGGAGAGGTTGAACCAGTACGGGTAGCTGGTGTCCTCGGCGCCCTGGTTCTGTCCATTCACGCGCAGCTGCACGCCCGCTACGCGGATGTTGTCGTAGGCGTCGACGCGAATCTGCACGGTGCCGCCCACGGTGGTGCCCGTGGCGGGCGAGACAATCTGCACCTGGGGTGGTGTGGTGTCCGGCGGTGGCGCGCTCACGGTGATGGAGATGGGCGCGGAGACGGTGACGTGGCCCGCGGCGTCACGCGCCACGGCGGTGAGCTGGCGCGGGCCGTAGGGCTGGAGCGTCTCTGTATCGAGCGTCAAGGCCCAGGGCGCGGCCAGGTCTGCCTCGCCCACCTGGACACCGTCGAGCTGCACGTGCACCCGGGTGACGCCCACGTCGTCCGTCGCGCTCATCCGCACCGTGAACGGGCCGCTCACCGTCTCGTTGGGGGCGGGCAGGGTGACCTGCACCTGGGGCGGCGTGGTGTCGACAATCACGTTGTCGAGGGTGATGCGCACGGAGGCGGAGGTGGTGAGGTTGCCGGCCGCGTCGCGCGCATGCGCCGTCAGGACATGGGTCCCATTGCGGAACAGGCGCGTGTCCAGCGTCCCCGACGACAGGTCCCGCCCGTCGATGCGCAGCTGCACATGGGCCACGCCGACGTTGTCGCTCGCGCTCGTGACGACGTTGACGATTCCGGCCACCGTCGCGCCCGTGGCCGGCGCGGTGATGGCGACGGTGGGCGGGGTGTTGTCCGCGCGGGGCACGGGCGGGGTGTACTCGAGCGTGAGCACCGGCCTGCGCTCCGGCTGCGTCGCCAGCTGGGTGAACACCTTGGCCACCCGGCCCACGCGGGTGTTCGCCAGCATCACGCCCTGGTTGGTCGACGGGTCATCCACCCAGGACTGCACCACCGCCACGTCGAGCGGCACGTCGATGACGTTCACCACCACGGGGAACGCATCCAGCTCGAAGGACTTCCCCGCCACCTGGTCCGTCCCCTGTCCCACGGCGCCCAGCCGCTCCCACTCCAGCCCGTCGTCACGGAACTGCCAGCCCAGGCCCGCCGCAGCGGCGTTCCAGGGCGTCTGGACGTACGTACCCCGCAGCTCGAAGTCGCCGTTGTACGTCTCCACGGCCACGCGCAGCGTCGCGCCCTGCACCACCGCGCCGCTCGGAACCCCCAGCTGCGGGAATCGCAGCAGCGTCTGGACCTCGTAGTCCTCTGTCTGGAAGACCCCGAGCAGCGCCTCGTTGCGGTGCGCGGCGCCGTTCTGGGTGATGCCCTGGCTGGTGATGGCCACCGCTTCCGAGGCAGTCACCGGCGCGGTCACCGCTTGCGAGCGGCTCGCCGTGGTGGGCGGCGCCTCTGGCGTCTTCGTGCACCCGAAGAGCACGAGCGCGGTGAACAGCCCCATCCACCTCGCAAGGCGGCTTGTTCCTGAGTTCATTGTATGGCGGGTCCTAGCCTGTCGTTGCAGGCGAGTCCACCCGTCCCCCCGCAATGACAAGGTGCGCCCAGGGCTGCCCTCACGGCGCGCCAGGGGCCCGGTCCGTCACGGACCTCGGTGCGGGGTCCGTCTCAGAGCGCGGGTTGGTGGCCCTGGAGCTGGGCCGCCACCTGACGCTTGAGGGCCTGCAACTGCTGGAGCTTCGCCTTCAGCTCCTGGCGCATCTCCCGCTCGTCGGTATGGAGGACCTCGTCGTGCAGCTCCTCGATGCTCTCCGCCAGATTGGCATTGAGGAGATTCATCTGCTGCTGGGAGAGCTCCAGGACCATGGGACACCTCTGTGTCAGCGCAGGCGGAACACGGCAAAGCCTAGCATGCGTGTGCTCGGCGCCCCCAAACCGCGCCCCTCGCCAATGCCTGTCGGAATGTCGGCTGGCCCACAGCCTGGGTCCCGAGTCCCGGTCGGCGTCGCGCGTCACCGACGGGCGCGAGCGCTTCCATTGGACTCCAGGGAGGACCCCACCCCCTACGGGCTTCCCGAGGGGATGGGGCGCTTCGTGACGGCGTGGCGCCCCGGTGAGTCGAGGCGCCTGTGCCGCGTGCTGCGGGGACTAACGCAGCGCGATGAGCGAGGCGACCAGCAGCGAGACGACGCTCATCACCTTGATGAGGATGGCGACGCCCGGGCCGGAGGTGTCCTTGAACGGGTCGCCCACCATGTCGCCGACGACGGCGGCCTTGTGGACGTGCGAGCCCTTCGCGTGGCCCGGCAGCTTGCCCTTCTCGATGTACTTCTTGGCGTTGTCCCACGCGCCACCGGCGTTGGCCATGTAGAGCGCCATGGTGGCGCCGACCACGAGCGCGCCGGCCAGCAGGCCCGCGAGCGCCTGGGGCCCGAGCAGGTAGCCCACCACGGGCGGGGCGACGACGGCGATGAGGCCCGGGAAGATCATCTCGCGCAGCGCGCTCTTGGTCGCGATGTCGACGATCTTCTTCGGGTCCGGGTCCGCCTTGAGCTCCATCAGGCCCGGAATCTCACGGAACTGACGGCCAATCTCCTCGACGATGGCGCCGGCGGCGCGGCCCACCGCGAGCATCGTCGAGGCGCCGACGAGGAACGGGAGGATGGAACCCAGCAGCATGCCCACGATGACGTTGGGGTTGGTGAGCAGCAGGCTCATCTCCGGCAGGCCGGCGGCGACGCGCGTGTGGTTGACCTCCAGGTTGAAGGCGGAGAACAGCGCGATGACCGTCAGCGTCGCCGAGCCGATGGCGAAGCCCTTGCCGATGGCGGCCGTGGTGTTGCCCACCGCGTCCAGTTCGTCGGTGATGGCGCGGACCTCGGGGCCCAGGCCGGACATCTCGGAGATGCCGCCGGCGTTGTCGGAGATGGGGCCGTACGCGTCCACCGTCATCACGACGGCGGTGCCACCGAGCATGCCCACCGCGGACAGGGCGATTCCGTACAGGCCCAGCGCCTGGTCGGCGATGTAGGCCACCAGGGCGATGGTCGCCATGGAGATGCCCACGCTCTCCATGCCCACCGCGAGGCCGCGGATGAGGTTGGTGCCGGCGCCGGTGATGGAGGCCTCGGCGATGCGCTGCACCGGCCGAGCGGAGGTGTAGTAGTCGGTGACGAGGCCGATGATGGCGCCGCCGAACGCGCCCGCGGCCAGGGCCACGGTGATGTTCTGGGACAGGCCGAACACGTTCATCATGATGTACGACAGGCCCACCAGGATGACCGGCGGCATGATGAGCGCGCTGCGCAGCACCTGCGCGGGGTTCATGGCCTTGAGCGCGCGCGCGATGAAGATGCTCAGCACGCTGACGATGAGGCCCACCGCGGAGAGCACCAGCGGCAGCACCACGCCGGCGACCTTCGCCGTGCTCGCGGACGTGCCCTCGATGGCCAGCCGCGACAGCTCCGTGGCGTTGGCCGTCAGCGCGATGGCCATCGCGGCGACGATGGCGGCGACCATGGACTCGTAGATGTCCGCGCCCATCCCGGCCACGTCGCCCACGTTGTCACCCACGTTGTCGGCGATGACGCCGGGGTTGCGCGGGTCGTCCTCGGGGATGTTCTCGATGACCTTGCCGGCGATGTCGGAGCCGACGTCCGCCGCCTTGGTGTAGATGCCGCCGCCCACGCGCGCGAACAGCGCGATGGAGCTGGCGCCCACGGCGAACGAGTGGAGGATGGGGGACAGCTCCGGGTGACCCTGGAAGGCGTAGTACACGCCGCCCATGCCCACCAGGCCCAGGCCCGCCACCGCCAGGCCCATCACCGCGCCGCCGTCCAGCGCGACCAGGAGCGCGTTCGGCTTGGAGCCGGTGCGCGCGGCCTGCGCGGTGCGCACGTTGGCGAACGTGGCGGCCTTCATGCCGATGTAGCCGGCGAGCAGCGAGAGGAACGCGCCCACCACGAAGCTCGCGGAGGCGAGCTTGCCCAGCGCCAGGCCGATGACGACGGCGAGCACCGCGCAGTAGATGGCGAGCACCTTGTACTCGCGCACGAGGAACGCCATCGCGCCTTCACGGATGTAGCCCGCGATGCGGTTCATCGTCGCGTCGCCCTCAGGCAGGGACTTGACGCGGAAGTAGAAGAACGCAGCGAAGAGCAAGCCCACGGCGCCGACGACGCTTGGTGCGACTGCCCAGAAACTCGACTCGAGACTCGACAACTCCATCCATTCTCTCCAGAGCAGTCCCGGGGATTGACGTCTCGCCCCGCTGGGTCGCTCGTTGCCGCACAGTTGGTGTGCAGGGCCTATACGGGATTTCCGTACGCGCTGGGAGCCTCCTCTGAGCGGATAAGGGGGTGGGGCCGCCCCCGGAGGGAGTGGGGTGGTTCGGGGGGATGGTGGGTCGGCCGGGCTTCGGGGCCCTCCCAAGAGGGGGGAGCCCCTCTCACGGGCCGCCGCTGGCGGGGTGCGCCATGACGTTGGTTTGAGTCGGAAGGAAATTCCAGGAGGGGAATTGTATGGGACTGTCGGTGAATATCGGCAGTCTCAGCGGCGCATCGCGGCTACCATGCGCGCGGAAGCTTCCCTGCTTCCGTAGGACCTTCCACGTCCGTTGCCGCCATGGAACTGCAGGTCATCGAGGTGATGCTCAACTCCCAGGACCTGGCGAAGGTGCCCCTGGGAGGCCACGAGGGCATCGCGGCGCGATTGCGGGAGGCGCTGGCGGCGGTGGGGCTGGGGACGGTGACGGGCGTGAGCGCTGGAGGCGGCGTGGCCATCATCGACGTGTCGGTGCCGGAGGACCGCGTCCCGGAGGCGCTCGGCTTCCTCCAGCAGCAGCTGCGGTTGTGCGGCGCGCCGCGCAGCACGGTGCTGAGCGTGGACGATGTGGAGGTGCCCGTCGGCGGGGACGAGCCGCGGGGGAAGCGGACCTCGCGTCCGGACTGAGGAGGGCCGCGCGCCCTCCCGGCGGGCGGAAGGGCGCGCGCGAGGCTTGCTCAGAGGATGGGCGGCAGCTCCTGCTGGAGCTCGTCGCTGGTGCGCCAGCCCGCGGGCTTCAGGGTGGTGACGAACTCCAGGGTGCCGTTGGAGAGCGACACGCCGGCGGTGGTGTCCGCGCGCAGGTGGACGCGCTGGACCTTCTCGTGGAGGGCGCCGCGGGCCTCACCGTCGCGGGCGAGCTTGCCCAGCGCGTCGATGACCCGGGTGGCCAGGAACGCGAGCGCGCGCAGGGCCTCGGCGCTGGTGGCGCTCGCGCCCGGGGCGAGCGTGAGGGGCACCTTGCGCTCCAGGAGCGAGCCCAGCTTCTCGCCGTGCTTGAGCAGCTGGCGGCGCAGCTCGAGCGGGGAGGGGATGGGCGCGTCGTCCAGGCGGATGAAGCCCAGGTAGCCCGCGTCCAGCACGCTGACGCACTCGATGTGGTTCAGGTTGATGATGACCGCGTTGGCTTCGCGATCTCTTTCCTCCTGGAGGAGCAGGGAGCGGCCCTCGCGCGAGTCCTCGAGGATGTCCCGGACGGTGCCCGTGAAGTACGTGCCGCTGTGCAGCGACACCGTCACGCGCGGGGGGAGCAGGGGGATGCCCGCCTGCCGACGGCTGGCGATGCGCAGGAGCGCCTGGAGCGTCGTCTCCAGCCCCCGGGGCCTGGTGTCCAGGAAGGCGGCCAGCGGGTCGTCCGGGCGGGACAGCTCCGGCTCTGACTGCAGGGCCTTCTGGATGCCCTCGCGGCGGTCATAGACGTCATCCAGGTTGGTGCAGGGCTCGTGGTCCAGCGTGAGCACGCCGTCGTTGAACGAGGCGAAGCTGGAGCCGGAGACGTTGCCCGCGACGTTCTGGATGACCAGGCGCTTGAGCGAGCCCTGGACGAACTCGCGGCCCATCTCGTCCTCGGTCAGCGAGGCGAGCGCCTCGAAGAGCGGCGTGAAGTACACCTTGGTCCACGCCTCCTCGTAGATGTCCGAGTAGCCGTCGGCGGAGAGGCTCGCCCAGTCGACCTTCACCGGCACCTTGAAGCCGGCGACCTCGGCCAGCTGCTTCTCGAGCTGGGGAAACTGCGTCTCCTCGAACGACTTCGCCGCCCTGCGCTCTGCGAGTCCCATGGATGTCTCCGTTGGATATCGCGGGGAGTCTCACTCGGACGGCCCATGCTCTTGCAAGTTTGATGATGCATTCGCGGACTCCAATCCGATGAGAGGACTGGAGCCCGCGAGACCCGGTGCTACAGGAAGGTCACCTTGCCATTGCGCTGAAAGCAGACATGTGGCGTTCCATCCGTGGGGCGGATGGCGATGCTGGGCCGCGTGGCGTCCTGGATGGTGCCCAGCTGGGTGTATGTCCAGAAGCCGCGGGCGTCCGGAGTGACGAGCTCCAGCGTCGTCCCATGGCGTTGGGCGATGACGGGCAGGCCCGCGCTGTAGGCCAGGTCATTGGAGCCGGTGGTGTAGTCCACCTGGGAGTTGCGCACGCTGCTGGTGGACAGGGGCGTGCCGAGCGTGACGTCGTAGAAGGCGGCCCAGGCCCCGGTGGACGCGTTGTTGGCGAGCAGCATCAGGTGCTGGTTGGGCGTCAGGGCCATGGAGAACCAGCCGGTGACGGAGGACAGGCCTCCCAGGGCGAAGGTCTCCACGGTGGTGCCCTTGAGGGCGGTCAGCGCGCTCCTGTTGGCGAAATAGAGCGTGCCCGACGCGTCGAACAGGGCCTCGCCGGTCAGCGAGCCCTGGAGGACCAGGGGCGTGCTCCACGTGTTGGCGCCGGTGCGGGTGGTGATGCGCGCGCCCGTCGAGGCGTCGCTGTAGGCGATGACGGCCTGGTGGCCCTGGGTGGGGTTGAGCGCGATGGACACGTTGACCGCGTCGTTGCGGTCCGCGGGGTCCACCAGCTCGCGCAGCCAGGTGCCGCCGACGCGGGTGGCATAGGCCACGCGCATGATTTCCGCGCGGCCGTGCTCGCCGCTGCCCTTGAGGTAGGCGACGTGGGGCGTGCCGGTGACGGGCTCGACGGCGATGACGGGCTTGTAGGTGAACCTCCCCTCGTTGTTGAAGCCCGGGCCGTCGATCTGCTCCGTCGTCCACGACGTGCCGTCCCACAGGCCGTACCAGAGCGAGCGGTGGGTGTCGTTGAAGTAGACGATGTGGCCCCGGCCGGCGGTGTCGAACGTCAGCTCGCAGAAGCCCCCCGTCACGTCCGGGCTCGTGTCGATGAGGGCGTTGAGGAGCGTGTCCGTCGTGGACTCCACGTTGAAGTGGAACTCGCCCTCGGCCTTCTTGCCCGACTCGGTCTCCACGGAGACGGACAGGGTGGCGACGCCCTTGGGCGGCAGCTTCCAGGTCACCCGCTCCGCGGCGGGCTCCAGGGCGCCGGAGGTGGCGCTCCATCTCACCGACTTGAAGACCTCACCGGAGGCGGAGACCTTGAAGCGCTCGGCCGCGCCCTCGACGAAGCCTCCCTGGCCGCCTTCCCGCTCGATGAGCAGCGCCAGCGTGTTGTCCGTGCGTGAGGGGATGACCTGTGTGGGCACGTCGCCGGTCTCGCCAGCGCAGGCGGTGAACAGGCTCACCGCGCCCACCACGAGCATCCTCGTCATGATGTTGTTCCGCTGCATCACTTCGTTGCTCCTGGATGAAGGGGCTGACGAGAGGCTCCCGCCAGCCCGACACGTTCGTCGTGTCGGGCTCCATCAACGGCTGTCTTTTTGAAAGGGTTTATCCAGATACAGATGCAATGGTGGAACAAGAAAGTGATGGTGGATGGAACCTCGCGTGTGGCTCGCGCGTCGGACCCGCGCCGGAGGTGTGGGTGCTTCCGGGTGTCGGTGCGGGTGGGGCTCTGGTAGACGGGGAGTCATGAGTCGACGACGTGCTCCGGAAGACCTCCACGCGCTGTTGGGTGCGCCGAGCCCGGACTGGGAGCGCCTCACGAAGGCGCTCAAGAAGCTCCCGCAGGACGTGGACCCGGTGCTCGCCGCGGGGGCGGTGCTGCACCTGCTCCCGGAGGACCGCTCGTCCTTCTGGACCTTCGGGCGTCATTGCCAACAGTTGCCCGCGCCGGTCATCCGCGCGGTGCTGGAGCGGCTCGCGGGAGACATGCGTCCGGCGGTGTTCTTCCTGCGAGAGTGCGTGGACCGGGAGGGCTCGGACGAGGCCCTGTGCGAGTCCTGGCGGGCGGCGCTGCAGGGGATGTTGGATCTGGATGTGACGTATGCGTGGGGCTCGAAGCAGCGCAAGGCGAAGCTGCGGGGGCTGGCGGCGAACCCCGTGCTGCTCCAGGCCCTGCAGACGGTGGTCGTGGCCAGTGAGAAGGTGTCCCTGGACATGCTGGCGGTGTTGACCATCGACGCGTCGGAGGCCTCGCTCGACGCGCTCATCCCGCATGTCGAGCGGGCGGTGCAGAGCCAGGGGTGGGAGCTGGACCGGTTGGAGGATTTGCGGACCCACGCGAGCTCCACGCCGGCGCTGGAGGCCCTGTTCGAGCGGATGGAGGGGCTGCTCCAGGCGCGTCGTGCGCGCTCACCGGCGCTGGAGCTGGCGCGCGCGCTGGGGTTCGGCGAGCCGGACGTCTTCTGGTTCCGCTTCTACGCGACGGGTGGGGAGGAGGGGGATGCGCGGTCGATGACGTATCGAGATCACTGCCACCTCAACGTGGACAGCCGGAAGCCGGTCTGGTTCGACTTCTCCATGGCGACCCGGGGGGAGCAGGATGCGCTGGGGATGAGCGAGACGGTCTTCCGCGTCACCAGCGAGGGGCTGCGGAAGGACACGCTGGGGCTGGGGGACTGTGAGCCCACGCGGTTCCCGGAGTGGATGGCCCGAGGGGCGGAGCGGCTGCGGACCCGGTGGAGCCTGGAGCAGATGTCGGTCATGACCAGCCTGCGCGGCAAGCAGCGCACGCGGCTCGAGGCGTGGCTGAGGGGGCGGAATCTTTCTGGAAAATAGACCGATGAATTCTCGCCGGTCCGGCAGTCAGAGTTCTAGAAGGCTCATCCCACCCCTGGAGGCACCCATGAAGCCCAGCCGTCCCCGCAAGCTGTTCCTGAACCTGCCCGTCGCGGACCTGAAGCGCTCGGTCGATTTCTTCACGAAGCTGGGGTTCGAGTTCAACAAGGACTTCACCGACGACAGCGCCACCTGCATGGTGGTGGGTGAGGACGCGTTCGTGATGTTGCTGACAGACGCGCGCTTCAAGGAGTTCATCAAGAAGCCGTTGCACGACGCGACGCAGAGCACGGCGGGCACCTACGCGCTGTCCGCCAACAGCCGCGCCGAGGTCGACGAGATGGTGAAGATTGCCCTGTCGTCCGGTGGCTCCAAGGCCGCGGACGCCATGGACCTGGGCTTCATGTACGGCGGCAGCTTCTACGACCCGGACGGCCACCACTGGGAGCTGGCCTTCATGGAGCCGGGCCAGATGCCTCCGCAGGGCTGAGCATAAGGCGTCAGACCCCAGCGCCAAGATGTCGCGCCTCCCAATTCCCGGGAGGCTCTGGCGGGGGCCTGGATGCGGTTCATCGGACTGGTTCTTGTGAGTCTATGGGCGACCGGGTGTGCGGCCACCCGCGTCGTCCATCTCGACAAAGGTGATGGCCAGCCGGTCGTCCACGTGTCGGTGGACGTCGAGCCCGTCGAGGTGAGCGACGAGGCGTTCAGCGCGGCCCTCACCCGGCTCATCCTGGAGCTGCGAATGGATGTCGCGTTCCGGGAAGCAGAAGCCGTCGACGCGCGAGGATGGGTTCGGTCCACGACGCTGCTCGCCTCTTCGAAAGGAATCGCGGAAGTGGCCTCTGGGGTGTCCCTGGAGTCGTTGTCCGCGCGCATCTGCCCCGATGCGGACGATTGCCTGACCCTGGTCGGTGGCACGGGGCTGATGTTCTCCCGGAAGGACCGGACCTTGATGGCGCTCTCGTTCGCGCTCGATACGGTGTGGTGTTCCTCTCCATCACGCTTCCCGAACCCATCACCAAGGGCATCGCCGTGGTGCTGACGGCGGCGATGGTGGCGTATCTGGGCGTCGTCCCGGTCTGGGAGATGGGGCGTGGCTTCGTCCAACTGTGGGATGATGCGGGGACGGCAATGCGCGTCACCGACCTACAAGACATCGGCCACCGCTTCGGCAAGGTGATGGGGACGAACGGCACGCGCGTCCTGGTGCTGCTCATCACGATGGCGCTTGGCGGGAAGGGGGCGATGGCGGCCCAGGGCCCGAAGCTCCCTGGATTCGCTCAGGCGGCCGTCCGAGCCGAGGCCGAGGCGGGATTCCAGCTCGGAGCGGCGATGAGTGGCGGCGTCACGTCCATCGCACTCCCCACGGCGGGTGTCCTGAGCGTGGCGCTGGCGCCAGGGGCCGTGGCTGCGCTGGCGATGTACGAGCAGGGGCAGTTTCCCGGTGATGAGACCGGGCCCGTCCATCACATCTGCACGAACAAGAACCCTGTCTCCGATGCCAGCGGGGGGGCCGTGGACGCCAGCGTGTGAAGAAGTTTTCGAGAAGGCCGGTATGTCACTCGAGGATGCCGCGAACAAGGTGCGCCTCAATGGGCACGAGGGACCTCATCCTGAGTTCTATCACAATCAGGTGGTGACCCGGCTGCAGGCGGCGGTCCGCCATTGCAGGACCCCGGAGACGTGTCGCAGCCGGTTGCTGCGCGAGCTCGCGGAGATCGCCAATGAGCTGCTCACGCCGGGCTCCGAATTGCGCGGCTTCATCGTGAAGTAGGAGGGCAGGGTGGATCGGAACTTCTATTGGGTGAACATCGCTGGCGTGCCCCAGTGGTACCTCACGACCCCCGTGCCTGCGTCGGGTGGTGCTTTCGCGGAGCCGTGGATGTTTGGAGAGGGCCTTCGCCTTCCGGACCCTGGAGCCATCAAGGTCCGGGTCAGGAACCCAGGGCGCAAACGCACCTTCGTGTTTGCTGGAGTCGAACGGACGCCTGTCGTCAGCGAAGCGGTTGCGAACGCCTTCAGGGCGCATGCTCCCGACGACGTTCAGCTGTTTCCGGCGACGGTGGAGGGCGACTCCGAACGGTTCTACATCGTCAACGCAACCAGGCTCTCCGACTGCATCGACGAGGTCGGGAGCAGAGAGCTCCAGCGCTATGCCGAAGACGAGTCCTTTCCCGAGAACGCAGGACAGTTCCGTTGGATCAACGGTCTGCTCATCGACCCCGTGAAGACCGAGGGAGCGCGTGTCTTTCGCCTGAAGAAGTTCAAGACCGCGCTCATCGTTTCGGAGGGCACGAAGACCGCGCTCGAGCAGGTTGGGGACCTGGGTGTGTCGTTCGAGCAGGTGACCGCCCCTCGGGGATGAGGGAATGGCTCAGGGTTCGCCCACGACTCCGGCCTGGGGGACTGGCGCCTTCGCCTGTCCCTCTCTTCGTCGGCGCCAGTAGAGGAAGACGGGGATGCCCGCGCCGAGCAGGAGGGTTCCCTTGAGCGCGTTGAGAGGATTGGACGTCGTGGAGCCCACCACGACGTAGAGCGCCGCCGCGATGAAGAGCAGTGGCGTGACGGGATACCCTGGCACCCGGTAGGACACGCGGGGCGTCTGTCCCCGCTTCTCCCGGGCGCGGTAGACGAAGAGCGTGGCCGCCGTGGCGCCAAAGACGAGCCAGTCCGCGAACACCACGTAGTCGAGCAGCTCGCCGTAGGTCCCCGTGCCCGTCAGGAGGATGGCCCACGCCGCCTGGAAGACGATGGCCGCCGCCGGCGTGTGGTGGCGCGGATGCAACCGGGCCATCCACGGGAAGAACAACCCATCCGCCGCCATCGCCTGGTACACGCGCGGCGACACCAGGATGACCAGGTTGAGGAAGCCGAACGTGGAGAGCGCCACGCCCGCCGTGATGAACGTGCGGCCCGCCGGGCCCAAGAGCTGTCCCAGTGCGTCCGCCGCCGGCGCGGAGCTCGCCGCCAGTCCCCCTGCGCCGAGCGTGCGCAGGTAGGTGAGGTTCGCGAGCAGGTACACCCCCACCACGCCGATGACCCCCAGCAACAGCGCACGAGGCAGGTTGCGCTCCGGGTCCACCAACTCCTCCGCCACGAAGTTGGTCTGCTGCCAGCCCCCATAGCTGAAGAGCACCGGCACCAACGCAGCGCCCAGCGCCAGCACGATGGAGTCCGGCGGCTCGGTCGCCACCGTCTGCACCGGCGTCGCTCCCGACAGCAGGAGCCCCGCGCCCACGAGCACCGCGAGCGCCACCAGCTTGAGCACCGTGAAGACGTTCTGCGTGAGCGCCCCCGGCCGCACCCCGAAGTAGTTGATGCCCGACAACAGGACGATGGCGCCGATGGCCAGCGGCAGCCGGTAGTCCGCCGGCAGCCCCGTCCACGCCAGCGTGTAGTTGGCGAACGTCACCGCCACCGCGGCGATGGCGCCCGTGGCAATCATCAACAACAGACCCCAGGCGTTGAGGAACGCGGGCAGCTCGCCGAAGGCGTCGCGCAGGTAGACGTAGCTGCCACCCGCCTTGGGGATGCGCTGCCCCAGCTCGCCGTAGATGAACGCCCCGATGAGCGCCACGCCGCCGCCGAGCAGCCACGCCCCCAATGTGAGCCCAGGGGTGTGCACGCGTTGGGCGACGATGGCCGGGTTGAGGAAGATGCCCGAGCCGATGATGCCGCCGATGACGAGCATCACCCCCGAGAACAACCCCACCCGCCGCGAATAGCTCCCACCCGTCGCACCCGACGACGCCTTGGCCTCATTCACGGCAGGAGGGCTCATGGCCTCAGAGCATAGTCTGGGAGGGAGAACCTCGCGACGCGGAGGGCATCACAGGGGCGACCGGTCGCCGCCCCCTGCCCACGGCCCAGCCGCGGTAGGAGGCGTCCGCGAAGCAGTCATCCCGGTTCCTGCCTGAGCCATCACACGCCGAAGCTCAATGGGCCTCGTCGCCGGTGTTCTCCTCGCACGCCATGCCATCGTGGTCCGCGTCGAGGTCCGCGTGGCACGCCGGGTCGGCCTCAAAGGCCAGCTGCGCGGCCTTCTGGGTGGGATAGTCACTGCAATTCGTATCGCGACAGTTCAAGCTGAACGGTCCACAGCCCGAGAGAAAGACCGCGAGGAGCATCGAGGAGACGAGGAGGAAGTCGTGCATCCTCCAGGCTCTACCGAAGCCTTTTCCCCCGTCATATACCTCGCCAGGAGTGGAGCGTGACCGACCCCTCCCGTGGTGGGAGGCGTTGCTGGTGGACTCGGGCGCTCCTTGTCGTCGTCGGCAGCCCAGGCCGTGCACGCCCCGCACGGCCGGAACCCACAATACCTCGCTGACACCGTCGAGCCCGCGCTGCATTGGCGCGAGACACGCAGACGGTGGTCAAAGCGGGCGTGGGCTCATCTGCTGGGCGGGAATGTCTCTCCCGCATGTCCTGGGAGTGGATGCTTCCGTCTGGCTTTGCTGGCTTGGATGAGCAACGGGCTCAGCCCCTGGGCTTCGTCTACCTGGACGCGCCCCAGCTCGGTATCCCCGCCGGCCACTCCACGCTGAACGCTCGCGCGAACGACAAGGACATCCGGGTGGGCACCTACGCTGGCACCGTGGGGCTCGTCGGCAAGGACGGCCAGGAGGTCGCGCGGGTCGGCGCGAGCTTCGAGACCTCCTCCCTCACCGTCCCCAAGCCGCTGCCCTTCGCGCGCACGCAGATCGACGCCCGCACGCAGGTCGAGCACCCTCGGGGCGCACCCCGGCGCCGCTTCATCGTCATCGTCCTGGGCCGCGCGTGACACGCGGAGCCTTCAGGCCTGACGTGAGCGGCGCATGACCCGCACCGGAACGGAGGGCGCCTTGGAACGCCCTCCGCTCCGGCCGCCCCCTCAGCGAATCAGCGTGGTGGCCAGGCGCAGCAGGTCGCTGCTGAATGAAGCGCCCTCCGCCGAGCTCGCCGGGAGGTTCACCCCGATGGTGTAGCGGTCCCCGGTGAGGAAGACGCCCAGCGACACGCCCTTCTCCACGGCGCCGGGGACACCCGAGACGGTGAGCAGCTTCTCCTGACGGCTGTACGCGGTGAGCGCGCCCAGCTCCGCCTCCAGCCCGTCACACAGGAAGAGCACGTCCACGCCCTGCGCCTCCACCGAGGAGCGCAGCGCGGGCAGCCCCGTCCAGGCCATCCGTTGGGCCCTGAGCGGCAGGCCCTGTACCTTCATGGTGCCCAGCTTCGTCAGCGCCTCGACGAGCCGGAGCGAGCGCTCCGCGGAGGCCGGGACGTCCGGCCGATAGAGCACCGTCACCAGCAGCTCGTCACCCGCCCGCTTGGCCAGGTTGTTGTCGTAGGCCAGCGAGCGCAGCGCGATGACGGCCTGTCGGTCCGGGGACTGCGCCCCGGCGGACCCCTCCAGCAACAGCACCCCGAGCAGGGGCCACCAACGGGCCCGCCCCGAGGTGAGGGAGCGGCGGCACTTCGAGAAGAAGGAATTCATGGTCGGTCGAGTCGTGAGGTTCAGATGCGATACTGGTTGGCGACCGTCAGCACGGTGGAGGAGACATCCCGGACCACGCCGATGGCGCGCCCGGTGGTCTCCAACCTCGCGACGCTCTGGTCCGTCTGCCGGACCAGGATGTCGATGGCCGAGAAGATGTGGGCGATGCCCGTGTTCTGTTGCGAGACGGCGCTGGCGATCTGCTCCACCGCCCCCCGGTTGTCCCGGACGATGGCCGCCAGCTCCCTGAGCCGGTCCCCCGAGGACTGCACGCTGGCCAGCCCCTGCGTCACCTGCGTCGCGCCGCTCTCGCTGAGGCTCACCGCCGAGCGCATCGACTGGAGGATGCCGTCCACCAGCCCGCGCACCTCCACCGTGCGCTGGATGGACTGGTCGGCGAGGCTTCGCACCTCGCGCGCGACGACGGAGAAGCCCCGGCCATGCTCGCCCGCCCGCGCCGCCTCGATGGAGGCGTTGAGCGCCAGCATGTTGGACTGGTCCGCCAGGTCCTTGACGGTGGAGGTGATTTTACCCACCCGCATCGCGTGCTCGCCCAGCTCGCGGATGCGCGCGGCCAGCTGGTCCACCTGCAGGTGGATGTCCTCCAGCCCCTCCAGGCTCGCCGCGATGCTGCGCTCTCCGTCGATGCCCGCGGCGTCCGCCCGCGTCGCCACGTCCAGCACCGCCTTCGCGCGCTCGGCCGCCATCTGCGCCGTCAGCTTCAGCTCGTGCGTGGAGGCCTGCGTGGCCTGGATGGTCGCCACCTGCTCGCGCACCACCGCCGCCTGGTCCTCGCCAGCGATGTTGAGCAGGTCCGTGGACTCCGACAGCCGCCGCGCCGCGTCCTGCAAGGTCCGCGTGCTCTGCCGCAAGAGCGTGAGCATCAGCGCGAACGCCCCCTCCAGCCGGCCCAGCTCGTCCACCTCCAGGTGCCGCTGACCCGTGGAGAAGACCTCGGCCTGTCGCCGCACCGCCTCCTCTCCGCCCAGCGTCTGCTCGGCCTCCACCAGGTCTCCCTTCGCGATGTGCTCGGCCACCTGCCGCAGCCGGTCCACCGGCCCCACCACCCGGGTGCTCACCAGGAACGTCAGCCCCAGGCCCACGAGGAACAGCAGCGCGGACACCCCGCCCACCACCACCAGGTTGTGGGTCTGCTGCTCCTGGAGCTCGTCCATCCGGAAGCCCAGCACCATGATGCCCGACCCTCCGGTGCGCCCCTCCACGCGCAGCGCGGTGTGGATGAGGTTGCCCGCCGCCGCCGACGTGAGCGCCTCGCGCCCCTCCGGCAGGGACAGCTCGGTGGTGGGCGGCACCGCCTCCGGCCTCCAGGCCCCCATGCGCGAGCCGTCCGCGTGCAGCACCACCGCGAACGCCGCGCCCGGGGCCTTGTCCAGCCCCGCCAGCAGTTCCTCCACGCGCGCCACGTCATCGAAGTCGAGCGCCGGCGCCATGGCCGACGACAGCACCGTCGCGATGCCCGACGCCCGGTCCTCCAGGGAGCGCCGCGCCAATGTATTGAGTTGAGAGGGAAAGAAGGCGAGCAGGAACAGCGAGATGGCCGCCAACAGGGTTGCTACCAGACCCACGAACTTCACTCGCAGGGAGCGGCGCTGGACGAAAGACCTCAATTCATGCTCCCAAAGACAAACCCGATGCGTGACGGCGTGGATGCCACTGGAACTTTATGCAATGGGTATTCCCGCCCGCAGGCCGCCAAGACAGCCCCGGAGGTCTTGAACAAGCCGCCGCTTCATGGTGTTTTGGCAGGAATGCCGCGCATGCTCCGTGCAGGTCGCCTGGCGTCTCCTTGACGGTTTTTGTCACCCCAACGGTAGAGGTCGACCCGGGGGAAGAGGGCGCCGAGAGGCGAGCGGGCGTCCCCCGTGACAGGCGTGTGACCAGGCCCTGGTTCCCGAGCCCGCCCTGACTCAGCGTATGGGTTTGGTCGCCCACCGGAACACTGAGACATGTTCGCGCGCCACGCAGTCTATGAGTGACATTCACAGACGCCTGTCGCCAGGCAGTGTCTCAGGTTCGCCGCGCCAGGGCGCACGCGGTCTATCACTTGCAACGTCCGGGGTCTCCCCACCTGAGTCCGCCTGGAACAGGGAAGACACCCAAATGAAGACATCAGTGAGAAGCCGACGATGGCACGGAGCAGTTTCCGCGGTGGTTCTCGTGGGGGCTCCGCTGTCCGCGAGCGCCCAGGAAGCCGGTGGCTCGGTGGCCACGGACCTGGAGAGCCTGTCCCTGGAGAACCTGCTCGAGACGAAGGTGGCGACGGGCTCCTTCCTGGAGCTGGACCTGCGCCGCTCGCCCGTGAGCGTCGACATCATCCAGCGCAATCAAATCGAGGCCTCGGGGGCCCGGCATCTCGGTGAGTTGCTGGAAGTCTTCGTTCCCGGGTTCCAGACCATGGTGAACAAGTGGAACGGCGTGGTGTGGGGGATGCGCGGTGTCGCCCCGGACCGGAACACGAAGATCATCTTCTGTATCAACGGCGTGAAGCAGAACACGGAGAGCCGCGACGGCGCCTCGACGGAGGTGGAGCTGGGGCTGCTCGGGGACATCAGCCACGTGGAGGTGCTCCGGGGCCCGGCGGGCCTGGTGTACGGCTCGGGCGCGATTGCCGGCGTGGTGAACGTCGTCACGCGCACGCCCACGACGAACTCCATGTCCGTGAAGGTGGGCTACGGCCTGGGGCACGCGCGGCAGTTGGAGGTGCTCTCCAACGTGCGGCTGTTCTCGGGGGGGGACCTCACGCTGTCGGTGGGCGGGCGCGACGCGGAGGGCTACGGCCTGCGCTCCGGCCGCGTGTACGGCAACAACTCCTGGCCCAACGCCAGCGCGCCGTCCATGTCCGGCTACGCCACGGATGGCAGCCCCTGGTCCACGCCCGGCAACCTGCGGGTCAGCGCCGACTACCGCCAGGGCAACTTCCGCTTCTACGCGCGCTTCACGCGTCAGCAGATTTCGGCGGGGCCCTACTTCCTGGTGGACCCGTTCCCCGGCATCGCGGGCTCGCCGGCGGACGACGTGCCCGGCACGGTGGTGGACGGTGAGGTCATCACCCCGGACCACCCGCTGCGCCACGCGGAGACGTGGGACAACGGCCGCCGGGTGTTCCGGATGGACAACGTCTTCGCGGACGCCAGCTACTCGCGCCAGTTCGGCGAGGACACCCTGCAGGGGCGGCTGACGGTGAGCGGGACGACCAACCAGACGCTCATCGAGCGGCGCGAGGGCTACGGCGTCGCGGGCTCCAACGCCACGCCGGCCGGCGGCATCCAGGGCACCATGGGTGAGCGGCGCTATGGCGGCAGCCTGCTGTACCACCTGCGGCGCGTCGACAAGCTGGAGAGCGTGGTGGGCATCGACGCGCGCGTCGACGACATCGGCGCGGACCTGGCGGGGCGCAACTTCTCCGGTCCGGACACCCACCCGGCGCTCGCTGGGGTGAACTACCTGACGCTCGCCGCCTTCACCGAGAACCAGTACAACCTGACGCCCAACCTGGCGCTGGTGGCGGGCCTGCGGGCCATGAAGCACTCGCGCACGGACCTGGTGCTCAGCCCCAAGGGCGCGGTGGTCTTCACCCCGACGGAGACGGACAGCGTGAAGCTCATCGTCCAGAGCTCCGCCAACACCGGCAGCGCGGACACCTACGAGTGGAGCGCGAAGCACTACTCCAACGCCGGCGTGCTCCAGACGGGCGCGCACCTGCTGGACGAGACCAACGCCCTGAGCAACCAGGTGCCCGCGCAGACGCTGGCGGACCTGCACTCGCTCAAGCCCGAGCAGACGCTGTCGGCGGAGCTGGCCAGCGCCCACCGCCTGCCCCTGGGCGTCACGCTCCTGCCGAGCGTCTCCTTCAACCGCGTCTTCAACCTCATCGCCTGGAACCAGGCGCTGTTCCGGCCCATCAACGCGGCGCCCTACAACTTCGTGTCCGCGGAGCTGTCCGCGCACTGGGGCTGGCGCATGGTCCAGGCGGGCGGCTCGCACGTGTTCCAGCGGCTGGTGGGCAAGCGCCCCAACAACACCACCATCACCGTGCCGGCCTACGCGGCGGTGGACCGGGGCGACGGCACCTTCGGGCTCGAGGAGCTCCCGGGTGAGACGCGCGAAGTCACCGTCAGCCCCCTCAACGACCAGGTCACCCGCAACGGCAAGGACTTCCTCAACCTGGCCACGCACACCAGCAAGCTGTGGCTCACCGTCACGCCCCTGTCGGGGCTGACGTTCCACACCAGCGCGCGCGTGTTCTGGGGCCTGCGGGGTCGGGAGGACCTCTACGCCGCGGACCAGGCGCTCGGGTACAACTACCTCGACGTGGCGACGGCGCCCATCGTCAAGTGGAACGCGGGCGTGCTCGTGGACGTCACGAAGGAGGTCCGGGTGGGGTTGCACGGGTACGACCTGTTGGGCTCGGCCACCTCGCGCCACGCGGTGCGCTGGCAGCAGATGGCGGAGCTGCCGCAGCGGGACGTCTTCACCGTGGACCAGCGGACCGTCATGGCCACGCTGGAGGCCCGGCTGTAGCCGGCTCGCCGCCCCCCGCGCGTCAGGCTTCGGGGGGCGGCCGCAGTGTCAGCCAGCGCACAGTCTTCCTGACCTGACGGCGTGCGTCGGGGCTTTTCGTTCGGGTGGTTCCGACACCATCTTCCCGGAATGGAGCCCCGCGCCGAATCCCTGGGACGACCGAAGGATGAGGAACGCGCGCGCGCCACCATCCTCAACGTCAACGACACGCCCGCGGTCCTCTACCTCACGAGCCGCATCCTCACGGTGGCCGGCTACCACGTGGTGGAGGCGACCAGCGGGATGGAGGCGCTCCGGCTGGCGGGCGGGCGCCCCGACATGGTGTTGCTGGATGTCCACCTGCCGGACGTCGACGGGTATGAGGTCTGCCGACGTCTGCGGGGGCGGGAGGAGACGCGCGACCTCTTGATTGCACACCTGTCCGCCGTCTCCGTCAGCCGCGAGGACCGGCTGCGCGGGCTGGCGCAGGGAGCAGATGCCTACTGGACCACCCCCCTGGGGGATGACGAGCTGCTCGCGAACGTGGAGGCGCTCTTGCGCCTGCAGTCCCGCGCCCAGGCGGCCGTGCACGCCCGCGACGAGTTCCTGTCCATCGCGGCGCACGAGCTGAGGACGCCGCTGACGGCGCTGCGGCTCAACCTGGAGCGGCTGGTGCACCACCTCACCCGGGTTCCCGGTGACACGGTGGCCCGGCGCACCGTGGAGGCGAGCACCACGCCCGCGCTCCGGCAGATGGTGCGACTGCAGCAACTTCTGGACACGCTGCTGGACGTGTCGCGGGTGGGCAGCCGGAAGCTGCGGCTGGACATCGAGATGTTCGACCTGGCCGAGGCCGCGCGCGAGGTGGCCGGGCGGTTGGCGATGTCCGCCCGCGCGGCGGGCACCGAGCTGTCCCTGGCGCTGCCCCTGGGGCCCGCGTTGCTCATGGGCGACCGGCTCCGGCTGGAGCAGGTCATTAGCAACCTGCTCGCGAACGCCTTCCGTTATGGGGAGAGCAAGCCCATCTGGCTCACGGTGGAGGAGCACCCGGACGCGCTGTGGCTGAGCGTGACGGACCAGGGCATCGGCATCGCGAAGCAGGACCAGGCGCGCATCTTCAACCGCTTCGAGCGCGCGTCGAGCACGGGCCGCGCGGACGGCCTGGGCCTGGGGCTCTTCATCGCGCGGGAAATCGTCGTCGCCCATGGCGGCACGCTCAGCGTCGAGAGCGAGCCGGGCCAGGGGGCCACGTTCCATGTGTCACTGCCCCGTCATCGGACGGCGGCCTACTGAGGGATTGAAAGGGAGGCGTGTCGTGTCCTCTGAAGGTGGTGCCGACGAGAAGAAGACGATTCATCCTCGGCTGGAGACGGGGGTCCCCCGGCTCGACTTCATCACCAAGGGCGGTCTCATCCAGGGCGCCTCGTACGCGGTGCTGGGGCCTCCGGGCGCGGGCAAGACGCTGCTGGCGCACCAGATTGCCTTCTGGCACGTCCAGCACGGCGGCAAGGTGCTCTACGTGACGCTGCTCACGGAGTCCCATGCGCGCATGCTCGCGAACCTGGAGGGGATGTCCTTCTTCGATGCGAGCGTCATCCCGGAGAAGCTGCACTACCTGAGCGGCTTCCGGCAGCTCGAGGCCGAGGGGCTCAAGGGCCTCCTGGAGCTGGTGCGGCGCGCGGCCCGTCAACACCAGGCGACGCTGCTCATCCTGGATGGCATGGACGTGGCGAAGGACCTGGCGCGCAGCGATTTGACGTACAAGCGCTTCCTGCAGGAGCTGCAGACGTTCATCGGCATCCTCGGGTGCACCACGCTGTTGCTGTCCCCGCATGACCCCTCCGAGCTGCTGCCGGAGACCACGGCGGTGGACGGCATCTTCGCGCTGTCGCTCTGGCTGTCGGGGCCCCGGGCGGTGCGGGAGCTGTTGACCTTGAAGTTCCGGGGCAGCGCGGCGCTGCTGGGCAAGCACGAGCTGGAGATCTCCGACCGGGGCGTCATCGTGCATCCGCGCACGGAGGTGCAGTTCTCCGACCCGGTGGAGCGGGTGGAGGGGGAGCGCGTCCGGATGGCCTTCGGCGTGCCCCGGCTGGACGAGTCGCTGCATGGGGGGCTCTTGTCGGGCTCCACCACGCTGCTGTTGGGGGCGCCGGGCACGGGCAAGACGCTGTTGGGGTTGCGCTTCCTGCTCGAGGGCGCGCGCCAGGGGCAGCCCGGGGTGTACTTCGGCTTCTATGAGACGTCCCAGCGGCTCATCGAGAAGGCCGAGGGCGTGGGCATGGGGGATTTGCGCAAGTACGTGGACGCGGGCCTCATCGAAATCCAGTGGCAGCCGCCCCTGGAGCACAACATGGACGCGCTCGCGGAGCGGCTCCTGGAGCGCATCCACGAGCGGAAGGTGAAGCGCCTGCGGCTCTTCGTGGACAGCGTCGCGGGCTTCCGCTCCGCGGCCGTCTACCCGGACCGGATGAGCCGCTTCTTCTCCGCGCTGTCCCACCAGCTGCGGATGTTGGACGTCACCACGCTCTACTCGGATGAGACGGCCCTGTTCGCCCCGGGCGTCGATGCGCCGCAGCCGGAGGCCACCGCGTACGTGGAGAACGTCATTCTGCTGCGCTACGTGGAGCTGCGCTCACAGCTGTACCGGTTGATCTCCATCATGAAGATGCGGGAGAGCCAGTACGACAGCGGCATCCGGGAGTTCTCCATCACGGACCGGGGCATCACCGTGGCGGACACCTTCGAGAGCGCGGAGGCGGTGCTGACGGGCCACGCCATCATGCGGGGCGGCGCGCGGGACGTGCGGCGCAAGGCGCCCATGGGTGAGAACGCGAAGCCGCGCAAGCGGCCCCAGCCGAAGGCCCGGCGCAAGCCCACGCCTCGGAGGCGCTCATGAGGACCGTGCTGGTCGTCGACGACGAGGTGGACATCGCGGATGCGGTGAAGTCCATCCTCGAGGACGAGGGCTACCGCGTGGTGACGTGCGCCAACGGACGCGAGGCGCTGGAGTGTCTGGAGGAGGTGCGGCCGGACCTCATCATCATCGACGTGATGATGCCGGTGATGAATGGGTTCGAGACCCTGCGGGCCATCCGGCAGCGCGAGGCGTTCGCGGGGCTGCCGGTGCTCATCATGAGCGCCATCGACCCGTCGGTGCGGCCGCCCGAGTACGACTGGGCGGGCTTCCTCAAGAAGCCCTTCTCGCTCAACCACCTGCTGGAGCAGGTGCACAAGCTGGTGCCGCTGGCGGCATGAGCGAGGTGTCGTCGGGCGGCCGGACCGGGCGGCTCACTGCACGCAGCCGCCGAGCGTCGGCAGGGAGGGGTCGATGCCCAGCGCGCGGGCGGCCAGCGGCGTGGCGGGGCCCGTGATGAAGAGGGGCGGGAAGGGGCCGCGCGCGCAGGAGCCGTTGAAGGTGCGCAGCCGGTTGGTGAACAGCTCCATGCCGCCGCAGGCGAGGCCCGCGATGGACTCGCGGGCGTCCGCCAGCAGGTTGTCGGGCGCCACCTTGCCGAAGAGCCGCTGGTTGCACGTGGCGACCAGGATCTGCTGCGCGAGCAGGAAGCGCGCCCGGTCCAGCTCGTTGCGCGGGGTGCCGTTCAGGTACTGGTCGGGGTTGCCCCAGAGGATGCCCTGCACGCCGATGTCGGTGAGGACGTTGGCCACGGGGCCCAGGTCGATGGGGCCGCCCACCAGACAGAGCGTCAGCGGCACCAGGTGCGACTGGTAGTAGCCCAGCGTGCGCGACGCCGCGCCGCACGTGAGGTCCGGGGTGGGCGTGCCGCAGGTGACGCGCGCGGTGCTCACGGACAGGCCCAGGTCGAAGGTGGCGGTGAAGCTGTTGTCGAAGTTCGCGTCGAGGTTGCCGTCGATGAGCGCGAGCGTCTCGCAGTCATCGAAGCTGTCGAGGACGACCGACAGCGTCCGGGTGATGCTCTCGCCCACGGGAATCAGGATGGGCAGCTGCGGGAAGGAGAAGCCCTTGAGCAGCAGCAGCGGGTCCAACGCCGTCAGCAGGAGCGACGGCAGCGTCGGGTGCGTATTGGTGACCTCGAAGGAATAGTTCGCCGTGAAGGGATACGTCGACGCCGTCACCGCGGCCTGCCCATTGACGCGCTTGGTGCAGCTCAGGTCGTGCGCCTGGGCGCTGCTCGCCATTCCCAACACCGCGGCGCACGCCGCCCCCGTCCATGCCTTGCTCCACACCTTCATTGCTCGCCTCGTCTTGTTTTGAATGGGGGCCATGAAGGCCCACGCGGACGGAGGCCGTTTTCATCGGATGTGCCAGGACTTCCTGGGCTTGGGATGATGAGCGGTCAACGAGGCTCCCTCCCCCCGGGTGGGACGACCTGGCGCCGCCGGGTCCCTTGCTGGGCAATTCCCTTCCGCGAGCGCAGAGGACTTTGCCCAGGAGGTGGGAAGAGGTTTTCCCACGCAGGGCAGCGTCGGGAACAGGCGGGGACCGCCCCGGCGCAGGGAGGTCCGTACGGGTTCCCTTGCGTGCGAATCCTTACATCGCTGAAGGGACGCCAGGGCCCCAGGTCGGCGACGTTTCGGCGCGCGTCGAAACATGGCCCTCGCGGGAACTCGTAGAAGCGCGTCCATGACGCCGCTCCATCCTGTCGCCGCCGCGCCCCACCCCGACCCGTATCCCTTCTATGCCGAGCTCGTCGCGACACGTCCCTTCTACCGGGACGCGTCCCTGGGGCTCTGGGTGGCCTCCAGTGCCCGAAGCGTCCGCGCGGTGTTGTCATCGCCGGTCTGCCTGGTCCGACCTCGCGCGGAGCCGGTGCCACGGGGGTTCGGGGAGCTGGCCTCCGGGGCGCTGTTCCGCCAGTGGGCCCGGATGAACGACGGTCCGTTCCACGGCGTGGTGCGCCGGGGGATCGGGGCACTCATCGAGCGGTGGGGGGCGATGCGCGGCGTGGACGCGCGTGCCCGCGCGAGACGACTGCTGAGCGAGTGCTCGCTCCAGGAGTGGGTGTTCTGGTGGCCGGTCCATTCCATCGGGGGGCTGTTGGGGCTGCCCCCTGGGGTGTTGCCCGAGGTGGCGGCGTGGACGGGGGACCTCGTGAAGGGGCTGGCACCTGGAGCCGAGCAAGACGTGGTCCTGCGGGGCGGGCTCGCCGCCGAGCGGCTGCGCGCGGAGGTCCGCTCCGCCCTGGAGGCCCAGACGGCGCGAGGCAGCGAAGGAGGGGCCCTGGCTTTCTTGATGCGGGAGGTGGGACTTCCGGGCGACTCCGCCGTGGACGCGGAGCGCCTCGTCGACGTGGTGGTCGCCAACGCCATCGGGCTGCTGGTGCAGACCCATGACGCGACGGCGGGGTTGATTGGCAACACCCTGCGCGCCCTGATGCGGGAGCCCACGCTGTTCGCCGAGGTGGCCGCGCGCCCGGCGCTGCTGCCCCAGGTGCTCGACGAGGTGCTGCGCTACGACCCGCCGGTGCAGAACACACGCCGCTACCTCGCGGAGGACGCGGTCCTCGAAGGCCACACGCTCGCCGCGGGGGAGTGTGTCCTGGTGGTGCTCGCCGCCGCGAATCGAGACGCGCAGGTGCACCACGAGCCCCACCGCTTCGACATCCATCGCGAGCAGCCCGCGCGGCTCTCCTTCGGTTGGGGCGCGCATGGCTGTCCGGGTGAAGTCCTCGCGAAGTCCCTGGCGGTGGGGGCCTTGGAGGTCCTGCTCGCCACGGACCTCGCCCTGCATCGCGAGGCCTTCGCGGACGTCCGCTTCCTGCCGTTGCTCAACGGCAGGGTGCCCTTGCTTCCCTCGGTCCGGCTCACATCCCAGGAGGTCGAATGATCGCCGTCATCTTCGAGGTCCAGCTTCGCGAGGAGGGGAGGCAGACCTACCTGGACCTGGCCGCGGGGCTGCGGCCGCTGCTCTCCCAGGTCGATGGCTTCATCTCCATCGAGCGCTTCCAGAGCCTCTCGGATTCGAGTCGCCTGTTGTCGCTCTCGTTCTGGAGGGACGAGGCGGCGGTGGAAGCCTGGCGTCGACTCGAGGCGCATCGCGCGGCGCAGGCGCAGGGCCGCGATGGTGTCTTCCTGGACTATCGGCTGCGGGTCGCCAGCGTCCTGCGCGACTACGGCATGTCACGGCGCGAGGAGGCCCCGACGGACAGTCGGAAGGTCCACGGCTGACGTCCCCGTCCGGCGGCTCGGGCGAGCGTCGGGTTGCCCGGGCCGGGCGAGGGCCCCAAGCTGCGGGCCCTGATGACGAACACGCTCGAACAGGGGAAGCGGGTCGACTCGGTCTCGCGAGTCATCGCGGCGCCACCGGCCAGGCTCTATCAAGCGCTGCTGGACCCGGAGGCCGTCACGAAGTGGTTGCCTCCCCAGGGGATGAAGGCGCGCCTGCGGGCCTTCGAGCCGCGCCCCGGCGGGGCCTACCGGCTGACGCTCACGTATGACGAGGTGCATCACGCCGTTCCAGGCAAGAGCTCCGCGCACGAGGATGTCGTCGAGGGCCAGTTCGTGGAGCTCGTCCCAGAGACACGCGTCGTCCAGCGGTTCGAGTTCGAGTCGGACGACCCGGCCTTCGCGGGGCGGATGACCATGACCTGGACGTTGACGCCCGTCGGCGCCGGCACCGAGGTCTCCATCCACTGTGTGGATGTGCCCGAGGGCATCCGTCAGGAGGACCACCTCGTCGGGATGTCGTCCACGCTCGAGAACCTCGCGGCGTTCGTCGAATAATCCAGCCATGCAATACAAGACGCGCGGTCGTCCGTGACTCATTGGGGCGGCCCGCACCTGTGTGATTGGGATTGATGTTCGCCGCGAAGACGTGACGGTGAGAACTGTCTTCACTTGCGGTGGCGTCTGTCATATCTCGCCGCCGCGCTCCCCCGAGCGCGTCATCCCATCCATCAACCGAGAGAGGTTTCCCATGAAGAGCCTGGCTGGATTGCTTGTTGTCGCCGCGATGCTGCTGACCGGGTGTGAGCCCGCGCAGAACGATGCTCAGACCCCGGTGATGGAGACCCCCGCGTCCGAGAGCGTGGGGCAGCAGGAGTCGGCGCTCGGCGCCGGGGACTGTACGGTGAGCCTGACGTGCGCCAGTGGGGTGACGGCCTCGTGCTCCGGAACCAATCGCCAGTGTTGGCTCGACCCGGACGGGCTCGAGCAGGTGTGGTGCAATGGCAACCCCTATGGCTGTCGCCTGACGCCCATCCCCTGTGGCTGTGGCCGCGACAACTGCTGCTCCGAGGTGTGCGCGCTGGACCCGGATTGTGGCACCTGCACGCCCGGCCGCTCCTGCACGTCCGACGCCCAGTGCGGTGGCACCCTCTCCGGACGCTGCAACGCCATCACCAAGAAGTGCTCCTGCATCATCGGCGTGGACGCCGAGCGCGAGAACTGAGCCCGGCGGCGTAGCACCGCCTCCGTGAGGCGGCCTTCGCCGCTGGACGCGAGCGGGGGGAGGGTGAACAATCCCGCGCTGGATGCCTCCCCCCGCCTCGCCCGAGCCCGCCGGAGTCCGAGTCCCGATTCCGCGCTCGACGTGGGCCGTCATCGGCGGCGCGCTGGGCCTCACCTGTCTCTTCTTCTACCGGGCCGTCTTCAGCGCGCAGGTCTTCATCGCGCGAGACATGCTCCTGGTCTACGCGCCCCTTCGGCGCTACTGGGCGCAGCGGGTCATCAGCGGGGACTTCCCCGGCTGGTATCCCTTCGACGGGCTGGGGCAGTCGTTCGCGGGCATCATGCTGTCCGCGCCCTTCCATCCGTCCCAGCTGCTGGGGCTCCTGTTCTCCACCGGCGTGGCGATGAAGCTCACGGTGCTGGCGTGTCCGCCGCTGGCCCTCCTGGGCACCTACGCGCTCCTGCGCCTGTACGAGGTGCCGAGGGGCGGCGCGTTCTTCGCGGGGCTCGCGTTCGCCTTCAGCGGGCACCTGGTGTCGCTCACCAACAACCTGGCGTACCTCATGGCGGGCGCCACGCTGCCCGCGGCGCTCTGGGCCGCCGAGCGCTTCCTGCGTGTCGCCACGCCCGCTCGCGCCGCCGTGGCCGCCTTCGGGCTCGCCAGCGTGCTGCTGGCCGGCGACACGTGGAGCTACGCCTTCGCGAACGCCTTCGTGTTGCTGCTCGCGGTGACGGGCCAGGGCGGCCCGCGTGCCCGGATGCTCCGCGCGCTGGGCCTCGTGGCGATGGGCGCGGGACTGGCCGCGCCGCAGCTGTTCGCGGGCATGGCGGTGTTCGCGCACGGGGCCCCGGGCGCCAGCTCGCTCGAGGACGCGCAGCGCTGGTCGCTGGACCCGTGGCGACTGCCGGAGTTCGTCCTGGGGCCGTACCTCGCCAATCCCGCCGTGGAGCGCGCCGTCCCCGAGGAGTGGGTCAAGCCGCTCTTGAGCACGGGGGGCTTCTCCTCGCTGTGGACGGACTCGGCGCTCGTCGGGGTGCCGGTGCTGGTGCTCGCGGTGGCGGGGTTGATGTTCATCCCCTGGAGACGCTGGGCGCCGTTCGCCGCGGTGTGGGGGCTGGTGCTGCTGCTCGCGCTCGGGGCCGCGTTGCCCGTCTACGGGTGGCTCCATGACGTGCTGCCGCTGTGGCGGCCGTTCCGCTACCCCGAGAAGCTCGTCGTGCATCTGACCCTGGGGCTCGCGCTGCTCGCGGGCTTCGGGTGGAAGGCCCTGGTGTCTTCCGAGCCACGGGCGCGTCGGACGGCCTGGGTGGCCGGTGGCATGTCGGTGGGGCTGCTCGCCGTGGCCCTCGCCGAGCGGCTGGGGACGGTGTGGTCCTCCGCCTTCGTCGTCGCGCGTTGGCCGCAGGTGCCCGCCGAGACGTTGGAGACGCTGTCGCATGCGTTCAGCGACGCGGGCTTCATCGCGGCGGGCCTCGCGCTGGGGTGCGCGCTCGTGTTGCCGGGGCTCGCGGGCTCGTGGCCTCGGGCCGGGGTGTTGATGGCGCTGCAGCTGGGCGCGGCCTTCACGCTGAACGAGCCGCTCTACATTCTCGGCTCGGAGGAGCTGCTGGACAGTCCGCCCACGCTCGTCGAAGCCGTGCGTGAGCATGCCGCGCGGACGGGGGACTCCACGCCTCGAGTGTCCTCCCGCCTCCAGCGCTTCCAGTTGCCCCGATTCGAGGGCTTCGAGTTCCAGGACAGCGTGGCGTTGATGTCGCGCGCCGCGTTGATGCCGGACACCCCGGCGCTGTGGCACATCGGCGCGGGGGGGGCGTATCTGCCCGCCGTGAGCGTTCGGGTGAAGGAGCTGCAGCTCACCGAGCCCGCGCGCTTCACCCGGCTGGAGCCGCTCTATGGCGTGCGGTTCAGCGTGTACACGGCCGCGTCCTACGCGAGGCTGGAGCCCAAGCCGGGCGCGGTGTTCGCGCGGGACGAGGTGTTCGAGTTGGTGCTCGTCGAGCATGCCGACGTGCTGCCGCGGCTCTTCGTCGCGAAGCCCCGGTGCGTGTCGGATGAGAGGGCCGCGCTCGGGCTCCTGGACACGGAGGCCTTCCGTCGCGGTGTCCAGGCCGCGGTGGAGTGTGGCGTGGAGCCGCTCCCCAGTGCGAGTGCCGCGCCGCTGACAGGGCGGGTCCTCATCGAGCGCGACACCCCCGAGCACCTCGTGGTGGCGGTCGAGTCATCCGAGGACGCGGTGCTCATCGTGAACGATGCGTTCCAGGCGGGATGGACGGCGAGCGTGGACGGAGCGCCCGCGCGGCTGCTCCCCGCGAATGTGGCCGTGCGCGCCGTCGCCGTGCCCGCGGGACGTCACCAGGTGGCGCTGCGCTATCGGGTCCCCGGCGTGATGCCGGGGTTGCTGTCGTGGGGCGTGACGCTCGTGGGACTGGCGCTGGCCGAGGGCTGGCGTCGTCGGCGTTCTCCCGCTTTACGGTGAACGCTGTCCCACGGGTGGAACGCACGAGCGAGCGCCTCGGCCGCCGTGTCTCGCGAAGCCCGTTCCCGGCCCTCCCGGCGCCCGCCCGCCTGGTCGCATCCGGTCCTCGACTTCACCCACCCTCCCGACGATGATGGCCGCGCGCGTCAACCGAGCCACATGGAAACCCCAAGAGCTGAACGACCGCGCCGGCGGTGGGCTCGAGTCCTCGCGGGCGTCCTGCTGAGTCTCGTCGTGCCCGTCGCGCTGGTGCTCGTCGTGGCGCTGGTCGTCGTGCACAACCTCGACCGCCCCTGGCTGAAGTCGCACGTCGTCTCGCAAGTGGAGTCGGCCACGGGCATCCAGGTGGACTACCAGACCACCCAGGTGTCGCTGTTGTCGGGCCTGCGGTTGGAGGGCCTGGTGGTGCGCACACCCGCTCCCTTCCAACGCTTCGCGCCCGAGCTCCTGCGCGTGGGCACGCTGGAGGCGAAGTGGTCGCCCGGCTCGCTCATGAGCGACGGCACGCTCGTCGAGCACGTGGCGGTGAGAGAGGTGACGGTGGCGCTGGTGGCCGACGACGCGGGGCCCACGTCCCTCTCGGCGCTGACCGGACCTCCCTCTCCCGAGCCCGTCCCCGAGGAGCCCTCGCTCGGGCTCTCCCAGCAGCTCGCCTCGTTGCTCGCGTCCGCGCTCCCTGTCGCGCGCGTGGACGTGTCGGGAGTGTCGCTGGCCTACTTTCGCGTGCGGCACGGCGAGGTGGTCGACCGCTGGTCGCTGAGTGGGCTCGGACTGGGCGCCGAGGTGAAGCAGCAGGACGGCGCCTGGAAGCTCTTCGCGAACCTGGGCCAGGCGGGCGCGCCGCTGCCGTTGGAGGTGCGCCGCGAGGGCACCCTGGCCCCTGCGGCGCGCGCGGAGCTTGAGCTGGCGCTCGCGGTGGAAGCGGGGGCCACGGCCGCTCGCGCGCGGGTGGACCTGGACGTCGCGCGGCAGACCTTCGACCCACGGTTCTCGGTGCGCTCGTTGCTGCATGGCGCGGTGTCGGCGCGGTTCGACGCGCAGGCGCGCCGCACGCTCCTCGAGCTGGAGCGCACCGGTGTGACGGACAGCGCCGAGCTCCACGCCGAGCTGGTGCTGCCAGATGACGCGAACGTCGCTCCCGTCGTGACGCGCGCCCTGGCGGACGTGGACCTCTCGAAGCTGCTGCGGGTGCTGCCGGAGGACTGGCGTCCGTTCACGCTCGAGCGCGGAAAGGTGCACCTGGACGCGCGAGACGTCACCCTGGGCGCGGTTCCGATGCTGGGCGCCGAGGGCAAGCTCGGGCTGGACGTCGAGCTCGCGTCGCTGCGCCTGGCCCAGGACGGGCTCGTGGTGGCGCTCGGCGATGGACGGCTCTCGCTGGCGGCCACGCCAGACGCACGACAGGGATTGTCCGCGCTGCTGACGTTCGCGCTCCAGAGGCTGGAGGTCGACGGGCCCGCCACGGTGCGGGTGCCGAAGGCGCAGGGGGAGCTGAAGGGCCATCAGCTGCGGCCCGAGCCGTCCTCGCCGCTCCAGGTGGCGGGGGACGCGGCGCTGTCCGGTCTGGTGGAGGCCGTGGACGTGAAGCTCCCGGGCTTCCGCGCGAAGGCTCAACGGCTGGGCTTCCAGCTCCAGGCGCCGCTCGCGGGAGCGCCGCCCTTCTCGCTGCGCGCGGACGTGCCCGTGGGCGCGCTCGAGGTCGTCACGGCGGAGGGCCTGGAGGTACTCAAGGGCCCCGTGCACGTGAAGCTCGATGCGTCGCAGGTGTTCCCCCACGTGGACGAGCCGCGCCTCACCCGGGCCCGGGGGCGACTGGTGCTGGACGTCGGCGCGATGCATGCGACGCTGGACGCCACCAAGGGCGCCGAGGACGTGGCGTACACGCTCTCCTTCGAGACCCCGGACCTGGTCGCGGCCCAGCCCTTCATCCCCAACGAGGTCGCCGCGCGCATCCCCTGGACGCAGCTGGGCGTGGGGGTGTCCTCGCAGGGCAAGGCGACGGCGCTCTTCTCCGCCGCGCCCCGCGTGGACCATCGCACCGAGGTGCGTGTGCAGCGACCGGGCTGGGATGACATCTCGGCCGGCAACGTCACCGTCGTCGCGCAGTCGAAGGGCGATGCGTGGCGCCACCAGGGCGAGGTGGAGCTGCGCGTGGACGGGCTGCGCGTGGGGGAGACCGACGGAGGCCCGCAGCGCCACACTTTCAAGGTGGACCTGGACCGGCGCAAGCCGTCGGTCAAGGTGGGCGTCACCAGCCAGGAGGGCGTGAAGGCCACCGTCGATGTCGCGCTGGCGTACGAGCGCAAGACGCGCGCGCTTCAGGGAGACGTGAAGGCGGACCTCCCGCCGCTCGGCACGCTGGCGCCGCTGCTGGCGCTGGCCCAGGTGCCCAAGGAGCTGAACGCGTCGCGGCTGGGCGTGAAGCTGGATGTGAATGGCACGCTGCTCGGCGTCGTCACCGGGCTCACCCCGGAGGGACTGCCCCGATTCTCTCCGGAGCCGCTGCGGACGGGCAGCTTCGCGGGCAAGGCGGTGGTGGACGTGCAGGGCTTCCGCTGGCGCCAGGATGCGCTGACGGTGAACCTCCCCGGGTTGCGCTGGGCGGTCGACTCGCGCGTCGACGGCCCCCAGCGCACGATTCACAGCGACATGACGGTGGAGAAGCTCACCGTCGGGATGGCCGACAGCCGCCTGTCCCTCGCCGACCTCTCCAGCGACACCACCGCCACCTTCACCGACAAGCTGGAGGTGGAGGACATCGAGGTGACGCAGCGGCTGAAGGTGCGCTCCGTCGAGCAGAACCCGCCGCTGCCCTATCCGGTGCAGGACCTGGCGTGGGCCTTCACCGCCCGCCGCAAGCCCACGGGCGTCATCCACGTCCCGGAGCTGAAGGTGACGAACGGCGGGACGAACACCGAGCTGAGCATCAAGGGGCGGCTCGACCTGGGCGAGGAGCGGCGGAGGCTGGGGCTTCGCGGGGAGCTGTCCCAGGACTTGTCGAAGCTCGCGCGGCCCGGCGTCCTCGAGAGCAGCGGCCACGTCAAGGTCGACTTCCGCGTGGCCTCGCCCGACCTCACGCTCTTCAGGATGCGCGCGAACCTGCTCCTGCAGAACGTCCACGCGCGGATGCCCGAGGCGAACTTCGCCGTCGAGGCGCTCGATGGCAACGTACCCCTCTCCGAGGACGTGCTCTTCACCGACGGGCAGGTGCGGCTGTCGAGCGACATCGACGTCAACCCGTACCCGATGCTCCGCTTCGCCGACCAGCACCCGCTGCTGTCGCGCAGCGGCTATGTGTCCGCGAACAGCATCACCACGCCGTTCGTCTCCATCGCGCCCCTGGCGGGCAACCTGTCCATCGACCAGCACGTGGTCTCGATGACGCAGCTGGAGATGGGGGTTCGCGGCGGGCGCATCACCGGACAGTGGTTGCTCGACTGGCAGGGCAAGGACTCCAAGCTGGAGGCCCGCGTGCGCGCCACCGGCGTGCAGTCGTCCCGGGGTGAGCCCTTCGACGGCAACGCCGCCGTGGTCATCTCCGCGAAGGACCGCAGCATCAACGGCCGCGCGGAGATTCTGCGCATCGGCAACCGACACCTGTTGGACCTGCTCGACCTGGAAGACCCGCGTCACATCGACCCGGCGACCAACCGCGTCCGCTATGCCCTGACGCTCGGGTATCCGGACCACGTGCGGGTGAGCTTCAACCACGGCTTCGGCAGCCTGCGAATCACCATGGGCGGGCTGGCGAAGCTCATCAGCATCAACGAAATCCGGGGCATCCCCATGGGCCCCATCGTCGACCAGCTCATCAAGTCGATGACGCTGACGGAGGCCTTGCCATGAAGACCCGCGCGTTGTTGCTGTGGGCCGCCCTCGTCGCCCCCGGGTGCATCAGCGCTCCGGAGATCGTCATGGTCGACCGCGCCACGGCGCTCGAGGAGCAGGCCTCGGGCTCGTTCAAGGACGTGGAGCAGCGGCTGGCGCGCGCGGGCATGAACCCGACGCCGGTGCCGCTCACGCCCAACCAGCTGGAGGAGCTGGGCATCCAGCCCACGCCGCTGGTGGAGAACCTGGGCAAGACGCAGGCGGACCGCGTGGACGAGCTGCTCAGGCGTCACTGCGTGGGCGAGGGGAAGGACGGGCTGCTGGTGGAGAGCCGGCGCCGGTGCCGGGCTGGACGCCTGACGGCCGATGACGTGGCGCTGGTGGAGCGGGTGAACCGCTCGCGGTTGCAGCTGTGGAAGTGGATGCGCACCCAGCGCCCCGACGCGTCGGAGGAGGCGCTGCGCCAGAGCTGGCACAAGGTGCACGCGGAGGGCGTGGTCTGCGGCGGGCAGGTGGAGGCGGCGGACGGCACCTGGGGGGAGAAGCAGTGCTGACGTCCAGGGACAGGCGGGTCCTGCTGCTGGCCGCGCTGCTCGCGCGAGGCGCCTGGGCCCAGGATGACGAGAACGACGGAGGGCTGCGCACGCCCTCGCGGCTCACCGTGGGCGTGGGAGACCAGTTCCTGGGGCAGCTGTCGCCGGACGGGAACACGCTCATCTTCGCGTCCAATCGCAACATCGCGACCGAAATCTACGTACAGGATTTGGAGAAGGGCCGCGAGCGCCGCCTCTTCGATGAAGGCGCGGACGTGACGTGGCCGCGCATCAGCCCCGACGGCAAGCACCTGCTCTACATCTCCTTCCGGGACCAGGCCGGTGGTCAGCTCTGCATCCGGGCCCTGCCCGGCGGCGAGGAGCGCCGCTGCCTCACCGAGGAGGCCAACGCGCTGCAGGCGGAGTGGATCGACTCCGCGAGCATCGCGCTGGTGAGCCGGGCCACCATCCAGGGCGACCTCAAGCTGTCGCGCGTCCGGCCCGGCGGCGCCTGGAGCGCGAGCCCGCTGCTCGAGCGCAACCTCACCAGCCCCACGCTCTCCCCGGATGGGCGCTGGTTGGTGTACGTGCCCGTCGAGCGCTCCGTGAAGCAGGTGGGCCCGGGCTTCGCCGCGCGCGCCGCGCCCCACCTGGAGGCGCTCCGGCTGGATGTCCCCGGCGCGAAGCCCGTGAAGCTCGCGCTGGACCTGCCGGGGCAGAGCGGCCAGCCGGTGTTCTCGCGCGACGGCCGCTTCCTGTACGTGGTGCAGTTCTTCACCGACTCCAACGCGGACGGCGCCATCGACGCGAGCGACAGCGGGGTGCTGTTCCGCGCGCCGTTCTCGCCGGAGCGTGACGACGCGCCCGCGCTGGCCGCCGCCTCCAGCCCGGACCAGCTCACCGGCGCGTCGTGGAACTGCCAGTACCCGGCGCCCGCGGCGGAGTCGCTGCTGGCGACGTGCTCGCGCTCACAATCGCTGGACGTGTACCAGCTCCCCCTGGATGGACAGGTGCCCTCGGCCTGGGATGTCCCCCGGCTCAACGAGGAGCTGAAGATGGTGGGGCGGCGCGCGGACCAGCTGCTGCTCTACCGCCACCGGCTGCTGCTCGAGGAGCGTCCCCGGCCGCGCCGCTTGTTGATGATGCGGCTGTCCATGCTGCACCTGGCGTTCGAGGACTTCGGCGCGGCGGAGTTCTACGCCGAGCACATGGGCGCGGTGAGCGACCCGGCCACCCTGGGGTTGGAGGGGCCGCTGCGCGTCCTCATCGACCACCGACGCGCGATGAAGGAGCGCGAGCGGGGCCGCATGGTGGAGGAGCTGAGCGAGGCGGAGAAGCAGCGCATGGCCGCGTTGGAGCCCGCCAACGCGCCCAGCCCCGCCACGGCCGTCTTCCAGCACGTGGTGCGCAGCGAGCTGGCGGACGCGGCCGGGGACTTCACGCTGGCGCGCCAGGAGCTGGAGTCGGCGCAGGTGACGGACACCACGCCGCGCGCGGTGCTGGACGCCTACTACGAGCGGGCGGACGCGCTGTACCGCAAGCTCGATGACCGGATGGCGCTGGTGGACGTCGGCCGCCGGCTCTCCGTGCACAAGATCTTCAAGGCGGACGACCAGCTCGACTTCGCGACCGCCGCGGTCCGCGCCCTGTATCGGGGCCGCCCCTACGCGGAGGCGGAGACCCTCCTCGCCGAGGCCCTCGCCCGCGCGCCGGAGGGCTCCGCGCACGCGTTCGCCCTGGAGCTGGGGCAGCACATCAACGCCCTGCGGGCGGAGCGCACGCCGCGCGCCATCCGCGAGGCCCTGCTCGCGTTCTACCGTCGGCAGACGGACCCGCTGCGCCGGCGGGTCCTGGTCCAGGAGGTCGTCGAGCGCGCGGCGAGCCTCGGCGCGGACGGCGTGATGGAGGCCCTGGCGAGCGTCTACGTGGACGACGCGCCCGCGGGCACCGAGGACCGGCGTCGGGCGGAGCGGCTGTTCCGCCGCGCGCTGATGGGCCGCGCGTACCGCCGGCTGGCGCGGCAACGCCTGGATGACGCCCGCGCGGACTTCGACCTGGTGACGAAGCGCACGGGCTCGCTGGAGAGCGCCGTCGAGTCCATGAACCTGCGCCTGCGCGCCGGCATGAGCCACGACGCGGTGGAGAAGGAGATGACCACCACGTCCGAGAAGATGGTGGAGCCGCTGCGGCGCTTCGTGAAGGCGTACCTGCTGGCGCGCAAGCTGCCCAAGCTGGATGACCAGGCGCACGCGCAGGCGGTGAAGGACGCGGTGGCCCAGCTGCGCGCGGCGTGGCCGGAGCTCAAGAACCAGCGCGCGGTGCAGGTCCTGTATGGCGCCATCCAGCACGAGGACTTCCTGCGCGGGAAGAACCCGGCCGCCGCCGAGCGCGCCAACCGGTATTACCTGGTGGCGCTGGACCTGGTGCGCAACAACGTGCGCTACAAGGCGATGATTCTCGGCGCGCTGGGCATGTTGCACACCCAGGTGGGCAACTACCACATCGCGCTGGGCTACCTGGAGCAGCGTGACAAGCTGCCGTACATGGACAACGGGGCGGGGCTGGCCGTGTCGCTGGCGCGCGCGCGGGCGCTGTTGCACGTGGGGCGCGAGGAGGACGCGGCGAAGGCGGCGGACGCGGCGCTGGCGATGGTGCGCGCCACGGAGAAGCAGGCCCGCTTCCTCCCGCTGGCCTTGGACCGCGCCGCGCTCTACCACCTGGCCGCGGGCCACTTCGAGCGCGCGCTGGAGCTGTACGACCAGGGCCTTGCGCTGGTCGAGGCCCAGCCTTCCGACGAGGAGGGCCTGCGCAACCGCCTGGTGATGCGGCTGGCCCGCTGCGCCGCGGCGCTGGGCGCGGGCAAGCCGGCGCGGACGCTCGAGGACCTGGCGCGCGTGGAGAAGGACCTGGCGACCCCGGCCGTGCGGTCCGCGCTGAAGTGGGCGCACTCCTCGCCCGCGCACGTCCACCGCTCCTATCGCCTCATCGCCGCGGGGCTGCGCGCGAACGCGCACACGCGCCTGGGACAGCTGGAGGCCGCGGCCCAGGCGCTGCAGACGCGCCGCGCGCTGTTCCTGGAGCAGTTCGACGAGCTGGACCGCGACGAGGACATCCGCTCGGTGACGCTCGCGGAGCTGCGGCTGGCCGAGAACGCGGTGGACCGTCAGGACCCGGCCCACGCCGCCCGCTGGTTGGGGATGGCGCTGGAGCACGCGGACGCGCTGGTGGCCCGCACGCATGCCCCGGTCGATGCCGGGCAGCTGGATGTGCTCTGGTTCGCGGCGCAGCTGCAGTCGGATGGGCGCACGAAGCTGCCCTTCGACGTGTCCCAGCGGATGGCGGGGGCGCGGCGCACGCTCCTGGAGCAGAAGGACCCGACCTGGCGCGCTTATCAGTCCTGGTTCGAGGTCTACACGGCGCTCGAGGCCCACCCTGTCCCAGGCGGACAGGAGGCGCTGGTGCAGCCGACGGAGCAATGACGCCGGGACACCTTCCGCGGCGCGTGCTGGCCCGCGGAAGGTGGCTTCCGGTGCGTGCTACTGGGCGAGCACGGTGATGACCTGCTCGGACGTGTTGCCCGCGGCGTCCGTGGCGCGCAGCAGGACGACGTGCGAGCCGGGGCCGGAGAACGTCACCGGCGTGGTCGCCAGGTTCGTCCCCGCGCCGACGTCGGCGGCGCTGACCCAGTTGGCCGTCACGTGGACCGGGGAGAGGTCCGTCACCTCGGTGACGACGTTCACCGTGCGCGGCTGCGGCTGGGTGACGTCAGGGGCGACGACGCGCAGCAGCGGGGCGGTGCGGTCCACCGTCACCTGGCGGCTCTGGGTGGCGAAGGCGCCGTCGGTGGCGATGACGGTGAGCGTCAGGGTGTAGTGGCCCTCGGCCAGGCTCAGCCACTCGACGACGTGGCCGCCGCCCGCGTCGGGGGTGAGGCGGATGGGGGCGCCCCCGTTGATGGAGAGCAGCACCACGCTGATGGGCGCGCCGCCCGCGCTGGTGGTGGCCCAACCGCACGCCTTCACCTGCGCGGCCGAGGTGTAGCGCGGCACGTCGCACATGATGAGGTTGGGCGGGGTGGCCGAAGCGTCCACCACGTGGATGGCGGTGGTGCAGGAGGCGCTGTGGCCCGCCGCGTCCGTGGCCGTGTACGTCACGGGCGTCGTGCCGCGCGGATAGGTGCCGGCGGCGGGGCCGCTGACCTGGGCGCCGCACGCGTCGGCGACGGTGGCCGGGGCGGGCGTGACGTACGCGCCGGCGGGGCTGGTCGCCTGGACGATGCGCTCGGCGGGGCAGGTGATGACCGGCGGCGTGACGTCCACCACGGTGACGGTGGCGGTGCACGTGTCGGTGGACTGGCCGTCGGAGACCGTCAGCGTGACGGCGTGCGAGCCCGGGCCGAACGGACCCGCGGGCGACTGGGACACGGAGAAGGGACCGGGCTGGTGGTCCGGGTCATGGCTGCCGTTGTCCACGCTGGCCGGGGCCTGACAGGTGGTGGGGCTGGCGTCGACGGACACGTCGCGGCACAGCGCCACGGGGGGCACGTTGGTGGAGCAGGCGAGGCTCACCGGTCCGCTGCCCGCGTTGTTGGTCTCGATGCACTCCGTCTCGCGGCCCACGCCGGTGCCGTCGTCGTCCGCCCGGACCCAGACGACGGAGGTGCCACCGGGAGGGGTGGCGAGCGCCACGCTCACCACCGCGCTGCTGCCCGCGGCGAGCACCGTGGGGAGGGTGGCCACGCCCAGCAGGGCGCCGCCGGAGGTGGGGTTGCCATTGTAGAAGGCCACGCGCATGCCCGAGGAGGCGGCGGCGTCACCCTGGTTGGTGACGCGCGCGTGCAGGCTCAGGGTGCCCGTGGTCCTGTCGCACGAGGACGTCACCTCGCCGGCGATGAGGTCCGCCGCGGCGTAGGGGCTGGTGGAGCCGGTGCCCTGGCTGTTGGCGCGGAACGTGTTGAGGCCAGGCGTGCGCCAGTTCTCCACGGGGTGTGCGGGGATGGTGCCGTCGTCGTTGACGTTGGTGACGGAGTACGCGTGCTGGTTCCAGATGCGGCGCGTGTTCACCCAGCCGTCCTTGCGGTCGCGGAACACGCGGATGCCCGTGGGGCCGGAGAACGCGTAGTTGTTCGAGGCGACGACGATTTCGGCGTTGTCGTCCGCGTCCACGTCGACGATGAGCGGGTTCTCGTACGTGGTGCCGGACGCGTGGACCACGTCGAAGCGCACCGCGCCCGTCTCCCCGTCGTAGATGCGCAGGCGGCGCTCGTCGCCGTAGACGACCTCCGCGCGGCCGTCACCCTCGAAGTCGAAGGTGGACGAGCCCGTCACGTTGGAGCTGTTGTCCTGGGTGACGCTGGACCACTTGATGGTGCCGTTGGTTTCGAAGACGGCATAGCGGCTGGCGCCCGCCACGCCGATTTCCGGGCTGCCGTCCGCGTCGAAGTCCGCGATGTTGGGCGCGCCGCCGCTGCCGCCGCCGGGAATCGCCGTGCTCCACAGCAGGGTGCAGTCGTCGTCCATGAGCGACACGTTGCCGCCGCTGACCACGACGACCTCGCCATGCGAGTCCGCGTCGAAGTTGGCGACGCCGGCGAGCCCGTTGCCAATCGAGGTGTTGCGGCACTTGAGCGTGCCGTCATGGCGATAGATGGACCGGCCGTTGATGACCTCCTGGAGGCCGTCCCCGTCGATGTCCGCCGCGAAGGAGATGGGGCCCTGGGGGCCGCCCAGCGTGTCCGTCCCCGTCCACTTCACCACGCCGGTGTTGCTGAACACCGTCTGGCCGTTGAGGATCTCCACCGTGCCGTCGCCGTCCAGGTCCGCGAACGAGGGGCCACCCCAGCTGTTCTGGGAGATGCTCGTCCGGAACTTGAGCGCGCCCGTGTTCTCGAAGCACAGCAGGCCCAGGCCGTTCTCCGGGATGGCGCAGATCTCCACCAGCCCGTCCCCGTCGATGTCGCCGCCCGCGATGCTGCCGGCGCCGCGCACGCGCAAGGTCGGGTCCGTCACCGTCCACAGCTCGGCACCCGTGGCGCCGTCGAGCGCGCGCAGCACGCCGTTGGTGGTGTAGTTGCTGCCCGCGAAGCTGCTGAAGACGACGTCGGGGACCCCGTCCGCGTTCACGTCCACCACGATGGGGGACATCATCACCTGCACGTGCGTCGGCAGGACGGTGCTGGAGCTCCACGCCCACTCGAGCTCCGGCTCGAAGTTCGGGTCGAACGGGGGCTGCACCTGGCACTCGCCGTTCGCGGCCAGGACCGCCTCGCCGAGGGGCTCGCCCTCCGCGGCGGCCTGGGGCGACGTCTCCGCGCAGCCGGTGAGGGCCAGCACTCCGGCGAGGGACAGCCTGGTACACCACTTCATGCCCGCTGCGGACCTGGGTCCGGGGTTTCTTCGCATGCTCACGCCAAAGCCTCGTGTTTGGATTTCGCGGAAAAGTCCGCTAATCCTGCGTATAGAGGGCAGGCTTGGCGTGCCGCAAGTGAGTCATTGGTGAACTCAGACCTGGGGGCGGGTGAGGCTACTCCTCCGCCGTGGGTTTGAATTCGTCATTGAGCAGCGTGTCCGGGTCGGTGAACAGCTCATCGGCGCGCTCGTGCAGGATGAGGGTGGTGAGGGCCGGGTTGGTGCCCTCGCTCGCGAAGTCACAGGGCACGTCACGCAAGAGGAACACCTGGTCGGACGCCTTGACGCGCTCGGGGAGCTCCTTGAAGGTGAGGTACGTCTGGGTGGGAAGCTTGATGGGCTCGCTGCGCGTCTCGTAGCGCTCCTCCACCCGCGGCCCATGGTTCTTGATTAGATCATCCGGGCGCCCGTACGCGGCGTTCTTCATGTCGAAGCGCAGGAAGCACTGGTCCTCGCGCGTGGGCAGCAGCAGCCTGGCGAAGCCGTGGGGCATCTCCAGGGTGTAGTGCGTGACGGTGCCCGAGAGGACATCCGTCAGCTTCACCTTGTGCTGGCCCCGGCTGACGTCGAAGACGAGGTGGTCCTGGACGTGGCTCTTCGGCTCGAGGGTGACGTCGTCCACGACCAGCTCCACGGCGCCGTTGCCCACCGTGAGCAGGTGCACCGTCCCGCTGCCGAAGTAGCCGATGGACACCGCCGTGAAGGTGATGACGAGGAACCCGACCGTGATGATGCCGACCAATCTGGACCGACTGATGCGCGCCACGTTGCCCCCAAGCAGGGTCGATGGGTGACCCGGACGGGTGGGGAAGATAGCCCACCCGCACTCCGAGGGGTGGACCGCGAGTGGCACTCCTTGGAATGGTTCGGCTCCAGCTCGAGGAGTCGTGATGCCGCGCAGTCCCTCCCCTTCGCGTCGCAAGCAGCCTCGTCAGCAGCGGGCCCAGGCGACGTGTGACGCCATCCTCACCGCCGCGGCGCGGCTGCTCGTCCGTGACGGCTACGAGGCGACGAGCACCAACCGCATCGCCGAGGAGGCCGGCGTCAGCATCGGCTCGCTCTACCAGTACTATCCGAACAAGGAGGGGCTGGTGCTCGCGGTGTTGGAGCACCACGGCTCGCGCTGGCTGACGGAGTTCGACGCGGGACTCAAAGAGCTCGCGCCGGCCCCGCTGAGCGTCGCGGTGCCCTCCATCATCCACCACATCCTCACGCTCAAGCGGCTGCACCCCCAGCTGGACTCGCTGCGGTATGCGCTCCTGCCGGTGCTGCGCCCGCTGGGGCACGTGGACACCTTCGAGCAGCAGCTGTTCCGGCTGGTGCGCGTGTTCCTGGCGGCGCGGCTGGAGGAAATCCGTCCGCGAGAGCTGGACATGGCGGTCTTCATCATCGTCCACACGCTGGAGGCGCTCTGTCACGCCGCCGGCGTGGACCGGCCCGACTACCTCACGAACGACGCGTTCCCCGAGGAGCTGTGTGTGCTGGTGCTTGGCTATCTGAGCCCGTCACCCGCGCGGCTCGGACACCCGCCGAGGAAGGCCGCGGCGCCTCGACGCAAATATGAGCAGTAGGTCCGAAAAGCACGCTCCCGAGGCCACTTCTCCCTCGGGCGCGCGAATGTGAGCACCCAAGCGAGTTGAGCGGCGGCGCAATCAAAGACATCTTGATGGCACCTCCAGCGCCTGTTCCCAGCCGCTCTCGACTCCATGAATCTCCATCCAGATGACCTGCGGCGCGCGTCCGCGCATGCGAGGCTCGCGCTCGAAGACTTTCCCGCGCTCACCGACGCGCAGCTCGAAGCCATCCGTGGCAGGGCCCGCGACTCCCTGGTGTGGTTCCGCGCGCATCCCGTGCTGCATGACACCGTCAACGTGCTGCTCCTGTTGTCCCTGTTCGCTGCGGACGTCCTGTCGTTGACGGGGTTGCCCTTCGTGTTGCCGTGGTCCCTGTCGACCGTGTGGGGCGTCATCCTCGCGGGCCTGGTCGCAGGCGCGGTGCACGGCTTCCTGGTCTGCGGCATCGTCACGCTCAGCGTCCACGAGGGCGCCGCGCATGACCTCCTCATCGTGGGCAGGGGACGGGTGGGGCGCGTGCTGAGGGGGCTCGCGAACAACGCCTGCCGGCTCTTCCTCGCGGACCCGGAGCACTACGCGGAGGCGCACGCGAGCCACCACCGGAGCCTGGGGACGTCGGAGGACGGCTCCTTCACGCACCACGTCCGGCCGCGCCGACTGCTGGGCAGCCTGCTGCCGCTGGCGCCGATGCTCAGCCACTCGGACTACTTCCCCTGGCGTCCGCAGGAGCACACGCGGAGCCGACGGCTCTCCGTGCTGTTGACCAACGTGTACCTGGTGCTCTGCGCGGCGCTGGCGACGTGGCTGCATGGCTGGCTCTTCACCGGCGTGGCGCTGTTCCTCGTCGGCAGCTGGCTCAGCTTCGTGCTGGACCGACTCCGCGAGAGCACCGAGCACCTGTTCATGCCCCTGGACCGGGTGAACGGGACGCGGGAGCTGGGGCTGGGGTTCTGGGGGCTCTTGCTCGGGGGCGGGCCCTGGGGCCAACCCTGTCACCTGTCCCACCACCTGGCGCCCGCGCTGCCCTGGTATCAGCAGCTGCGGCTGCACTTCTTCCTGCGTCGCGTGTTGACCCCGAAGCAGCGCCGCCACTTCTTCCTGCGCCCCGTCATCGGCCTGCCCGTGTTGCTCTGGCGATTGGCCACCGCGCCTGTTCGCGAGCCCGTTCGGGACTGAGAGGCCCACCGTCATGGCAATCACTTCTCGACGCGTCGACGCGTCCGCCACGGGTGCGTCCTTCGACGTCATCTTCATCGGCTCGGGGATGGGCTCGCTGGGCGCGGCGGCGATCCTGTCCCGCCATGGCCTGAAGGTGCTGGTGCTCGAGCGGCACTCCATCGCCGGGGGGATGACGCACACCTTCCAGCGCAAGGGCTACGAGTGGGACGTCGGCGTGCACTGCCTGGGCAAGCTGCATGACCCGGACGAACCGCTGCGGCGCGTCTTCGACTTCGTCACCGAGGGCGCGCTCGGCTGGGCGCGGATGGACCGCGTCTATGATCGGCT